>NZ_VZQP01000042.1:0-75216 GCF_014397655.1 Paraburkholderia sp. UCT31
TCGAGCCGCCTCCCGCAAACGCGGCTGCCATGATGCTCGCACCATTAGTCGAGCTCGCCTTTAGCGATCCATCCTGTTGATTTTCGCGGGCGTGTTTCGCTGTTGATCCTTCCCGGATCAACACTGCTCGACAGCGCAGTTGCTGCCCGCGACCGATCAGTCAACTTGTCTCCTCGAGCCACATACAGGACGTCGCCGATGCGCGCGAATGTCGCTTAACAGGTGTGCGAGGGACGTTTGCAAATCTTGCGCGACTCGACGTGTTTAGTTTGTAGGTTGAGGGTGTCGAACGGAGCTTGTGCTGGCCGGCGCGCTACGTATCCAGCTAGCCTGTCGAGATCGGCTGGTCAAATCCGCCCCCATGCGAAAGTGATTGTCACGATCTCCGAATCGCGCCGTTATAGACGCGTGGGCAAATGGTCACGAAGGCGAAACCGGCAATGGATCGTGCAAGAAAGTTGCCAATCTGATGTCGGTCAAGGGTCCGGGCACAGCGAAAGTGTTGAACCCCAGCATGGGCCGCGTTCGGCGCTTGATCCGCGTCAAGGGGGAATGGCGGTAACTCTACCAGCCAACAGAACCGTCATAAATGCCCCATTGGGCGAGTGATCGAGTGGCCTTCGTCGTTGCGCGCAGAGGGCTCAGTGCGTCACGACGGTCGTGTGCGCGGCGAGGCGCTCGACCTCGGGTAGCGCCTGGCCCAGCACATCGATAGCCCCATCGTGGTGGAGGCCGTAGCAGCGCTGCGCAACGCGTGCTGAACGACCTCATGAATGACTCCCGTGTTCGATGAACCGATCTGGAACGTGAGTTGGGTTTGTGCGAACCGCGAATCGCTGGCATCAGAACAACAAGCGGAAGGCATTCCAATATTCACGTAGCGGTCTTGACAACGAACTTCGATTGAAGCTTGCACGCTCGACGGCTGATCCCGCTTGCGTAACGCCCGGCTGGATAGCGTCGAAGCAAATGTGCTGCGTGTCATTCAGATGGTCCGCACGGCCCCTGCCTCCGGACACACTAAAGAACTGCGCACCGCTCCAGGGCAATCGGCTAAAACCTTGCAGCGACGGCAACTATCCGTTGCCCCGCAGATGCTTGTAAGCCGACGGTAAGTGACTAGACTGGCAACGAACTGGCAAACAGCAGTCATGCCTCGCCAGACCGTTGTTCCCCAAACACGGCGTCTCCTGCATCCGACGCTCGATATGGAGTCTGATCATGCCGAAGTCGAAGACCTTCATCCCCGTCCCTGTTGTCGCGTCGATCCTGTCCTTCTCGACCGCCGCATTCGCTAGCAGCAGCGGTCCCCAAACCTATGAGCAAGCGGCTGTGCAACCGGTTCAGCGTCAAACGGTCGGCTACCATGACCACACGGGCGCCAATACACAACATGCAATGGACTTTCAGGCGGTGTTAGCCCGCGTGGAAGCCCAGCGGCAAGCGTTCAACAACTGCGGCGGGGTGACTAGTTCGTCCGCTCCCCTCCCGTCAGACAACGTAGCGTCGGGTAGCCCCGTCGACTTCAGTACCGCAACAGCGTCCTGGCGTTACAAGGCAACCTTGGCCGCGCGTTGATACGGCCCGCGGCTGCTAATCGCATCAAAATCAAGACGACCAACTGTAGAGCATTGAAATGAAAAAGACCTTCCTTGTACTGTTCGCCTTCCTTACCAGCACATCCGTGCTTGCGCAAAGCAATCTGCCGCAGCAATTGCCGTCGCAGCAGCCAGCGTCCGCCGGGCAACCGTCCACGAAGCAGCTTTCACAAGGTGGGCCGCAGCTTCCGCAACCTCCGCAGCTTCCGACACAAGCGTCGGCGCAAGTCCCGACCCAGCTTCCGAAATAACCCCATATGACTGCGCAACCCGCGCAGCCATACCTTGGAGACCGGCGAATGTCGCGGCTACCCGGATTCTGTTCATCGCTGTATGCGCATGTGATGCACGACCGGCGTTTGCCGGCGATTCGTTCATGACGTCGGCAGATCGCTGGCCGCGAGACCGTGGTTGGTTCAGCAATGGACTGCTCTCAACCCTTCCTCAGCAATTCCTCAGCAATTCGATAAGGCGCGGCGTCTTCGCCGGCTGCCTGCGGGTTTCGGCGAGAGCATCGACCGCGATCGGCGTGCCCCGCCATCCGGGCATGATCCGGAGTAGCCGTCCACGGGCCATTCATCGTGACGATTGGCTCCGCAACGGGCTGATTACCCATGTCACGCGTTGCAAACGGCGGATTTTGCCGACGCTGTGCAGGGTGAACCGTCCACCTGACGACACGATGGCGGTTCGCTTGCCGTCTCCCAAGGTTCGCGACCGTCCAGGCACCTGGCCTATGCGGCGTCAGTCCCGTCCGTCGGCCCATATGCGGCCAGAAACACATCGGCCGCTCTTTGAACGACTTTGGCGATGTTGCGCGCACTGATATCCGCCGGCACGCCCAGCAGGCAGAGTTCCAGCAATTCCGCTTCATACAGCCCACGCAAATGCGCTGTCGCGACGGCTGCGTTACAGCTGCGCAGCTTCCCGGCGTCAATCGATTGCTGCAGGAAGTCAGTCACCACTTGCCACCCGGGCTTCGGCCCGCGCTCATAGAACAGGGCGCCGACGTTCGACCGGCCACCTTCAAAATGCGCGAGACGGCGCACCGCGAGCAGTTGCGGTGTCAGGATCGCAACCAGACAGTGCTTGCCGAAGCTCACCAGTGCGTCGCGAACCGGCACAGTGGTCTTGAGTCGCTCGAGTGCAGCTTCTACTCCCTGTTGCGCGGCGACGCCCATGAACTCGGTGAACATCTCGTCCTTCGACTTGAAGTAGTTGTAGAGCGTGGCCTTCGACACGCCTGCCCGCGCCGCAATCTCGGACATCGACGCAAGCTCGAACCCCAATTCACTGAACACCTCAAACGCGGCGTCAACGATCACCTGCCGCTTTGCTTCTGTTTTCACTCTCATCTTCAATGCTCCTCCGGTCTGCGCGACCGATCAACGACATGGCCGGCGGCGACGCCCGTGACCGGCCTTCGACTTTCAATGTTGTGATCTTACCATACCTGAACCGTACAGTTTATTTCTGTTGACATGGATGATTTCGATAACTAGACTGTGCAGTATTGTAAAACGGAGCGAGGGAGCAGGAGATCATGCAAGAGAGCACGGACATTTGGAGCCAGGTGAAACCGGTGAGACTGGCCGCCGCATTCGCATTCGCCATCGTGGCGAGCGCCTGCGCGCAACTGCCTGATATGCCGCAAAAGCCGGTAACGAAAGACATCAGCAGGTACGAGACGGCAGAAAGTCTCGGTGCGGGCTCCGGCAAGCAGGTCGGCACCGCGTCCGCCTGGCCCACCGATCAGTGGTGGCTCGGCTATCACGATCCGCAATTGAACGCGCTGATCGCGGAAGCGCTCAAGGATGAGCCGACGCTGGCGGCCGCCGAGGCGCAGCTGCATAACGCCGAGGCGTCGGCGCAGGTGGCAGGCGCGGCGCTGTTGCCCGAAGTCAGCGCGCAGGGCTCGGTCGAAAAGAAGAAGCAGAGCTACAACAACGGCACGCCCTCCGCTCTCGTCCCTCACGGATGGCGCCCCTACGGCACCGCCGAGCTCGACTTCAGCTACGAGATCGACTTCTGGGGCAAGAATCGCGCGGCGCTAGCCGCCGCTACGTCGGAACTCGACGCGGCGCGCGCCGATGCGGCACAGGCCCGCATGGTGCTGTCCGCGTCGATCGCCGCAGCGTATGCCGACCTCGCGCGGCTGTTTGCCGAGCGCGACAGTGCGCAGGCGGCACTGCAGGTGCGCACGCAATCCGCACAGCTGTTCAGGGAGCGTTTCGCAAACGGGCTCGAAACGCAGTCCGGCGTCAAGCAGGCTGAGTCGAAGCAGCAAAGCGCGCAGGCCGACCTGCTCGAGCTGGATGAATCGATTGCACTGGAGCGCAACAAGATCGCCGCGCTGATGGGCGCGGGGCCCGACCGCGGCTTGCGCATCGAGCGTCCGGCCGTCGACCTGACCCAGCCTGCCGGCATGCCCGCCAACCTTGGACTCGGCCTGCTTGGCCGTCGCCCGGACGTGGTCGTTGCACGCCTGCGCGTAGAGGCGGCGGCCAAGCGGATCGACGTCGCGCGCGCCGAGTTCTATCCGGACATCACGCTCGGCGCGTCGATCGGCTACCAGTCGCTTGGCCTGAACATGCTGACGAACGCGGCTTCGGTGGCCGGCAACTTCGGGCCGGCGATCACGCTGCCCATCTTCAATGGCGGACGTTTGCGCGGCGAACTGCGCGGCAAGCGGGCGACCTACGACGAGGCGGTCGCGAACTACGACGAAACGCTGACGAAGGCGCTGCACGACGTGGCCGACGTTGCCGCAAGCAAACGCGCGCTGGCGGACCGGCTGCAAGCGACGCAGGCCGCCTACGACGACGCCGCCCAGGCGCACCAGGTCGCGCTCGATCGCTATCGCGCCGGCCTTGCCGGTTATCTCGAAGTGCTGAACGCCGCCGACACGATGACTTCCGCGCAGCGCCAGCTCGCCGATATCCAGTCGCGCACCTTCTCGCTCGATGTCGCGCTCGTGCGCGCGCTCGGCGGCGGCTTTCAGGCCAGCACGCCGGCCGCGACCGACGCAACCCATCCCAACAAGCAAAGCTGATTTCAAGGACTCCGATCATGTCTGAAACCCAATTCGTCAAAACCAGCGAGTCGCTGATGCCGGACTCGCCCGCTTCCGCTGCTCCCGCTGCTCCCGTCGATACCGGCGCTGCGGCCGGCGCTCCCCCATCGAACCGCAAGAAGCTGTTCGCGCTGCTCGGCGGCGCCATTCTCGTCGCCGGTCTCGGGTACGCGAGCTACTGGCACTTCGTCGCGTCGCATTACGTGTCGACCGACAACGCCTACACCGCGGCCGAAGTCGCATCGATCACGCCGGCGGTCAGCGGCATCGTCAAAAGCGTGCCGGTCGTGAATACGCAGCAGGTCCACAAGGGCGACGTACTGGCCGTCGTCGACGACACCGACGCAAAGATCGCGCTGGCGCAGGCCGAAGCCGATCTGGGCCGCGCCGAACGCAAGGTGCGCGGCTATGTCGCCACCGATACGCAACTGGCCGCGCAGGTCAGTGCGCGCGCAGCGGACGAATCCCGCATGGCCGCGCAGATCGCGTCGGCCCAGGCCGACTTTGACCGCGCGGCGATCGACCTGCAGCGTCGGGAAGTGCTCGCCCGCACCGGCAGCGTATCGGGCGAAGAGCTGAGCCACGCGCGCGCGGCGTTTGCCGCCGGCAGGGCGGCGCTCGACGCAGCCCGCGCTGCGGCCTCGCAGGCGAAGGCAAGCCGCGATGCCGCAGTCGGCTCGCTCGAGGCGAACAGGGTGCTGATTGCGGACACGACGGTCGATACCAATCCGGAAGTCCTGCTCGCACGCGCGAAGCGCGATCAGGCCCGCGTCGATCTCGAACGCACCGTGCTGCGCGCGCCGGTCGACGGTGTCGTCGCGAGCCGCCAGGTTCAGGTGGGTCAGCGCGTTCAGACCGGCACCACCCTGATGAAAGTCGTGCCGATCGAATCCGTCTACGTCGATGCGAATTACAAGGAAACCCAACTCGGCAAGGTGCGCATCGGTCAGCCGGTGGAACTGAAGTCGGACCTGTACGGCAGCAAGGTCGTCTATCACGGCAAGGTCGTTGGTTTCTCGGGCGGTTCAGGTTCCGCGTTCGCGATGATCCCCGCGCAGAACGCGACCGGCAACTGGATCAAGGTCGTGCAGCGCCTGCCGGTGCGCGTCAGGATCGATCCGGCCGAGCTTCGCGCGCACCCGCTGGGTATCAACCTGTCCATGGAAGCAACGGTCGACACACGCGGCGGCAACGACGCGTCCGCATACTAAGGATGCGCCATCATGTCTTCCCGTCAGGTCAATGACATCGCATTGCCGCCGCTGTCCGGCCCCATGCTAATTCTCGCGGCGGTGATGATCGCCGCCGCCAACTTTGTCGCGGTGCTGGACAGCACCATCGCGAACGTGTCGCTGTCGACCATCTCCGGTGCACTCGGCTCCTCGACGAGCCAGGGCACGTACGTGATCACCTCCTACGCGGTAGCCGAGGCGATCACCGTGCCGCTGACCGGCTGGCTCGCGAGCCGCTTCGGCACGGTGCGCGTGTTCATCACGGCGCTGGTGATGTTCGGGCTCTTTTCGGCACTGTGCGGGATGGCGACTTCGCTCGGCACGCTGATCCTGTACCGTGTATTTCAGGGGCTCGCGGGCGGCCCGCTCATGCCGCTCTCGCAAACCCTGCTGCTGCGCATCTTTCCGAAGGAGAAGGCCGCCGCGGCGCTTGGCCTGTGGAGCATGACGACATTGATTGCGCCGGTGATGGGCCCCGTGCTGGGCGGTATCATCTGCGACGACTACCACTGGTCCTACATCTTCTTCATCAACGTGCCGGTCTCGCTGATCTGCGGATACGCCGGATGGATGATGCTCAAGCGCTTCGAATCGGAGAAGATCCGGATGCGGATCGACACGGTCGGGCTCGTGCTGCTGATCATCTGGGTCTCTGCGCTGCAGATCATGGTCGATGATGGCAAGGACAAGGACTGGTTCAGCTCGATGGAAATTCGCGTTCTCGCGATCGTTGCGGTGATTGGTTTCCTCGCCTTCCTCATCTGGGAGCTGACCGAGCGAAATCCCATCGTCGATCTGCGGGTGTTCCGTCATCGCGGCTTTGCCGCGAGTGTGGTCACCATGTCGCTGGCGTTCGGCGCGTACTTCGGCGCCACCGTCCTCACGCCCCTGTGGCTGCAGAACAATATGGGCTACACGGCCACGTGGGCCGGCTACGCCCAGGCGACAACGGGCATCTTCGCGGTGGTCGCCGCACCGTTTGCAGCCAGACTGTCGACCAAGTTCGATGGACGCTGGCTGGTGTTTGCCGGCGTGATGTTGCTCGGCTCGGTGACGCTGTTCCGCACCCATGCGAATTCGGACATGGACTTCTGGCAGGTGGCACTGCCGCTGCTGCTGCAAGGCATCGGCCTGCCGTTCTTCTTCGTGCCGACGACGAGCATCGGCCTGAGCAGTGTCGACGAGCCCGAAACGGCGTCGGCGGCGGGCCTGATGAGCTTCTGCCGGACCTTCAGCGGGGCGATTGCCACCTCGGTCGTCAACACGTTGTGGGAGGACAAGACCAAGTTCAACCGCGCGGAGTTGTCGGGCCTCGTCGATCAGGCCGGCCACTTCATGTCCTCGCTGACCGGTTCCGGCTGGAGTGCAGATCAGGCGCAGGCGCAGATCAGCAACATGGTTGAGTCGCAGGCGGTGATGCTCGCCACCAACCAGCTTTTCTTTAACATCGCATGCTGCTTCATCATCGGCGCACTGGCGATCTGGCTTGCGCCCAAACCGACCCGTGTCGCGGATACGTCACAGGCACATTGAAGGCCAACGCGGGGCGCGCGCGCCCCGCTTTCGCCGATGCTGAATGACGACGACTGATGCCCCCTCGATACCCCGCCGCTTTTTTGCCTGTCACGTGCGGGTCACCTGAATACGACTCCCGACCATGATCCTGACTTCCTATCAGCGCCAGACCCTCGTCTGGGGCGCCATCGCGGCTGGCCTCGGTATCCTTCTATGGATCTTGCGCCCGGTTCTGACGCCATTCCTGCTCGGTGCACTCATCGCGTACATGCTGCAGCCGGGCGTCGAGTGGCTGGTGCGCCAGCGTGTGCCACGCGCGGTGGCCGTCCTGCTGATGATGCTCCTCTTCGCACTGCTCCTGACCCTGCTGCCGTTGCTTGCGTTCGCCGTGATGCACAAGGAAGGACCCGAGCTCGCGAAGAACCTTCCCGTCTTCATCGCGAACCTGAACGCGTGGCTGCAACCCAGGCTGGCACTGCTGGGTGTCAGCTACTCACTCGATCTGCCCGGAGTCCGCCACCTGCTGACGGGCGACACGATCGGCGACGGCCAGACCGTCATACTCGCGGCGTTGCGTTATGTGCGCACAGGCAGCAACGTCGTGTTTCCCGTGGTAAGCAACGTCATACTGGTGCCGCTCGTCCTTTTCTATCAGCTTTACGACAGGCACCAGATATTTGCGCGGATGGAAAGCTTTGTGCCGCGGCGCTGGGTCGGCAAGGTCCGGGCACTCGTGACCGAGATGGACCACATGCTGTCGCAATACCTGCGCGGCCAGTTGCTCGTGATGGGCGTGCTCGCCGTGTTCTACCCGATAGCGTTGACACTGGCCGGCCTCGACATCGCGCTGCCCATTGGACTCTTCACCGGCTTCGCGGTGTTCATCCCCTACGTGGGTTTCGCCGTGGGACTCGCCCTTGCCCTGCTTGCCGCGCTTCTGCAGTTTGGCGTCTGGTACGGCATCGGCGTAGTCGCAGCCGTGTACGGAGTTGGACAGGTTCTCGAAAGTTCTTTTCTTGTTCCCAAACTCGTGGGCGACCGCATTGGGCTGCACCCGCTCGCGGTGATCTTCGCTCTGCTTGCGTTTGGCCAGCTTTTCGGCTTTTTTGGCGTGCTGCTCGCGCTGCCGGTGAGTGCGATCCTTGCAGCGGTGCTGGGCGACCTGCGGCGCCGCTATGTGGCCAGCGCGCTGTATAAGGATTGACCGCCGGTTTGCCCTGGATGTCGATCTGCCGCCCGGACAATGCGGGCGGTAGCCGGATAATCAGTGCTTGGTTTGTGCGGCGTCCGTCGGCCCGTATGCGGCCATGAACACGTCGACCGCTCTCTGGACGACCTTCGCGATGTTGCGGGGGCTGGTATCGGCCGGCACGCCAAACAGGCACAGCTCCATCAACTCACCTTCATACAGGGTGCGCAGATGCGAGGTCGCGATAGCCGCATTACAGCTGCGCAACTGCCCGGCGTCAATCAATTGCTGCAGGAAGACAGCCACGGTTTGCCAGCCGAGCTTCGGCCCGCGCTCATAAAACAGGGCGCCGACGTTGGACCGGCCGCCTTCGTGATGCGCGAGACGGCGCACCGCGAGCAGTTGCGGTTTCAGCACTGCAACCAGATAGTGCTTGCCGAAGCTCGCCAGTGCGTCGCGAACCGGCACCGAGGTCTGGAGCAGCTCAAACGCCGCCCTGATTTCCTGTCGCGCGGCGACGCTCATGAACTCAGCGAACATCTCTTCCTTCGACTGGAAATAGCTGTACAGCGTGGCTTTTGATCCACCTGCCCGTGCCGCAATCTCGGACATCGACGCCTGCTCGAACCCCACCTCACTGAACACCTCAAACGCGGCGTCAACAATCGCCTGCCGCTTTTCTTCCGTTTTCACCCTCATTTCCGGTTCTCCTTCGGTCTATGAGACCGATCAAACGACACCGCTGGCGGCGGCGACGCACTTGACTGGTGTTTTCGATCAATACTGACAATCTTATCATAACAAAACCACTCGGTTTATTTGCGTTGACGGCAACAGTGGGTTTCACTATACTGAACGGTATAGTTATAACCATTTGGACTTACCTTGAATTGCGAGCACTTATGGACCACCTCGAAACGCTGCGAACCTTTTGTACCGTCGTCGAAATGCAAAGCTTCACGCACGCCGCGAATGCGTTGGGCATCTCAAAGGCAGTCGTCTCGCGTGCGATAACGGGGCTCGAAACCAGGCTCGGTGTGCGTCTTTTTCAGCGCACGACCCGACACCTCGCACTCACTGAATCCGGGGAGGAGTTTTACGGCGGCTGCTCGCGCGTGGTTGCTGAACTGGACGTGCTCGAGGCCGGTACCGGGGAGCGCGCACGGGCGCCTGCGGGGGTACTGCGGCTCGTCGCCCACACCACCGCGGCGCTGATAGAGTTGCCACCACTGATCGCCGGGTTCCGTGCCCGCTACCCAGCCGTGCAGCTCGAATTGACGCTGGCGGAACGGCCAGTCGATCTGATCAAGGAAGCCTTCGATCTCGGCATCGTGCTGCCGTTCATGCTCACGAGCGAGCTCACGATCACCCGTGCGTTGTGTCGCCTGCCCCTCGCCGTGGTGGGCTCGCCCAGCTATCTGCAGGGGCGCCAGCTACCGCAAAGGCCTATCGACCTCGCCGCATTCCGCTTCGTCACAATACTTGCGTCGATCAGCGAACCACAACTGCGGTTCCGGCGCGGTGGCGAACAGATCGCCGTGCCACTCGAACACGACGTGTCGAGCAACAACGCCGCGTTGAACAAGGAACTGGTGATGAGCGGTGCTGGTCTCGGCGCGTTGCCTCTTACGATGGTCGGCAAGGAGCTGGACGATGGCCGGCTGGTACAGCTGCTGCCCGACTTCGAGCTCATGAGCGGCGACGCCGAACTCAGGCTCGCATATCGCGACAGGGGCCTGATGACGGCGAAGGTCCGGGCGTTCATCGACTATGCGACGTCGTACTTCGACGCGCGCGCGGCTCAGATGGGCCACGTCCAACAGCAGCGGACGGTGGCCGGCGGCAGTGGCAGGCCGTCCTGATTGCCAGATGCTCATGCAAACCTTCCCTACGCTCGTCGTTTGCGAGCATTGTGACAGCGTGCTACGTCCGCAGCCCCAGGATAACGGCCGATACGAAGAGCGACCTGCTGTTCGACATTCTCAAGCGGTTGCGTGCAGCGGCCATTACGTCGGCGACCCCGCAGACTGTAATTATTCGAGACCTGCGGGAAGTTGACACCGGTAGCTCTGTCGTCTCTCGGGAGTGGAAACACGCTGGCAGCATCTGACGCGCATACAGATATATTCAAACCGGTCTCGCTAACGGCAACCCTAACCGGATCTTCCCTCACGTGTGCGGTGAGCAATTCCAGGAGGTCCTCATCAGTTGTGAACGGTGTGCTGAATCTAAACTGGGGCCGCCCATCTCACGGGTACACTGAGCAGTAGTTTTAGGAGGTCACGGTCAGAAAACAACCGCGCTCCTCGTGGAACACATCAAGCGCTTGTTGCAAAGGCTGTCAGTCAAGTCAACGGGCACCCCGCCCTTAAACCCAGGGCGGTTTCAAGGTCGAAGCGCAACGGCGGGTTTAATGTTTAGAGCCTTGAGGTTGAGCTGCTGAAGCAAGTGTTGCGGCAAAGACCTCGAATGGCGAAAGGAAGTCTCAACTGTCATTCGGCGAACGAAGTAATCTGGCACGCGCGAAGCACTAAAGTTTTATAGCCGCATTCCCGCTCACCAGGGCAAGTCGCGACTGTTTTGCCAAAAATCAGTGTTTTTCTGTAGGTCGCGACTGTTTTGCCAATTGAGAGCTCCGTCAGAACTTTACCTTCAGCTGAAAACCAATCGTAAAGGGCAGATTGTCCGATGGGATCGGCGGAATGACGATGAAGTTCGCGCCGACGCGCTTGTATTCGAGCATCACGATTGGCGCGACCACCGGGCCGATCGTGTGATTGCTGCCAAGCCCCCAGTTGCCATAGTTATAGCCGGAGATGATCCCTCCGATCGCCGCGATCCGCACGATGCCCCAATGCGCGAACTCCGGCGCCCATACGCCGCCGCCGTAGTAGGACGGCCGACGCAGCGAGTTGCGAAAGCCGCCGGCCGTCAGCGCCCACTGGTTGTTCAGCCAGCATTCGACACCAAGCCCGGGATTGAACTGCTCGAAGTGCGTATCGGGATCGGGGTTGATGTGATACGAGCCGAGCATCGCGTCGACCCATACACCGCCGTCACACCAGTTGCCCGCGTGCGCCGCGGAGAGCGCCGCGAAGCTGGCGAAAAGCGCCACCGCGGCGCGCCGGATATTCTTATTCATCTGCCTGAAGTGCATTTCTTCTCCGTCACCGGTCGAGCGCCGGTGTCATGGTGTTCTGGCGATCCGCGTGCCGCCCGTCGCGCACTGTACCTGAAGCCGTGCGGTCGATGTCGAGGACTCGCTCGGCCGGGCACGCGACGCGCCCCCGCAGCCGGAACCGCCACGATAACGGAGAACCGATGGCGCCGTGATGAACAAGCGGTAAAGAAGTTCGCGGCGCGCATCGGGTGCGCCGCCGGCGATGAATGTGGTGGGAACGTCTACAGACCGAGATCGGACAGGCTGGGGTGATCGTCGGGCCGCCGGCCGAGCGGCCAGCGATACAAGCGGTCGGCTTCGCGGATCGGCAGGTCATTGATGCTTGCGTGACGATGCGCCATCAGACCATGCTCGTTGAACTCCCAGTTCTCGTTGCCATACGAGCGGAACCAGTTGTTCGAATCGTCGTGCCATTCGTACGCGAAGCGCACGGCGATGCGGTTATCGGTGAACGCCCACAGCTCCTTGATCAGCCGATAGTCGAGCTCCTTCGCCCACTTGCGGCGCAGAAAGCCGACGATCTCCGCGCGGCCATGCACGAATTCGGCGCGGTTGCGCCACACGCTATCCGTCGTGTACGCGAGCGTTACGCGCTCGGGTTCGCGCGTGTTCCACGCATCTTCCGCGGCGCGCACTTTCTGGATCGAGGTATCGCGAGTGAATGGCGGCAGCGGCGGGCGAGCTTCGATCGTATCGGCCATGATGGTTCCTCAGTCAGGTTATGGTGCGCCGCGATGGCGGCCGTTTGGTTGCGGCGGGTTTCGCTGCCGCATCGAGCAAGGTCTTGCCAACCGCCTGCGCGTCGAGCGCCGCATCGGCTTCGCCGCTCACGAGCGCCACCGCGATCGCGCCGTCGAGCAGCACGAGCCATTGCCGCGCGAGCGGCGCCGCGCGACGCGCATCGATTTGCGCTTCCGCTACGAACGCGACGCATTCGGCACGCACGAAACCGAGCAGCCGTGCCTTGTGTCTGCGCGCGACGACGCGGATCGGATCGTCCGCGGATTCGATTTCGCCGGCCGCGTTCAGAAACGCGCAGCCATGAAAATCCGCCGATGCGAACCACTCGCGCAGCACGTCGAACATGCCGAGCAGGCGTCTGCGCGCGCCCTTGCCGCGCCGTTGCGCGCCGGCCATAAACCAGTTCATCCAGCGCTCGTCGCGCCGTTCGAGCGCGGCCGCGATTAGCGCATCTTTCGACTCGAAATGCGTGTAAAAGCTTTTGCGCGCGGTGCCGGACTGCCGCACGATCGCATCGACGCCGGTTGCATGGATGCCGCCGGCGTAGATGAGCGCCTCGGCGGCATCGAGCAGCCGCTCGCGCGCCGTGCCGGGCTGGGCCGCGTCGTTTGGATCGGTCGGAATCGTTTCGCGTGTCATGGACGAAAAGGTAGAACGATCATTCTCCCTCGTCAAGTTTTTCTTCGAGCTTCGGCGCTGTGGGTGCGCTTGCTGCTATCGTGATGGAGTCGCTTGATCACCGCTCAACCAGAATCGCTTCGATGAAACCATCCTCCGTTCGCACCGCGTGGGTACGCGCGCTGCTCGGCGCAACGCTGCTGGGCGCGGTGGCCTGCACGCCGATCCAGGTGCTCACGCATTCGGTCAGTCAAAACGAGGCGCGCGTGCCGCCCGGGCGCTACGACATCGATCAGGACCATACGAGCATCACGTTCGATATCGATCACTTCAAATACACGCGCTTTACGATGCGTTTCGATCGCAAGCAGGGGGAGCTCGACTGGAACGACGGCGGCCTCGACCGCAGCACGGCGTCGGTCGCGATCGACGCCGCAAGCATCGACACGAACGTGCCGCTGCTCGACAAGATGGTGAAAAGCGACAGCATGCTCGACGTCGCGCGCTATCCGCAGATCCGCTTCGCGAGCACGCGTTTCGAGCGCACCGGCGAAGCGCGCGGCACGCTGAGCGGCGATCTGACGATCCGCGGCGTCACGCAGCCGGTCACGCTCGACGTCACGTTCAACGGTTTCGCGCCCGATCCGCTGACGAAAAAGGACACGCTTGGCTTTTCCGCGGACGGTCATTTTAGCCGCGCGAAGTTCGGTCTATCTACCTGGTATCCGGCCGTCGGCGACGATATTCACGTGCGCATCCAGGCCGAGTTCGTGAAAACGCCCGCAGGCGCGTAAGCGCGCTGCGGGCGTTAGCGTTCAGACGGTGAAGCACCGACTCAGGCAGTCGTCCAGTCGAGAATCACCTTGCCGCTTTCGCCGGAGAGCATCGTCGCGAAGGCTTCCTGATAGTCGTCGACCTTGAAATGGTGGGTGAGGATCGGCGACAGATCGAGGCCGCTTTGCAGCATCGCGACCATCTTGTACCAGGTCTCGAACATCTCGCGCCCATAAATGCCCTTGATTTCAAGGCCTTTGAAGATCACCTGGGTCCAGTCGATCGCGGTTTGCGCGGGTGGAATGCCGAGCAGCGCGATCTTGCCGCCGTGGTTCATCGCTTCGAGCATGCCCGTAAAAGCGCTCGGCACGCCCGACATTTCGAGTCCGACGTCGAAGCCCTCGGTCATGTGCAGATCGTGCATCACGTCGCGCAACGATTCGCGCGACACGTTCACCGCGCGCGTCGCGCCCATCTTGCGCGCGAGTTCGAGGCGATAGTCGTTGACGTCGGTGATCACGACGTTGCGCGCGCCGACGTGCCTGGCGATCGCGACCGCCATGATGCCGATCGGCCCAGCGCCGGTAATCAGCACGTCTTCGCCGACGAGGTTGAACGACAGCGCCGTATGCGTCGCGTTGCCGAACGGATCGAAGATCGCGGCGAGATCGTCGGAGATTTCAGGCGGGATCTTGAACGCGTTGAAGGCCGGAATCACCAGGTATTCGGCGAACGCGCCCTCGCGATTCACGCCGACGCCGATCGTGTTGCGGCACAGATGCCGGCGGCCCGCGCGACAGTTGCGGCAGAAGCCGCAGGTGATGTGTCCCTCGCCCGACACCCGATCGCCGATCGCAAAGCCGCGCACTTCCTGCCCCATCTCGACGATTTCGCCGACGTATTCATGGCCGACGTGCATCGGCACCGGAATCGTCTTCTGCGCCCAGTCGTCCCACTTCCAGATATGAATGTCGGTGCCGCAAATCGCGGTGCGCGTGATGCGGATCATCACGTCGTTATGACCGACTTCGGGCTTCTTCACGTCGGTCAGCGTGAGGCCCGGTCCGCGTTCGAGTTTTGCCAATGCTTTCATCTGCTTCTCCATTCGAATCACGCGGCGATCACGTGGTGATGACGCCGAGCTCGCGGCCGACGCGCGCGAACGCCTCGACGGCGCGGTCGATCTGCTCCGGCGTGTGCGCGGCGCTCATCTGCGTGCGGATGCGCGCGCGGCCACGCGGCACCACCGGGAACGAAAAACCGATCACGTAGACGCCTTGCTTCAGCAGCGCATCGGCCATCTTTCCCGCGAGTTGCGCGTCGCCGAGCATCACCGGAATGATCGGATGTTCGCCCGGCACGAGCGTGAAGCCGAGCGCGCTCATCGCGCGGCGGAAATGCGCGCCGTTTTCGCGCACGCGTGCGCGCAGCTGCGCCCCTTCATCGCTGGCGAGCAATTCGAGTACCTTCAGCGACGCCGCCGCGATGCTCGGCGTGAGCGTGTTCGAGAACAGATACGGGCGGGAGCGCTGCCGCAACAGCTCGACGACTTCCTTGCGCGCCGCGACGTAGCCGCCCGATGCGCCGCCGAGCGCCTTGCCGAGCGTGCCGGTAATGATGTCGACGCGCGCCATCACTCCGCAATGCTCGGGCGTGCCGCGACCGTGTTCACCGATGAAGCCGACCGCGTGCGAGTCGTCGACCATCACCAATGCGCCGTACCTGTCGGCCAGATCGCAGATGCCGGCGAGGTTCGCGATGATGCCGTCCATCGAGAACACGCCGTCGGTCGCGATCAGTTTGAAGCGCGCGCCCGCCGCATCGGCTTCCTGCAGGCTCGCTTCGAGATCGCCGAGGTCGTTGTTCCTGTAGCGAAAACGCTTCGCCTTGGACAGCCGCACACCGTCGATGATGCTCGCGTGATTCAGCTCGTCGCTGATGATCGCGTCGTTTTCGTCGAGCAGCGTTTCGAACAGGCCGCCGTTCGCGTCGAAGCAGCTCGAGTAGAGAATGCAGTCGTCGGTTTGCAGGAACGCGGCGAGCGCCGCTTCGAGTTGCTTGTGCACGGTTTGCGTGCCGCAGATGAAGCGCACCGAAGCCATCCCGAAGCCGTCGCTGTCGAGGCCTTGCTTGGCGGCTTCGATCAGCCGCGCGTCGTCGGCGAGACCGAGATAGTTGTTTGCGCAGAAGTTCAGCACGTCGCTGCCGTCGGCAAGACGCACGTCGGCCGACTGCGGACTCGCGATCACGCGCTCGCTCTTGTAGAAGCCGTCGGCGCGGATCTGGTCGAGGGTGCCGCGCAAATGGGCAAGGTATTGGTCACGCATGAACGGGACTCCTGAGAGTGATGGCGCCCGCATTCGCATGCGCGCGGGAAGGGCAGCCTGTTATAGTCGGTTGTCAGCTTTATCGGATATTTTCGTTTTTCCGAACTAAAATCCGGTATATCGAACAACTCTAAACGATGGGTCAGGAAATGGCAAGTTCGGGTACACGCCGCACCGCGTCCAATGCGGCGCCCACCTCCGCCGGCGCGGCATTACCGCCGAGTGCGGGGATTGCGGCGCCGCCGCGCGTCGGCGAACAGATTCAACGGCTGCGCGCCGAGCGGCGCATGACGCTCGACGATCTGTCGCGCGCGGCCGGCGTGTCGAAATCGATGCTGTCGGAAATCGAGCGCGACAAGGCCAATCCGACGATCGCGGTTGCATGGCGGCTGACCAATGCACTCGGCGTAAGTCTCGATTCGCTGTTTGCGCCGCCGAAGTCGCCTGAGGCAATCGCCGTTTCCGGACCGCGCGATATTCCTACGCTAAGCGGTCACGAAGCGAAATACCAGTTGCGTGTGTGGGGACCGATCGAGCTGGCCGGCAAGTTCGAGTGGTACGAGTTGACGCTGCAGCCAGGCGGGGCCCTCGTGTCGAACGCGCACGAGCCAGGCACGCGCGAGCATCTGACCGTGCTGCACGGCTCGCTCGAAATCGAGGCGGCCGGCGCGACGAAGCGGCTCAAGGTCGCGGACACCGCGCGCTACGTCGCGGATGTTCCGCATGCGATCCGCAACGTCGGCAAGAGCGAGGCGAAAGCGCTGCTGGTCGTGATTCACGGTTAGGCCGTTCGGCCAGGTTGCGCCCGGTACTGTATGTTTGTACAGTATCAGGTGTCGATTGGAGCCGAGAATGAACAACCTGAAAACCGACCCTACCGATCAAACTCTCGCCGCGCTGCGCTTCCAGACCGCCGCGCGCGATCTCGAACATATCGTGCGCAGCATTGCCGCGCGCTACATCGTCAGGCAGGTGCCGCTCACGTGGCGTCTGCTCCATGCCATCGAAGCCGAGGCGCTGGCCGATCTCGGTTTTGCCAGCCGGCACGACGCGCTGATGCTCGGACTGTTCCAGCGCCCGTCCGATCTGCCTTATCCAGAAACCGATGACGGCGTGGATTTCGGCACCTCCAACGCATTGCCGGCCGTTTTTGCGTTTGCCGTCAATGCGTACGAGGAAGCGGAGCGCCGGGCGGCGCTGCCACGGCCGGCCGATGCGCCCTTAAAGCGCGCCCGGGCGTGGGGCGGCTAATGGCGGCACCACGTCGGGATGGCTCGGATCCTCTTTTATTCCTCGCGGTCGGCCTTGCAGCGGTCAGCGCCTACAATACGCGGACCAAACGGTGCAACTAACGGAAGGATTGCCCATGTCACCTCCTCATCTGTCCGACCCCGTTCCCCGTCCCGCGCCCTCTACCGATCTGTTCGATCAGCAACGCGAAGACTGGCGTCGCGACCCGCAGGTCGCGTTCGATGCGTGGCTCGCGAAGCAGCACTTCCGTCGCTCTTCGGCGTTGGTCTATCAGGCGCAGTGGGGTCAGTTTCTCGATTGGCTCGACGCGCGGCAACAAAGCCTCGCGACGGTCGACACACCCGCGATCGCCGAATTCGTCGCCAGCCTCGAGATTCGCAGAACGCAGCGGATCCGCTATTTGCGGCTTATCGAGCGCGTGCTCGATCACGTGCGCGAGATCGAATCGGCGTCGACCAACCCGGCTCGTTTCATCGCTCAGGACGGGGAAGCCGCGTGGCGCAATGCGCGCGACAACGAGCCGACCGGGTTTCTCACGCATGCGGAACGCACTGCGTTGATCGCGCGGCTGTTCGCGCCGTTGCCGGCGTTGTCGACCTCGCAGCGCTGGAGAGAGCGACGCGATCGCGCGTTGATCGCGGTGTTTCTGGGCGCAGGACTGAAGACGGGCGAAGCGGGAGCGCTTACGGTTAGTTGCGTGAGAGAGGGCTCGCCGTGGGTCACGATCGAGTCCGCGAATCCAGTGCTGACGCGGCGCACGCGACTCGCGCCGTTCGCAACGGCGATTCTCGACGCCTGGCTAGCCGAGCGCCGGCTGACGCAGCTGGCCGGCAAGCTTGTGTTTCCCGCATCGCCGTCGGGCAGGCCGATGCATAAGGCCACGATGCTGCGCGCGGTGGATGCGCTCGTCGATGCAGCGGGGATTGCCACGTCGCGCCGATCGCGCGCGAGTCCGCAGACCTTGCGCAACACGTTTGCGGCGGACCTTTTCGAAAGCGGGGTAGAGGCCGAACAGGTCGGTCAATGGCTCGGCTTCGTGCAGGCGGTGTCCGCGAACCGGCTATATCGCGCGTGGCAAACCTGGATTGATCAGCAGGATTCGCCCGCGACAGAGGAGCCGGATCCAGCTGCGGCGCCGTTGGCCGAGCCCCGCCGTGACGGGCGTTTGACGAGGAAAACGGGAGCCGGCGAACCCTGAGGAACCTCACCGTTGCGGTCCCGAATTTCCTCACCTTTGACGTTTTTCCCGTTGGATTGGCCGCCTCCGGTTAACGCATCGCGTGGACGGAGCGGGACGACGGCGCGGTGGCGCCATCGTTCGACAGAAACTGGTTCACCGCCGCGAGCCTCGATTCGCCGAGGCCGGAAGAGTGCTCGCATTCCGGGCACAACAGTTCGAAACGGTGATCGACCTGCGACAGCTCCGGCTCACCTTCCTCGCATTTCGGGCATCTCGCGGGCAGCGTCACGTGGCCGTCAGCCGCGGTGCCGATCATGCTCAACTCTTTGCTCGTGAGCCGCCCCTCAGTAACCAGCGAGCACAGCAGTACGGCGATGGCTGGATCGATGCCCTGCTGGCCACGCAGGGTGGCGACTTCTTTCGTCAGCGCGTCGACTTCGTCCGACTGCTCACGCAGCTGCGCGTCGAGCCGATCGGCGCGCGCCTTGGCGGCGGCAATCTGCTGAATGAACTCGAATTCCTTGCGGCTCGCATCACGCACGCCAGACTGATACGTCGCGGCCATGCTACGCAGCGAGTCGAGTTCGACCAGCATCGGCTTGACGCGCCGCTCGGCTTCGGCGACCGCATCCTTGATCTGCTGTGCATAGTGCTCCGTGCTTTGCCGCAATTCGACGTGCAACGCGTCGATCCGGTCGCGCAACGCAGCATTGGCAGTCTGTTCGTTTTCGAGCCGTTGCCGCAGCGCCTCGTTCTCCTGGTCGAGCCGGCGCGTGGTTGCCTGCATGCCTTCGAGGTGAACGCTGCCGTGCGTAGTCGCGCTCGATAACTGGGTTTCAAGTGCGCGAACCCGCTCCCACGCGGCTTCGGCGCGCGCTTCGCTGCGCCTGATGGCGTCGTCGGCCGCATCCCGACGAATTTCCGCCTCGCGTACGCGTAGATCGGCGGCGCTGATCTGCGAGCGGATCTCTTCACGTTCGCCATCGAGCGACGCTTTGGCCTGCACGACCGCTTCTTCGAATAGCGCGCCCAGCAGTTCGCCGGCGCGATCTTCGAGTGCCTTTGGTATCGCGCCCGCTCCGACCTTGACCCGCGACACACTGCGGATGCGCTCCCAGAAATGATCGATGTCCTTCGGGATGTCGCTCGCGCTGCCGGTTTGCGTGAGATCGCGCACGGCCGCCATCGATGGCCGGATGCCGAGATCGAAAAAGAGCCGTTTGCATGCATGCAGCGACAGATCCTGGCGGCGCACGCCCTGCGCACGCATTGATTCAAGCTCGTCGCGAATGGCTTGCCGCTCCTGATCCAGATTCATGTCTACCTCGATGTGGCTCGAATTGGATGGATCATAACAATTTACGTAGTGTTTGCTACCGATTTATCGATGGCGAACGGATTGGCGTATACCGACGGGCTTTTGCGTGCAAATGGCGATAGTAAACCCGCGCCTACCGTTTTTCTCCGTGAAACAAAACGAAGAATAGCTAATAAGCCATTGTATTAGAAGCATTTCGTTTGATTTTCGCATGATCGCGCACTGTTTCACGATTGATCGGCAATGGTTGCGGGGGGTGGTCGTCTGTTTCACGGGGCTCGCGGGGTGTAAGGCTTGAGAGTAATAAAAATAAACACCTTTGAACCCTTGTTAAAGACGTTAACGACTCGGCAAACCCTTATCTGGCGGGGTTTTCAGGCCAGCAAGGTGAAGCTTTGCGGGAGACTTGGTGAGGGTCTGCGGGAAACTCGAGTGATGGGGTTCGGGAAGCTCGGTGAGCGGCTGCGGGACGGAACGTGAGCGGGTTCAGGAAGCGCCGTATACGTGGGGTTTGGGCAAAGGTGAGGTTTTGCGGGACTTCGCAGCCGCGAAGCGCCCGACACCCCTCAAAGCGTCTGTTCGGTTTGGTCTGCAGCAAGGTGAGGGCTTTCGGGAGGCTCGCGAGCGTGGTTTTTTGCCGGTTTTTTGGGGTGGTTAACCGCTTTGGTGAGCCGTGGCGGGAGAAAACGGAAAACGAAGGTGAGATTTTTCGGGGCGCGGGGTCCAGTTTTGCTCTCTTTTTGAGCATCCATAGTGCTGAGGTGAGGTTTTACGGGAGTCAAGATGGATTTCGACGCATCGATTGCCCGAAAGACTGGTTCGGCGGGAACCGCTGGCGATTGGAAAGGTGAGGGGATTCGGGGAACTGGCTGATCAGCTAGATCCGCGAGCTGATTTGGCCGGCGATTCCGTCAAAGGTGAGGCTTTTCGGGAAGGTCTGGATAGCGTTCTGCGCATTAAGGTGAGGAGATTCGGGACTGAAACGCCGGCTATCGGCCGGAGATGCCCGGCGGATGGCAATTTGCGAGCGTAGATATACCTGGTCTCTGATTGCAAAGGCGAGTCTTTTCGGGAGATTCATGGGGACGCAATGAAAAGTGCTGCGGTGCGAAAAACTGGCTTAAGGTGAGATTTTACGGGAACACCGATGGTTCGAGCGCGAGATGGGATTATCGCAAGTCACTGAAATAATTGATGTTTTTCCTGTCCTCCAGCAAAGGTGAGAGTTTTCAGGAGTTCTTTGGAAGGGGGCGCCGGGGCCTCCGTAAACGTCAAAGGTGAGATTTTTCAGGAGGTTGTATTGGGGAAATGCGGTACCGGCGTGGCATGAGCGCGTATCG
Organism: Paraburkholderia sp. UCT31; assembly: GCF_014397655.1. Lineage (NCBI taxonomy): Bacteria > Pseudomonadati > Pseudomonadota > Betaproteobacteria > Burkholderiales > Burkholderiaceae > Paraburkholderia > Paraburkholderia sp. UCT31. The sequence goes on from NZ_VZQP01000042.1 coordinate 21,338, forward strand.
TGTTGTGCCGTTCCGCGGTGCTACGGTGAGGTTTTTCGGGAGCATCGGAGCGGTGAGGATTTGCCTGTGCTTGGATCTGCCCTTTTTCGGCAGCTTCGGACGAAGCTCGAAGTCGAAACAGGTGGAAACAGGTGGTTAACGCCGGAAGGTTCTCGGTAGTGAGGGCTGACTCGTCAGCGGAGTCACCAAGCAGGTCGAATGGCGCGCCCGACGACAGGAAGCTTGATGCACCGACAACAGGGCTGACGGGGCGCCCGTCGCTGGCCCGCGCCGCGTTGCGGTCCCAATACCGTGCGGGCATTCCATCTATCGATCCGGGACTGTGCGTCGGCCGGCAGCACGCGACGATCGACGAAACGATCGCGAGGCCGCACGACGAAGTCATCACCCGCCCCGGACACCATCCGTTTGCAGGAGGGTCTCGAAAAAATCCGCGAAAATTTTTGAGGTGAGAAGATTCGGGATCAAATGCTCCCCGTTGCCGCACGCGGCGAAACGAGCCCGATTCGCAAACGCCGCGACCGGCAAGGAGAGCCCGATCCTGGCGGTACGCACACGAGGTGAGGGTTTTCGGGAGTTGGTCGAGGTGAGTTGCGCTTCGTAAACTCGCTTCACCGGCAATGGTGAGATGGACGCTATAGACGCGTATCACCACAGCCGGTATGCTCTCGCGAAATCCCCTCCTCACCTCGACGCATGGCCACGAAGCGCGCGAAAAAGACCGATGTTGTCAGCCCGAGCTCGGCTGAGCTGCGCAAAGCCGTCGAGGCGATCGCGATCCAGCCTAAGAGCGGCAAGATCACGCTGCTCACGCGCAAGCTATTTAACGTGTTACTCGCGGTGGCCCAGCAAGCGGATGAATCGGGCGACACCTATCGGGCGCTGCTGTCCGACATCGTCGCCAATTCCGCGTTCGATTCCAATGACACCGCGCTCGTCAAGGAGCATCTGCGCCGCATGGTGTCGGTGCAGGTCGAGTGGAGCACCGGCACGTCGAGTCAGAAGCCTGGCCGCAAATGGGGTATTTCGACGCTGATCGCGGACGCGGAAATTCTCGAAGATCCGACCACGCGTCGCGTCTGGGTCGAGTTTTCGTTTGCGCCGAAGATCAAGAAGAAACTGCTCGATCCGGTTCAGTATGCGCGGCTGAGTCTGCAGTTCCAGAGCCAGCTGCGCAGCAGCGCGGGCCTCGCACTCTACGAGATCTGCGTGCGCTACCTGACCAACCCCAGCCACCTGACGATGCGCGAGACCTGGGAATGGTGGCGGCCGATTCTGTCGGGCACGCCGGACACTGAAGCCGGCGACGAGGCGAAGCGCGAGTACAAGTATTTCAAGCGCGACTACCTGCGCCCGGCCATCGCGGAGGTCAACGCGGTCACGAACATTTTTGTCGAGCTGATTGAGCATCGCGAGGGTCGGCGCGTCGCTGAAATCCAGTTCCGCGTGACCGAGCGCAAGCAGCCGATGCTCGCGCTCGACGAACATCCGAACGTGTTCGACAGCACGCTGGTCGACCGGATGGTGAAGATCGGCATTCCGCTCAAGGAGGCGCAGACGCTTTATGCGGACAGCGAGGAGAACCGGATCCGCGCGGCGCTGCAGATGACCGAGCAGCGTATGCGCAGCACGTCACTGCCGCCGGTGCGCAGTGCGCCGGCGCTGTTCAAGGATGCGTTGAAGAAAGGCTATGCGCCGCCGGTCGAGGCGCTGCCCGCGGGTGGCGGCACCAGCAAGGCCGCGGCGTCGCCGGCCGACGATCTGAAGGCGCGTCTGCTCGGTGAATACTCGGCTTACCGTCGCAAGCAGGCCTACGAGTTGTACAACGAACAGGGCGAGTCGGAGCGCGATATCGCGCGACAGTCGTTCGAGGAAGATGAATTGCCGGGGCTCGGCACGCACATGCGCGACGACTGGCGGCGTCGCGGGCTCGACTCGAAGATCGTCGAAACGGCGTTCTTCGACTGGCTCGCGCGCAGGACCTGGGGCGAACCGACCGACGGCGACCTGCTCGCCTTTACGCTGAGCCAGTCGCGCGCGGCGTGATGGGTCGATAACTGCCTTTGAAATCCAGGCGGCGGTGCATGCGCACCGCCCTCACGTCTTACTTCAGCATCTTCTCGATCTGCCGCAGGATGTCGTCGCGCTTTTCACGCGTGAGGCCTTTCAGGCGCAACTCGAGCCGGTCGTCCCCATACGACTTCAGATCGCCGACCGACACACCACCAAGCTTGATTTCCAGACGTTGCGCGTAGCGCTGCCGGCCCGCCGGTTTGACGCTTTCCTGCGAGGTCGCTCGGCCTTTGACGATGTCGGCGACCTGGCGTGTGCTCAGATCGTCGGAAAGGATCCGGTTGATCAGTCGCAGTGTCGCCTCCGCGCCGCGAGCCGTGTGGTAGCGGCCCACCTGATACGCCATGTTCGAGCCGAAGCGGTCAGGGCGCGCGACCATCTCCTGCATCACGGTTTCCGGGAGTTTGGCGATGGACAGCGCGACTGCGACCGTCGATTCGTCGAGGCCGAGATGTTCGGCCAGTTCCTTCTGGCTCTGGAAATGCCGCTCGTCGAGAAAGCGTCGCCACACGACCGCGTTGTCGAACACCGTCTGCGAGTCGCGCTGCACGTTGAGGTCGTAACCGAGCTTGTAGCTCTGGATGCCGATCGGCAGATCGATGACGAGCGCTTTCACCGACTCCTTGTTCGCTTCTTTCAGCGCACGCACCCGTCTGCCGCCGTCGCTGACGAAGTAGGTGCCAGGGTTGTCATAGTCGGGAATGACGTGAATCGCCTGCTGCTGCCCCTGCTTCGCCAGATTGACGGCAAGCTCCGCAATCGACGACTTCACATAGAAGTACCGTGGATTGAACGGGCTCGGCTTGATCGTCTTGAGCGCCAGTTCGATGATCTGGCCGGGACGATAGCCGTGTTCGAGCCTCCAGGCGCGGTAGGCCGCCGATTCGTTATCCGGATCAGGAATCTCCGCGTCCTGCAGACGCGACGGCAAGACGGCCGGAATCGGCCGCCCGGCGATCACGGGAGTTTTCGCCTCGTTTCCGACCAGGCCGTCGATCGCATTCAGCCGGTCGAGCGCGGTGCGCTTTTCGCTGCTGGTCGTGTCAGGACGTGCTTGAAAGCCTTTGGCGAACTGGGACGGTTTCATTCAGGGTCCTTTATGCGCATAAATTCACGGGAGCAAGGCGGCGATCTCGTTGGCGCACGCCCGTACTTCGAGCGCGGCGAGCTTCGCGCCGCGGTCGTTCATCTGAAGCACCGTTTGCCCTAACGCCATTGCCTGCTTGTAGGCTTCGCGCGTGGGAATCTGGGTTTTGAGGAGAGGGAAGCCGAGTTCTTCGAGCGCGCGCTTCAGTTCGCGCGTCAGCATCCGTTTCTCTTCAGTCTTGTTGAGCAGGAACACGGCTCGCAGGTCTTCGTTCATGACCTGCGCTTGCTGGACCAGCTTGACAAGGCCGATGCTCGACCAGTAATCGGCAGGGGACGAGGAAGTTGGGATTACCGCGACGCTCGCCGCGAGCAGAACGACGCCCGAGACTTTTTCGGTGATGGAGGGCGGGCAGTCGACGACGATGATGTCGTAATCAGCCACGAACTTCTTGATCTCGCGATGGATCTGGCTGCCTGCTTCGGACAGGTTGACGACGGCGAACGGAATACCGATGTCGCCGTCGGAGGCAGCACTGGCCCAGTGAATCAGAGTGTTTTGGCCATCGGCGTCGACGACGAGAACGCGTTTGCCTTTCTCGTGAAATGCAGCGCCGAGATGCATCGCGATGGTGCTCTTCCCGACCCCGCCTTTCTGCTGTGTTACCGCGATGATTTCTGCCGCCAAATTTCACCTCCTCTTTTTAGACGCAAATGGATTTTACCTGGTTGAATTGCGATTTCAAATGATTTGCGTAAGCGCAGTTCGGAAATTGGCCATTCGGCAAAGGGTTTATGCGCATAAAGAGGCATCGGACGTGTGCCCGGGGTCTTGCGGGATATCAGAGCAAGCGTGGACTGGGGCTTAAGCGTTGCTGATCGCTGTCCGGCGGCGGCAAAGGGAAAGTAACGAGTGCTCGCGCACTGCGTGCACAGTCGTCGGTGACTGTTCGCGATTCTCGGGCTGATGTGCAGAGAAAAGGAGCGCACGCATCTGAGCGACCAAAGAGGTGAGAGGTGCCAGACTTTATGCGCATAAAGTTCGCGTGCCAATTGGCCCGGAGGGACCATTCGTCATGAATTCGTCCGACGCCGATTCTCCCCAGACATGGCGGCAAGGGGCAAACGTGCATCCGGCGCCTCATCAGCGGGGGATATAGGTTGTCGTTTGAATCGCGCCCGCGCGAGCAAATCTCAGGTGCGACTAGAACTCAGGGTGCCAGCGTTACTGTTCCTACTCGCCTCGAAGGCAGCGTCGGTTTATGCGCATAAACCGACCCACCTCGCCGATGGTTCAAACAACGCGGATGCCGCGCAGTCGTCCCGCGCCACGTCATCAAGTCACCCGTTAAAATTCCCGAACCCTTCTAACCGTCACAGCCTTCAACGGCGTAAGCCCCGAATCCAGCCCATGATCACCATCTACCACAACCCGCGCTGCTCCAAATCTCGCACCACCTGCGAACTCGTCGCGAACACCTACAACTCCGCAAACGAAGCGACGGAAATCGTCGAATATCTGAAGAAGCCACTCACCGTCGCAGAGCTTGAGAAGCTCAATGCTCAACTCGGCTGTCCCGTCCGCGAAATGATCCGCGACACCGAGGCCGAATATAAAGAGCTCAATCTTGCCGACACGTCGCTGACGGATGCCCAGCTCTATGACGCATTGGCGAAGCATTCGATTCTGTTGCAACGACCGATCGTCGTCAGAAACGGACGGGCTGTCATCGGCCGCCCGCCGGAAAATGTCGCCGCGCTTTTCGCCTGATCGCGCGACCGTCGAAGTAAAACGATGTGGGCAATGCGGACTCGAACTGCTGCGCTAGGCTTTGCCGGACAGCGCGGCATCCTTGGTCACGATCTTCGTCGGAATCAGATGCAGTCCGGTGAACGTATCCGCGATGCGCTGTTGTTCTGCAAGCACGTTCGCGTCGACGGGCTTGTAGATATGCGCGTAATGCCGCAAGCCTGATTCGATCACGCTCGCGTCGAGCCCTTGAATCGGCGCGAGTTGGGCGGCGGCCTCGCTGTAATGGCCGCGCACCCACTCCCCTTCCTTGCCCACTTCATCGAGCACGATCGCAAGGACGTCGCCGTTCTGTTGCGCGAAGGGCCGCGCGCTGAGAAAGAACTGGTGGTGACTCACGATACCCTCGGCATCGGCGAGCAGCCGCGCGTTCGTTTGCCGCCTGGCGGCTTCGAGGAACGGATCCCAGATCGCCCACGCATCGACCGCACCGCGCTCGAAGGCCGCACGTGCATCGGCGGGCGGCAGATACACGGGTTGGATCTCGCTGAACTTCACGCCGTTCTTCTGCAACGCGGCGACGAGAAACCAGTGCACATCCGAGCCCTTGTTCAGCGCAATCTTCTTTCCCTTCAGATCGGCCAAGGTTTTGATTGGCGCGTCCGGATGCACGAGGATGCCTTCGGCGTGCGGCGTTGGAATTTCATACGCCGTGTAGACGAAATTGGCACCCGCGGCCTGCGCGAACACGGGCGGCGCTTCGCCCACATAGCCGAAATCGATCGCGCCGACGTTCAGCCCTTCCAGCAATTGCGGCCCGGCCGGAAACTCGGTCCATTTGACCGTGATGCCAAGTGGCGCGAGCCGCTTTTCGAGCGTGCCGTGCGCCTTCAGCAATACCAGGGTGCTTGCGGCTTTCTGATATCCGATGCGAAGTTCTTTTGCATGTACGTCGGCGGCAAATGCGGCGGCGGAGAAGACCGGCAACGCGGCGGCGGCCAGCGTTGCGCCTACGCCGGCCAGTAACGTACGGCGCGTCAGCAGCGGATCACGGGACATGAGAATACTCGTCGAAAAAGAATTTAACGGACGCCAAAAGATGGTCCGATTGGCTCCGACGATAATTCGTCTGCGGGCCTGGACGAACCGATAAATTCGCATAAGCAAATCATGCGGCAGTAGCGAAGCATTGCCCAAAGCCCAACCTATCCCCTCCCGCTAGAATCGACCGGCAAAACAAGCGCCCGCGACCACCAGCTCGCGGCTGCATCGATCGACTGCAAGCGAAGAGAGGAAAAAAGCCGCCGTGCCTGTAACGACAACACTGACGCCGTGGGCCGCCCACGACACCCAACTGATCCTGTCGTGCGCTTGGACTAGCACTGATCATCATCTTCATCAGCGTGCTGAAGCTCGCGCCGTTCCTGTCGATCCTAGTCGGCACCTTCGCGGCGGGCTTCACGGCCGGCCTGCCGCTCGAAGCAGTCGCGAGCGCGTTCAGCAAAGGCGCCGGCGCGTTGCTCGGCGACGTCGGCATCATCATTGCGCTGGGCGCGATGCTCGGTGCGTTGATGGCCGAATCGGGCGCCGCCGACCGGCTCGTGTCGACGATCCTCGCGCACTCGACCCCGCGCACGCTGCCGTGGATGATGGCCGTCGTCGCGCTGCTCATCGGCCTGCCGCTGTTCTTCGAAGTCGGCCTCGTGATGATGGTGCCGATCATCTTCGTCATGGCGCGTCGCGCGCAGCAGCCGATTCTGCGCATCGCGATTCCCGCGCTCGCCGGTATGGCGACGCTGCATGCGCTGCTGCCGCCGCATCCGGGTCCGCTGATCGCGCTGGGCCTCACCGTGCTGTTCGCGGTGTCGCGCTCGGCTGGTCGCGCGGCATGCCGCGCGAGCGCGTCGGCGGCATTCTGCGCAAAAGCCTGCCGCCGATCGCCGCGCTGTTGCTGACGATCGGCGCGGGCGGCGGCCTGAAACAGGCGCTCGTCGTCGCTGGCATCAGCACGACGATCGGCAAGATCGCGGTCGGGGCGCATATGCCGCTGATCTTGCTCGCCTGGTTGATCGCCGTCGCGCTGCGTCAGGCGACCGGCTCGGGGCGACGCACAATTCGCTGATGGCGCTCGCGATCGGCGCCGGCTCGGTGTTCTTCTGCCATGTGAACGACGCCGGCTTCTGGATGGTCCGCGAATATTTCGGACTCCAGCTTAAGCAGACTGTGCTGGTGTGGTCGGTCTTGCAGACGATCGTATCGGTCGTCGGTCTCGCGTTGACGCTCGTGCTGTGGAGCGCGTTGACGTGAGCACGGCGCGCGCGACAGCCTCACCCATTTGGGCAGCGGGTTGACGCGCGCACAGCGGAACACGCGCGCAGAACCTCACGCGACGCCAGGCAGCAAGCCGCGCCTCGCGTCATCAACAACAGGAGCCACCGTCATGCTCGAATTGCGACCAACCTGCGAAGGCTGCGGCAAGTCACTTCCGCCGAACGCGCCCGACGCAATGATCTGCACCTACGAATGCACGTTCTGCGAGGTCTGCGCGCTGACGAGGCTGCGCAACGTGTGTCCGAATTGCGGCGGCAATTTCGCGCATCGGCCGATTCGCACCCGCGCGCAACTCGCCAAACATCCGGCGCGTGCCGATGCGCATCCTATCGGCATCGATGAAGCATCGCATGCTCGCTTTTTCGAACGCTATCGCGACGTGCCGATCGGCGAGCGCTGAACTGCGGTGTGGCAAAGCGGCAAATCACTCGTCGCCGCTCACCTCTCCATCCACGTTCGCCACTCCGCTCGCCACATGCGCGGCGACCCGCAGCAGGCGGATCTGTTTGCGATAGTTCCGGCACCCGCTGCAGGTCGGCAGATGCAGGCGGATCGCGAGCCATTCGCCAGTCGACAGGGAGCGGTCGAGCGCATCGGATAGCAGCCGCGTGATGTCCTTACATTTCCCCATTCGCATCCTCGCTGGATAGGCCTTTTTCGCTCAGGCATGTGCGCAGCCGCAGCCGCGCGCGATAGATCAGCACGCTGCAATGATTCGCGTTGATCTGCAGTTCCGCGCAGATCGCCGCGATGTCGAGGTCGAGAAACTCCCGCATCATGAACACGCGTCCAATGTGCTCGGGCAAATGCTCGAGGCACATCTCGAACAGCGTCCAGAATTGCTGCCGGCGCAATGCAGTTTCGGGTGTCGGCCACGGACGCGGTTTGGTCTCGCGCGACCAGTGGCCGTTGTCCTTGAAGAGCTCGCGATCAAGCAGCGCCTCGCCGTCGAGTTCGGCTTCGAGCGCCGACAGATTGACCGTGCGCTGGCGCGCGCGCAGCGTGTCGACGAGCTTATGGCGCAGGATGCCGAACACCCAGGTCTTGTGCTCCGACTGCGCGGCGAAACGCGTGGCCTGAGTCCACGCGGCGGTCAGCGCTTCCTGCACGGCGTCCTCGGCGGCCGCGGCGTCGCGCAATTGCAGACGGGCGAAGCGCACGAGGTCACGCCGCAATTGCGCGAGATAAATGGGATCGTCCAGCGAGGGAGCGCCTGGCTGCGTCACGGCATGCTCCGTCGCTGCGCTGTCGGCCGCGCGCTGCGCTGCGCGTGTCGTCCTGAAACGTCGTGATTCATGAGCAGATGGTCGTCCTCGCACGGTTTGCGGATGCGTGCGCCATTCTCCCTCACGTTCCTGCCCTAGCGAATCGGTATTGAACATATGCCCCTCGGCAATCGATGCCCGAGGAGCTTCGTCGCGCGGCGCGGCCGCTTATGACAACGGAAATTAATTGTTGCAAGAAATGATATTTCGAGTCTGCGCGCGACAAGGCTGTTGGATCGCCGCACTGGCCGATCAACGCGTCGCGGTCGACCGCCAATTCAACGCAATCGCACAATAGCGATTATTTCAATTTATAAAATAATCTCTTCTCATCTTCGCTGTTTGTGGACGCGGGCTCGCTCGCTATTCTTCACGCCATCGATCGCATCAGATCGCGCAACCCACACACAAACGAGGACGCACACCATGAAACGCATTTTCTCCGCCCTGATCGCTTCGGCCGCGCTGTTCGCAGCGGCTTCGGGTGTCGCTCACGCCGACGCTCCGGCTTCGACCTGCAACGGCCCGGCGTCGTACTGCAACGTATTTTTTGGCAACTGATCGACACGTCGAAATACGCAGCAAGGAAGCATGAGAAAAGGGCGCCGGCAACGGGCGCCCTTTCGTATTCCAGTATTCAGCATTCGGCCTGCATGGGGATACGGCGGCGTCAAGCGGCCCCTCCTTCTAGCCACGGCCGACGGACAACCCGCGAGTCCTAGCGGCTCGGCGCCTTCCCTCCGCCATCGAGTCCGGCGCCCGTGCGCCACACCTGTTTGCCTCGTTCCGACAACTCGCCGCAGCTATGCGTGGCATCGGCTTCGACGCCGTCGACGGCCATCTCGCCGCCCGCCGGCTCCTGCGCGCGCTGCCGCGCTTTCTTGCGCGCGGCGACCGCTTCGTCGTGGGATTTTCCTGCGTAGTCGAGACTCATGATCCGGTCCTCCAGAATGTCGATGGTGTCCATTTGCCTCAGATCGCCATGGCCCGAAGGCATGCTTGATTGGCAAGGCAAAAGTTCCACTTATCCACAAGGTTATTCAGCGAATCTGTGGATAACTTTTCGAGCCGCGAGGTTATCCACCGACAGGTGTCGCAAGAATCCTTCCCGATCCGCTATGACCTGGCCAAATCCGCCAGGGCCTGGGCGTTTCGCGCGGCTTTTGCCTATGATGGACAGTTCGTACTCTCTGCGCGTCGAGCGCCTTACCTGAGGAAGCGAACATGGCCTATCACATTGCAGTGGTCGTCGGCAGCCTGCGGCGGGATTCGTTCAATCGTCAGCTGGCTCAGGCGGTGATTTCCCTCGCTCCAGCCGATTTCACCTTCGAATACATCGATATCGGCTCGTTGCCGCTGTACTCCCAGGACTACGACGCCGACTATCCCGAAGCCGGCAAGAAGCTCAAGGAGCGCGTGCAAGCCGCGGACGGTCTGCTGTTCGTGACGCCCGAATACAACCGCTCGATACCGGGCGTGCTGAAAAACGCGCTCGACTGGGGCTCGCGGCCGTGGGGCACCAACTCGTGGGCCAACAAGCCCGGCGCGGTGATCGGCACCTCGGTCGGTGCGACCGGTAGCGCGCTCGCTCAGCAGCATCTGCGCAACGTGCTCGCCTATCTCGACGTCGCGGCGATGGGGCAGCCCGAGGTGTTCATCAAGCACGATCCAGCGGTGATCAACGAAAAAGGCGAGATCGTCAACGACGGCACGCGCAAGTTCCTGCAGACGTTCATGGACCGCTACGTCACGTGGATCAAGCGGCACCGGGCGGTGTAGCCGAGCCTCAGCGCCGCTGACCGCGTCCTGACCATCCGCCGAAGCAACGCGAACACAGCGCGCGCCGCGTAAGGCGGCCGCGCTCGTGTCGCCAGGCGCATCGCCTACGCGTGGTGATGGCCGGTCACCCGCTCCCAGCCGTGACGCACCGCGAGCTTGAAGCGCTCCCACGTGCTGTCCGGCGACGTGGTTTCCCAATGGCGGCGTGCTTCGGGCTCGATCTCATCCCACGGACGATTGCGGAATCGCGCGTCGCGAGCGATCTCCGCGCCGTAGCGATAGGCCGGCACATAGTCTTCATAGCGCGCGTTCGCGGCGGCGTACTGCTCGTCGTAGTGCGCGCGGAAATCTTCTTCGTACTCCAGATACTCGTTCGGCATCTGCGCGCCGGGACCGGTGCCCGGCTGCCCGCCTTCGGGGACGATGTCGGACGGCTGCATGACCGCGCCCGAACCTGGTACCGAGCCGGCGGCGATCGCGCTGCGTCCCGCATCGCCGGCGAGCGGATCGACGATGGGTTCGTTGACCGGATCGCTCATCGGCCGTTCGCTGATCGGCGGCGGCGCGAACGGCTTGGCGGCGGCGCCGATGTCCGCCGGCGGCATGGCGGTCAGCGGATCAGGGCGCGGGGTGGCGGGAGGGGGCATGGTGTCGGGTGCGGTCGTACCGGTCGCCGAAGTGGCGCCCGTCGCGCCGGCGATTCCGGTCGATTCGGTCATGGCCGCCGCACCCGCTGCGCCGCTGCTCGAATTTACGCCCGCCGCCCCCGGTGTCGCAGTGGTGTCGCGCATCCCGGGCGTCGCACCCGCCTCGGTCGTTACGCTCGACGTGCGCGGCGTTCCCGGCATCACCGCGCCGATGCCCAGCTCATCGAGTATCGAGTGATCGCGGTCGGTGGCGGCCGGCGTGTCCGCCGCGGGCGGGCGGTCGCCGATATCCGTCGCGCCGAGCCGCACGAGCGTATTGCGCGCCAGCTCCGCATGCGACTCGCTTGCCGCGTGGACGCACACGAGCACCGCGCCGCGCCGCATCGCCTCGGCATAACGCGCGGTGTCCGATGGGCGCGGCCCGGTCGAGAACAGGCTGGCGAGAAAGCGCTCGATATTCGCGAGCACGCCCGCGTTGGCGACTTCGCTGGTGGCCGAGCCCACCGAAGGTTCGGCGTTCGCCTGCAACTCGATCTTCTCGCGCGCAAAGCCGGTTTGCACGAGCGTGTCGCGGGCGGTTTCGGCCTGCATGTAAGTGTCGAATAAACCAATCACGGTATGTTGCATGGTTGTCTCCCGACATGTTCTGCTGGAACGGGCGACGCTCGCGGCGTCGTCCCCTTGCCGTCTGAAGGCAAGCAACCTTCATGCCCCGCACCGCCGCGCTGCCCGGCGTGCTACGTATGACGCGGGCTCGCGATGCAAAAAAGCGCGGCGCGTAAACGCCGCGCTTTTTACAAGGCCCGGTAAATGACGCCGGCACGGCGCGGACATCAGGTATCGGCCGGATGCGTGGCGGCATCGTTGCTCGTTTGCACGGCGTCGTGCTGGATCGTTTCGAGCAGTTGCTCCAGCAGTCCGATATCGAACGGCTTGGACAGCACGCGCACGTTCGCGTGCCGCGCGCGGTCGAGCTCTTCCGCGTAGCCGGTGACGAGGATGACCGGCAGCTGTGGGTCGAACCTGAGCACCGCTTCGGCCAGATCGATGCCGTTCATCTTGCCGGGCATGTGGATGTCCGACAGCACCAGGTCGAACGGCAGCGGCTCGCCGGTGCTCGCGCGCTTCGCGCGTGCGTCGTCGAGTACACGCAGCCCCGTGTCGGCGTTGAACACGCAGGTGACCTGATGACCCATCATCTGCAGCAGCGCCTCGGTGCCGGCGGCGACTTCTTCGTCGTCCTCGACGAGCAGCACGCGCAGACCCTGTGGCACGCCGCTTTCGGTCGCTAGCGCTTCTGCAGGCCCGGCCGTGTGCGGCTCGGTCGACGCGCGCGGCAGATAGAGCCGCACCGAGGTGCCCGCGCCGATCGCGCTGTCGATTGCCGCGAGCCCGCCCGAGCCCTCGCAGAACGCGAAGACGTGCGGCAACCCGAGTCCCGTGCCCATGCCTTTGGGCTTGGTCGTGAAAAGCGGCTCGAACGCGCGCGCGAGCACGTCGGGCGCCATACCGGCGCCGGTGTCCTCGAGCGACAGTTGCACGAACTCGCCGGTCAGCGGAAAGCCGTCCTCGTGACGGAACACGACATTGCTCGCGTGCACCGTGAAGCGCCCGCCGTTGGCCATCGCATCGCGCGCATTGACGGCGATGTTGATCAGCGCGAGCTCGAGCTCGGCGACGTCGACGCGCACCGGCCAGGTATCGACGCCGCTATCGATCACGAGCGACACCTTCGCGCCGAGCGACGCGCGCAGCAGTTCGCGGCACGACGGCAGCCAGCGTTCGAGCGACAGCGTCTCGGTGCGCAGCGGCTGCTTGCGCGCGACGCCGAGCAGTTGCCGCGTCAGCGACTGGCCGCTCTTCAGCGCGCGCTCCATCGCCGACAGTTCGCGCTCCAGTCCGCCGACGCCGCGCCGTCGCACGATCTGCACGTTGGCCGACAGGATCATCAGCAGGTTGTTGAAGTCGTGCGCGACGCTGCCGACCAGCGTGCCGAGCGCTTCCATCTTGCGCGACTGGCGGTACGCGGATTCGATCGAGCGGCGCATCGATGCCTCGGCCTGCCAACGCTGCCACGCTTCCTCTTCGGCGCCGAGGCGGCGCAGCGACAGCCAGATCACGCACCACAGCGCGATCGACGGCGTGAACATCGACAGGACCAGCACGCTCAGGTGCTTGTACCAGGCGGCCCAGATCGCCGACGTGCGATAGCCGCACAGCACGTAGACCGGATACGAGCCGACGTGCCGGAAGGCGACGATCAGGTTGCCGCCGGCGAAGCTCGAGCGCATCCGCACGACGCCGGAGCGCTGCCCCTGCCTGACCGCTTCGGCGAACGGCGAATCGGACGCGAGCGCGGTCGGCTCGCGTGGGCCGCGCGGGTAATGCGCGAGCACCGCGCCGTCGGTGCGCACGAGGCTCATGATGATCGGCGTAGCGTCGCTGCTGCCGAGCAACTCGCGATAGAACGCGTCGAAATAGCTGGGCCGCAGCGCGATCGACACGACGCCCGCGAACGAGCCATTGGGCGCCTGGCGCTCGACGCCCATGTTGAACACCTGCTCGCCGCTCACATGTCCCGTCATCACTTTCGACACGCGTTCGAGCGCGTTGCCGTCGCGGATGCCGACGAAATCGTCGCGCTGGCCGATCGAATTTTCCGGCGACGGATACAGGCGGCTGCTCACGAGCAGCGCGCCCTGCTGGCCGAAGATCGACATCGAGGCTACCTGCGGATAGCCGCCGCCCATCGTGCGCAACTTGTCGTGAATCGTGTGTTCGCGCGCGCGAATGCCGTCGTCGTCGAGGCCGTCGGTCAGATCGACGATGCGCGAGTTCAGCGTCTCGTTCATGTCGAACACCTTCAACGCGTGTTCTTCGGCGACCCGCACCGTGCGCAGCGCCAGATCGGTCGCGTCGGCCTCGCGCGAGCGCAGATCGGCGAATGCCATCGCCGCGACGTAGACGAACGGCAGCACGATCGCCGCGACCAGCAGCGCGATCAGCGTGATGCGACGCACCTGGAAATTCTGTTCCGGCACGGTGGGAAACGACGCGTCGTCCTGCTCGCGGGCAGGACGACGCGAAAGACGGCCCGCGCGCGCGGAGTCGACCCGGTCTGATGTCATTGTCGTTGACGCGAAAAGTCGTTCGGATGTGGCAGCCCCGTATCGGGCCGTTGCCGGCACCATGCCGCCTTCAGAACAAGCATAGACGCAGCACGGAAAAATTTGCCGCAAAGCGCGGGGGATGGGCATCCGCCGTGCCGGCCGTTCTTTAAGAGCGGCTTTAAAACAGCGACGAATCGGGAAGCGCAAACGTACACAAAAGGATAAAGATAAAAAAATGTCCGCCCCGACGATAGATCCATTTCTAAAATTCGCCTAGCAGAGAAACAGATCGTTACCGTCAGCGATTCTGGCGAGTTGCTTTTGCGCGACTTTACTTCGACAATCCTCGCCACGATAAAAGGGCCGTTGCCCCCTCTGTGCGCCGGATCGTCAAGGTTCGCCAAACGCGTCCTGCTGCATTCGCACCCCCTCTCGCCAAAGGCAATTGCAATTCGACAGGCGCCACTGTACCTGGTCGCGCATCGGTCGGCATCACGCGAAGGTGTGCCACCCTCCACTGTCGTGACGAACGAAATACGCACACAACCAGGCGCGGAAAGCGCGCAGATGAACCAGCCGATTCCTTTATCCGACCCGCCCAAACCGCCCGACCCGCCGTTGCCATGCTCCCCATTGTGATCGCCGACGATTCGCTGCTCGCCCGCAAGTTGCTCACGAAGGCACTGCCGCCCGACTGGGCAGTCGACGTGTCCTACGCGACGAACGGGCACGAGGCGCTCACGCTGTATCGCGAGGGCAAGGCATCGGTGATGTTCCTCGACCTGACGATGCCGGACATGACCGGCTACCAGGTCCTCGAAGCGTTGCAGCACGAGGACCTCAACACCTTCGTGATCGTCGTTTCCGCCGACGTGCAGCCGCTCGCCCAGCAGCGCGTGCGCGAGCTCGGCGCGATCGCGTTCATCGCCAAGCCGGTGACGCCGGAGGCGGTCCTGCCCATCCTCAAGGAGTACGGCTTGTATGTCTGAGCCCGCCTTCACCGAAGACCAGCGCGACGCGCTACAGGAAATCGCCAATCTCGCGATGGGCCGGGCCGCGACGCGGCTCGCGGGCCTGCTCGATTCGTTCATCGAACTGTCGGTGCCGCGCGTGCGGATGGTCGCGGTGAGCGACGCGGCGCGCACGCTGCGCGAGATGACCCATATCGACGACACGGTCAGCGCGGTGCGCCAGGGCTTTCGCTCGGACATCAAGGGCGAGGTGCTGGTGATCTGTCGCAGCGACAGCATCGCGCAGCTGTGTTCGCTCGTCCGCGACCCGTACGCGCGTTCGAGCTACGAGGAGGTCGGCGAGCGCGAACTGATGCTCGACGTCGCGAACCTGCTGTCCGGCGCGTGCGTGTCGTCGATACTCGACCAGCTCGGCCGCACGCCGGTGTTTTCCGCGCCGGGCATGCTCGGCGACACGCTGACGCTCGACGAAGTGTTCCAGCCCGGCGTGCTGCAATGGCAGGTGGCGCTGCTCGTCGAAGTGAATTTCGCGCTCGAACATCAGAGTTTTCGCGCGCATCTGGTGATGCTGATGGCCGAAGAATCAATCCGTCACATGAACGAAGCGCTCGATGCGCTGCTGTCCAGTATATGAACGTCTCCGTGGAATCGTTGAGCGACCTCGTGGTCGAGCGGGTCGGTTTTGGCATCTTCGTGCTCGACCGTGAACTGAACGTGCTGATGTGGAATCGCTTCATGCAGGACCATAGCGGCCTGTCGGCGGAGCAGGTGGTCGGCCACTCGATCTACCAGAACTTTCCGGAGCTGCCGCGCGTGTGGCTGTCGCGCAAGATCGAGAGCGTGTTTCAGCTCGGCAGCTTTGCGTTCAGCTCGTGGGAGCAGCGCCCGTATCTGTTCAAGTTCGATCACGACCGGCCGATCACCGGTGGGGTCGACTTCATGCAGCAGGACTGCACGTTCATGCCGCTGATGCGCGGTCGTGAAGTGGTGGCCGTGTGCGTGACGATCTCCGACGTGACGCATGTGAGCATCGTGCAGCGCGAACGCGAGGAGGCAGTTGCGAAGCTGCAGGAGTACGCGAATCGCGACGGACTGACCGGCATCGCGAACCGGCGCTTTTTCGAAACGCGGCTGCGCGACGAGTTCACGCGCTGGCAGCGCTACGGCGGCGAGATGTCGATGTTGCTGTTCGACCTCGATCACTTCAAGAAGATCAACGACCAGTTCGGTCATGGCGTCGGCGATACGGTGCTGCGTGTGATGGCGCAGCGCGTCGCCGGCGTGGTGCGCGCACAGGACACGTTCGGGCGCTTCGGCGGCGAAGAGTTCGCGCTGCTGCTGCCGTGCACGCCGCTCGACGACGCGATGCTGGTGGCGGAGAAGATCCGTCGCGTGATCGAGGAAACGCCGGTGGAGCTGATCGGCACCAGCGTGCCGGTCACGGCGAGCCTCGGCGGCGCGACGGCGCGCGCCGGGGTGCCCGCCTACGACGTGCTGATCAACGAGGCCGACGCGGCGCTCTATAGCGCAAAGCGTCAGGGCCGCAACTGCGCGGTCGCGTTCCGGCTCGCGGGAGCCTGATTCGCTAGCGGGGGCGGCGCGGTCGAGGCCGCCGCGCCGCCCCCGGCGGCCCTCCTTCCCGTCCCCCTATTGACCGGCGAAACTGCGGTCACCGGCAAAGATTGCTATACTTTTCGCCGTTTCCGGCCGCCCAGCCGGATGTTTCGCGCGTGTCCGCGCGCGCGGGCCCACTGCCCTGCGGGTCGGCATAAAAACCTCTTTGAACGCCTTTCAGCGGGCGCCTCCAGCGGAGATCGTCTTGGCTGTTTCCAATCTTGTCGTGGACGATACTGAAATCGACGCCGCTGCCGCCACGTCCGGCAGCTCGTTTTATCTTGCGATGCGCATCTTGCCGGCGGCGCAGCGCGATGCGATGTACCAGGTCTACGCCTTCTGCCGCGCCGTCGACGACATCGCCGACAGCGACCTGCCGCGCGCCGAGCGCGCGGCCGGGCTGGAGCAATGGCGCGCCGACCTCGACGCTTGCTACGCCGGCCAGCCGCGCGCGTCGCTGCGCGCGCTGACGCGGCACATTCACACGTTTCATCTGCAACGCGAGGATTTTCACGCAATGATCGACGGCATGGCGATGGATGCCGCCGCCGACATCTGCGCGCCCGACGACGCCACGCTCGACCTCTATTGCGACCGCGTCGCGAGCGCGGCCGGCCGTCTGTCGGTGAGGATATTCGGGATGCGTGACGAGCCGGGCCGGCTGCTCGCGCACCATCTCGGCCGCGCGCTGCAGCTCACCAACATCCTGCGCGATATCGACGAAGACGCCGTCATCAACCGCTGCTATCTACCGCGCGAGCTGCTCGCGCGCGAAGGCATCGCGGCCACGGACCCGCGGCAGATCGCTGACGATCCGACGCTGCCGCGCGTCTGCGCGACGCTCGCCGAGCGCGCGAAGCAGCACTTCGCCGAGTCCGACGCGATCATGGATCGCGAGCCGCGCGCTCAGGTGCGCGCGCCGCGCATCATGTCGGGCGTCTATCGCGTGCTGCTCGAGCGCGCGCTGGAGCGCGGCTTCGACGTTCCGCGCACGAAGGTCCGCAAGCCGAAGCTGCGCCTGCTGTGGATCGTCGCGCGTTACGCGCTTTTCTGAGCTGATGCCGAAGCTCGTCCACGTGGTCGGCGCGGGCGCGGCCGGGCTCGCCGCCGCCGTGCAACTGCAGCGGCGCGGCGCGCGGGTCGTGCTGCACGAAGCGCAGGATCACGCGGGCGGCCGCTGCCGTTCGTACTACGACGCGAAGCTTGGTGCGACGCTCGACAGCGGCAATCACATCGTGTTGTCGGCCAATGCCGCGACGCTCAACTACGTGCGCGCGATCGGCGCCGCCGACGAACTGGTCGGCCCCACGCAGCCCGAGTATCCGTTCGTCGATCTGGCCACGCGTTCGCGCTGGAGCGTGCGTCTGTCGCCGGGGAGTTTGCCGTGGTGGATTTTCGATGCGCACGCGCGCGTGCCGAACACGGGCCCGACCGATTACCTGTCGCTCGTGCCGCTGCTGTTTGCGAAACCGGGCCGCAGCGTCGCGCAGACGATGCGCTGTCACGGTCCGCTGTGGGAACGGCTGCTGCGGCCGCTGCTGCATGTGCTGCTGAATCTGGAGCCGCGCGACGCCTCGGCCGAACTGACCGGCGCGCTCGTGCGCGAAACGCTGTTCGCGGGCGGGCTCGCGTGCCGGCCGCTGGTCGCGCGTAATGGTCTTGGCAGCGCGTTCGTCGATCCGGCGCTGCGTCTGCTGCAACATGGCGGCGCGACCATCCGGCTCGGTTCGCGTCTGCGCGACATCACGTTCGCGGCCGACCCGGCCCGTGTGCAGGCGCTGCATTTCGACGATGAGAGCATCGCGCTCGGCGCGAACGAGGCGGTGATTCTCGCGCTGCCGCCCGAAGCCGCGGTGGCTCTCGTGCCGGGCCTGCGCGCGCCGACGCGTTTCGCGGCCGCGCTCAACGTGCATTTCGCGGTCGAGCCGCCGTTCGGCCTGCCGCAGATCACCGCACTGCTGAACGGAACGGCCGAATGGTTGTTTGCGTTCGACGAGCGCCTGTCGGTGACGCTCAACGGCGCCGAGCGGCTCGTCGACACGCCGCATGACGTGCTGGCGGCGACCGTCTGGGCCGAGGTCGCGCAGGCGGTCAATCTGCCGGCGGCGCCGCTGCCGCGCTGGCAGGTGGTGATCGAATCGCGCGCGACGTTTGCCGCGCTGCCCGCGCAGGAGACATTGCGGGCGGGCACGCGCACTCGCTGGAACAATTTGCTGCTCGCGGGCGACTGGACGGCCACCGGCCTGCCCGCGATGCTCGAAGGCGCGATCCGCTCCGGCCAGAAGGCCGCGGATACGCTGCTGAATCAACCGATGGAACGCAGATGAACGACTTATCTCACACCCAGCCGCTCGACGCGGCGCTGCCCGAAGCCGCCGATGCGGCGCCGGACCTGGCCGAAGCTGCCGTGGTTGCCAACGCGCCCGCCGTGGCGGACGCATTGGCAACCGCAACGCCGGCGCCCGTGCAGGGCGCGAGCGCGCTCGACGCATCGATCACGCGCGCGACCGATGCGATCCTGGCCGCGCAGCAGCCGGACGGCCATTGGGTCTACGAACTCGAAGCCGACGCGACGATTCCGGCCGAATACGTGTTGCTGGTCCACTATCTCGGCGAAACGCCGAACCTCGAACTCGAACAGAAGATCGCCCGTTATCTGCGCCGCATCCAGTTGCCGAACGGCGGCTGGCCGCTCTTCACCGACGGCGCGCTCGACATCAGCGCGAGCGTGAAGGCGTACTTCGCGCTGAAGATGATCGGCGACCCGGTCGATGCCGAGCACATGGTGCGCGCGCGCGACGCGATCCTCGCGCACGGCGGCGCGGAACACGTGAACGTGTTCACGCGAATCCTGCTCGCCCTCTTTGGCGTGGTGTCGTGGCGCGCGGTGCCGATGATGCCGGTCGAGATCATGCTGCTGCCGGT
Source organism: Paraburkholderia sp. UCT31 (assembly GCF_014397655.1). Taxonomy (NCBI): domain Bacteria; kingdom Pseudomonadati; phylum Pseudomonadota; class Betaproteobacteria; order Burkholderiales; family Burkholderiaceae; genus Paraburkholderia; species Paraburkholderia sp. UCT31. The sequence goes on from NZ_VZQP01000042.1 coordinate 40,889, forward strand.
GTGGTTCCCGTTCCATCTGTCGAAGGTGTCGTACTGGGCGCGCACGGTGATCGTGCCGCTGCTGGTGCTCAACGCGAAGCGGCCGCTAGCGCGTAATCCGCGCAAGGTGCGCATCGACGAGCTGTTCCGCGGCGCGCCGGTGAACACCGGCATGAACGAGCGCGCACCGCATCAGCACGCGCGCTGGTTCGGCCTGTTCCGTTGTGTCGATTCGGTGCTGCGCGCGGTCGATGGCCTGTTGCCGAAGGCGACCCGCGAGCGCGCGATCCGCGCGGCGGTCGCGTTCGTCGACGAACGGCTGAACGGCGAGGACGGCCTCGGCGCGATTTTCCCGGCGATGGCCAACTCGGTGATGATGTACGACGGTCTCGGCTATCCGGCCGATCATCCGCATCGCGCGATCGCTCGCAAATCTCTCGACAAGCTGCTCGTCATGAAGGACGACGAAGCCTATTGCCAGCCGTGTCTGTCGCCGGTGTGGGATACGTCGCTCGCCGCGCACGCATTGCTCGAAACCGGCGAAGCGCGCGCCGAACAGGCGGCCGAACGCGGGCTCGCGTGGCTGCGTCCGCTGCAGATTCTCGACGTGCGCGGCGACTGGATTTCGCGCCGCCCCAAGGTGCGGCCGGGCGGCTGGGCGTTCCAGTACAACAACGCGCATTTCCCGGATGTCGACGATACCGCGGTGGTCGCGATGGCGATGCACCGCTCGGCGGCGCTCACGCAATCCGATGTCGATCGCGAAGCAATTGCCCGCGCGCGCGAATGGGTGGTCGGCATGCAAAGCAGCGACGGCGGCTGGGGCGCGTTCGAACCGGAAAACACGCAGTACTACCTGAACAACATTCCGTTCTCGGACCACGGCGCGCTGCTCGATCCGCCGACCGCGGACGTGTCGGGCCGCTGTCTGTCGATGTTCGCGCAGATCGGCGAGCTGCCGCAAAGCAGCGAGCCGGCGCGGCGCGCGTTCGACTACATGCTGCAGGAGCAGGAGTCGGACGGCAGCTGGTACGGCCGCTGGGGCCTGAACTACATCTACGGCACATGGACCGCGCTGTGCTCGCTGAACGCGGCCGGCATGCCACACGACGACCCGCGCATGCGGCGCGCGGTGCAATGGCTCGTGTCGATCCAGAACGACGACGGCGGTTGGGGCGAGGGCGGCGAGAGCTACAGGCTCGACTATCGCGGCTACGAGCGTGCGCCGAGCACCGCGTCGCAGACAGCCTGGGCGCTGCTCGGGCTGATGGCGGCGGGCGAGGTCGATCACGAGGCGGTGGCGCGCGGTATCGACTATCTGCAGCGTGAGCAGCGCGAGCATGGGCTGTGGGACGAAACGCGCTTTACCGCGACCGGCTTTCCGCGCGTGTTTTATCTGCGCTACCACGGCTATCGGAAGTTCTTCCCGCTGTGGGCGCTCGCGCGCTTCCGTCATCTGAAGCGCAATGGGCTCACGCGCATCACGGTCGGGATGTGACGGATGTCCGTGTCGATGACGCCGTCCATGGGGACGGGCGATAGCAGCTTGCCGGTGATCGTCGTGACGGGCATGGCGTTCGAGGCGCGCATCGCACGCGGCGACGGCAGCGTGCGCGTCGAAGTCGTGTACGCGGCGCGCGCCGATCTGCTCGAGCGCGCGCTGAACGCGGCGGTCGCTCGCGGCGCGGCGGGGATCGTCAGTTTCGGCACGGCGGGTGGGCTCGCGCCGGATCTGCAGCCGGGGGCGCTGATCGTCGCGGATGCCGTGCACGGGCCGTTCGGGCGTATCGACACGGATCGGCAATGGGCGGAGCGGATTGCCGCCGCCGTGACCAACGTCAGGACGGCCGAAGGGCTCGCGGGACGTCTGCGCCGTGGCGCGATGGCGGCAGTCGCCGCGCCGCTGATCACCGCCGAAGACAAACGCGCGCTGCACGAATCGACCGGCGCGCTCGCGGTGGATATGGAATCGCACATCGCTGGCGCGACCGCTGCCGCTCACGGTCTGCCGTTCGCCGTGTGTCGCGCGATCGTCGATCCGGCCTGGCGCACGCTGCCGCCGGCCGCGACCGCTGGTTTGCGCGACGACGGCAGCACCGCCCTCGGGCCGATTCTGCGCGAATTGCTGCGGCAGCCGTCGCAACTCGGCGCGCTGCTGCGACTCGCCGGTGATGCGCGCGCCGCGCGGACTACGCTGGTCGAGGCGCGGGAGGCTTTGGGGAAGGGCGGCGCGCTGCGGATCGCGGGCGTCAGCAGTTGAGCGACGGGGATGGCGGTTAGCCATCCCGACTGCGTCTGGGGCCGGCAGCAAGTCGCTAGCGTGTGCGTGACTCACCCCTGGAGCGGCGACTCGAGTCTTCGCCCAGGTCCCTTAGGCGGTTGCGCAGCCGCTGGTTATCTGCGTAAAGCCCCGCAAACGCCAGTATGAACAGTAGCAGCGGAAACCACTGGCCGCTGTAGCGAATCAGCGCCCATGCGATCGCCGCACAGGCGATAGCGGCGAGCAGAAGCGCCACTTTATCGACGATCCAATTCATACCAATTCCGCTCGATGGAGCGCCAGACAGGCGTCGTGCCGGCGCGCTGGCCCCTTTGTCAGCACTTCCGGATGGCGATGGATGAATGCCAGCATCGACTCTGGAACGACCAATCCGAGGCGGCCCGCTGCAATTCGCGCAGTGACCGCCGCGCTGCTGGTGCCGCACGTTATCGCAGCCTTGGTCGCGACGATCAGCGAACCGATGCATGCACCGACGTAGAACGCCGCACTTAGCGCGCCGGCGACGGATAGCGCCTCGAGTGTCGTTGTTGCTCCAATCAACTCGGCAACCGTTGCACTAGGACCAGGTTTGCTGCAAATGCACTTCCAAAGTTGCCACAAATAACCGAATTCATAAATTGTCTGCCTACGCCGTAGTCGGGGATGCCAACTTTAGGTACGGGCAGAGCCCGAACCAATCAGCGACTTCTTAAAAATTGCCGGGACAGTGATGGACGGGCCTCCTAGCCATCGCCCGAAGCGGTTGACCACTAGCGGTGGTCCATCGTGGGCCCCCAAGACTATCAGCACGATTAATTATGCAATTTTGAAATACTAGGGAAAACCCCTACTTTTGGTACAATGCTAGTGTTAACCCTTAGGTTCCGGCGCATGACGCGCCCGCCCGGGAGCCTCAGACACGGAGTACCAAATGAATTTCCACACGAGAAAATGGGTCAAGCCCGAAGACCTGAATCCCAACGGGACATTGTTCGGCGGCAGCCTGCTACGCTGGATCGACGAAGAAGCCGCGATCTACGCGATCTCTCAGCTGGACAATCAGCGGGTCGTGACCAAGTTCATGTCAGAGATTAACTTCGTCAGTTCGGCACGCCAGGGCGACATCATCGAACTGGGCATGACCGCCACGCATTTTGGCCGCACGTCGATCACGCTGCGCTGCGAAGTGCGCAACAAGATCACACGCAAGAGCATTCTGACGGTCGAGAAAATGGTATTCGTCAATCTCGACGAAAACGGCGATCCGGTGCCACATGGCCGCACGCGTATCCGTTATGCGGACGAGCAGTTCGCTCACTATCGCGCGAACTCCAAGCCAGTGCCGCAAACGGCACCAGTCGCGGCGGTCGAGGAAGATCGGGGCGCGGCGCGCAGCGAGGTCGAGAGCCTGCACTGAGCGGGTTGCAGCGCTGCCCGCGGGCTTGGTCGGGCGACGTTTGGCTGTACTTCCACGCGGGGCATCCATCGAGGGCGCCCGCTGTGCCTTGGAGCGCTGGATCGACGTGCCCAGATCCCCTGGAGCGCTATTGCGGGGCCGACGCCGGCTCAGCAGGCACGGCTGGCGTAGCGCCCGCGCCACTGTCACCCGGATCGGTGTAGTTCGGCAGATCCCCGCTGGGCGCGTTGGTCGCTCCACCGGAAGCCCCATTGGGCGCCGGCGAGGACTCACCCGGATCGGAGTAATTCGGCAGGCCGCCCGCCGGCGCGCCTGCCGCTGGGGCAGCAGCCGGGCCCGTATCGCCGTGATCGTCGTAGTTCGGCAGCGGCAGAGGGTTATTGCTCGTGCCGCGCAGCCGCGCGAGGCGCTGCTGCAAAAAGGCATCACGAACGAACGAGTACTTGTCGAGCGCAGCCTGCTCCAGAAGGCTGGTCGCGCCGAGCAGATCCGAACGTGTGCTCACGAACTGCAGCACGTACAGCGGATTGCGGGTCGCGGGTTCGATATAGTTCAGCGGATTGAACTTCACATCGACGACGAGCCCCATGCTGTCGCGCACCGTGCTCGGCCCGAACAGCGGCAGCACCAGATACGGACCCGACGGAATGCCCCAATGCCCGAGCGTCAGACCGAAGTCCTGATGATGCTTGGGCAGGCCGGCCGGCGTCGCCCAGTCGAGCAGGCCGCCAATCCCAAACACCGAGTTGAACGCGAAGCGCATGATGTCTTCGGTCGCATCGGTGATCTTCAGTTGCAGCAGCGCGTTTGCGGCGTTGGTGAGGTCGCCGAGGTTCGAGAAGAAATTGCTGACGGCGGTGCGCAGCGGCTGCGGCGTCACTTTCTGGTAGCCCTTCGCGACCGGCACCGCGATATAGCGATCGACTCCGTCATTGAAATTGAAGATCACCCGGTTCACCGGCTCGAACGGATCGCCCGGCTTGCGATCCGGAGCGGTCGCGCAGCCAGAAATGAGACCCGCGGCGGTGAGCGCCAGCGCGGTGTTACGCAGCTTCATGCTTATATTCCTTTTTGCTTCCCGCGACGTTGACGCGGCTTGCCCATCAGCACCGGCTGGAAAACCACCGCTCCGATCAGCGTGCAGAACAGCGAAAGCACGAGCAGCCTCCCCATGCTGGACGTGCCCGGATGGTGCGACAGCCACAGGCTACCAAACGCGGTGGCCGTTGTGGCGGCGCTGAACAGCACCGCATGCGTGAGGCTCGACTGCAACAGGCCGGTCTGGCCGTGGCGCCACGCCATCACAAAGTAGATCTTGAACGCGACGCCGACGCCGAGCATCAGCGGCAGCGCGATGATGTTCGCGAAGTTCAGCGGCATGCCGAATACCACGCACAGTTCGAGCGTGACGATCGCGGACACCAGCAGCGGCACCAGCGTGCGCAGCACGTCGCCGACACGGCGCAGCGCGATCCACAGCAGCACGGCGATCGACAGCAGCGCATAGACTGCCGCCTGCAGGAACGCCTTGATGATCGTGTCGGCCGAATGCAGGATCGAGATCGGTCCGCCGATCGCGCCCGGCTCCGCCCTCTTCACCGCGTGCGCGAAGCGCGCGAGCATCTGGTCGTCGTTTGGATCGACGCCGGGCGGCACCTTCGGCGCGATATCGACGAGCGCATGACCGCCCTTGCCGATCCACATCGCGGTGATGCCTGGCGGCAGGGTCTGCTGGGTTATTTCGGTCGGCTGCAGAAGGTTCTCAAGCTGCTTCAAGGCGATGCGCAGCGTGTCGGACATCGCGACTTCGGCGCGGTCGCGCGTGGCGGCGTCGGCGGCGGCGAGCTTTTGCAAGGTCGCGGACAGGTGCTGCGCGTCCGCCGCGCCCGGGCCCGGATGGTCCTCGGCCGCGAGCGACAACTGATTCGCCGCGCGCTTCAATGCGGCGACGCGCAACTCGTCGGTGGCTTGCGGCGCGGGCTGCTGTTGCAGCGCCGGCAGCAGCAGCTGCGCGGCGCTCGCGATCAGCATCATCTTCTGCTGCTGGTCGGCCGGCACGAAGGTGCTCAACGTGTTGACGCGGCCCACTTCCGGCAGCTTGCGCAGTCGCTCGGCCATCGCGTCGGCGTCGGCAAGCGACGGCGCCAGCGCCTGCACGTTGTTCACCGCGGCTTCGGGCGAATCCTTCAGCGACAGCAACGTTGCCATCGACTCGGTGTGCGGGTCCTTCAGATGCAGCGGATTGAAGTCGAAACGCAGGTGCGTGAGCAGCGGTGTCGCGCCGATCACGACGAGCAGCGTGCCGATCAACACCGGCTTGCGATGGCGGTCGAGGAAGTCGTCGACGGGCTCGAGCTGCTTGAAACCGGGCGAGGCGACTTCGCCCGGCGGATTGAAGAGCTTCAGCAGCGCTGGCAGCAAGGTCATGTTGGTGAAGTACGCGACGAACATGCCGACGCCCGCGATCTGGCCAAGCTCCGACACGCCGCGATAAGCGGTCGGCAGGAACGAGAAGAAGCTCAGCGCGACTGCCACGGCCGCGAGCGTGAGCGGCACGCCGATGCTGTGCGCGGTGTGCATCAGCGCGGCCGACAGCCGGTCGTCGCGGTTGCGCTCCTCGCGATACTTGACGCCGAACTGCACGCCGAAATCGACGCCGAGCCCGACGAACAGCACCATGAACGCGACCGAAATCATGTTGAGCGCGCCGACCATCAACAGGCCTAGCGCGGCCGTGATCGCGAGGCCGACGAACAGCGTGATGAACACGGCCGCGATCATGCGGCCCGAGCGCAGCGCGAGCCACAGAATGATCAGGACGACGATGAAAGTGCCGATGCCGTTCAGCACCGCACCGTCCTGCACTGACGCGAACTCCTCGTCGGCGAGTGGCTGCTCGCCGGTCAGGCGGACCGTCGCACCGTAGCGCTGCTGGAGATGCAGCGAGACCGCGGTTGCGCGAATCGCCCTCGACGCGCTCGCGCCCGGCTCCAGCGCGTCGTAGTTGACGACCGGATGCACGACGACAAACGAACGCGCCGGATCGGTGGCGGCGCTTTTATCGACGAGAGCGCGCCACGAGAACGCGGCGGGCTGGCCGGCCAGCACGCGATCGAGCGTGTTCGCGCTTTGCGCAAGCAGCCGGCTCATGTCAGGGAGTTTGACCTGGCCGAGTTGCAGCGGCAGCAGCAGGGTCGTAGTCAGCGTGCCGGCGAGACCGGTCAGGCTCGGATCATGCGCAAGTTGATTGACGAGCGGGCGCGACTGCACGAGTTGCGAGGTGGTGGACATCACCTCGTCGGTGGACAGAAACAGCAGGCCGTTGTGTTCGAAGAAGGGGCCGCCGGCGGGCTGCGAGACCGACGTGAACTCCTTCGGATCGGCTCTGAGCGCGGCGGTCAGCGCGTTGGCGGCGGCGTCGGCGAATTCGGGCGCGCGCGCCTCGACCACCACCAGCACGGTGTCGCCACGGTCGGGGAAGGCGGCGTCGAGCGCGTTCTGGACTGCCGCCCATTGCTTGTCGGTCTCGATGAGACGGCTGATGTCCGTGTTGATCTTGAAGTTATGCGCGACGTATATGCCGCTCAGGACAGCGAGCACGATCGACAGCGCGATGATCCTCAGCGGATGACGCACCGAATACGCGACGAGACGGACGATAGATGACTTCAGCATGTAGGCGGACGTGGCCTTATGACGGGTGTTGTTTTTGACGAAGGTGCATAAGTATACAGAGCCCGGGCAAGCAAGCCCGACTTCGGTAGCAAGTACGGCTCCTGACGGCTTCGTCCGGATGGGAACGTAATCCCCGCTATACTGGTGTACCTCTCTTTAGCCGCGGGGCTGCGGCCCGTCGGCGCTACTTCTTTCGAGTCATGACAAGCGTATGAAACGATATCTGACTGCTTTTGTGGCTGCGGCCGTGGTATCCACGGCGGCGTTTGCGCAGAGCGCACCCGACGCGGTGGTAAAAAGTGCAGTCCAGGGCACGGTGACTGCAATGAAGGCTGACCCGCAGGCGCGCGGCGGCGACATGGCGAAGATCACCGAGGTCGTCCAGACGCACTTCCTGCCCGCCACCGACTTTCAGCGCACCACACGTATCGCGGTAGGCAAGCCGTGGGCGACCGCGACGCCGGAGCAGCAGAAGCAACTGTACGAGCAGTTTACGCTGCTGCTCACGCGTACCTATGCCGCATCGCTGTCGCAACTGCGCGACCAGGACGTGAAGTTCCAGTTTGCGCCGGTCAGCGTGCAAGGCGGCGCGACCGACATCGTCGTGCAATCGCACGTGATCAGCAACGGCGGCGATGACTCGATCGACTACCGGCTCACCAAGGGGCCGTCGGGCTGGAAGATCTACGACATCAACATGATGGGCGCGTGGCTGATCCAGGTGTATCAGACGCAGTTCGCCGACCAGATCGCCAAAGGCGGCATCGACGGGCTGATCAAATTCCTGACCGCGCATAATGCGCGCGGCGCGTAAGCGGGTCGGTCGACAGAAGTTTCAATCGGTAAAAGAAAAGCGCGGTGGCCTTGATTGGCCACCGCGCTTTTTTTCGAGCTGCTTGCGCTAACGATCAGGCGCAATAGAGGGGCGGCGCGCGGCCGCTCTCCTGTCGAACGCCTCAGTGCGCGGCCGTCGCGGTCTCCACCTTCTTGCCCTTGCCGGCGCGCGTGATTTCTTCGAGCTTGATCTCGACGTGACGCGAGAACACGTACTCGGCGGGACGCTGCTTGTCGAGCGGAATGTCCTGCGCGAACGCGCCCGTGGTTTTCGGGCCGCGCATGCTGACCTTCAGCGCCTTCAGCGGATGCGCAACCGTGTCCATCACGGCCGTCGCTTCGAAACCGCAGTGGACCATGCAGTCCGCGCACTTCTCGTAGTTGCCGGTGCCGTACTTGTCCCAGTCCGTGGTTTCCATCAGTTCCTTGAAGGTCTTCACGTAGCCTTCGCCGACCAGATAGCACGGTTTTTGCCAGCCGAACACGGTACGCGCCGGGTTGCCCCACGGCGTGCATTCGTAGGTCTGGTTGCCCGCGAGGAAGTCGAGGAACATCGCCGACTGGCTGAACGACCAGTTCTTGCCGTTGTTGCCGCGCTTGAAGATTTCGCGGAACAGCTGCTTGGTCTTGTCGCGGTTCAGGAAGTGCTGCTGATCCGGCGCGCGCTCATACGCATAACCCGGCGATACCGTGATGCCGTCGACGCCCATCGGGCCCAACGTGTCGAAGAACTTCGCCACGCGTTCCGGCTGCGCGTCGTTGAACAGCGTGCAGTTGATGTTGACGCGGAAGCCGCGGCGCTTCGCTTCGCGGATCGCGGCCACGGCCTTCTCGTACACGCCTTCCTGCGACACCGAGTGATCGTGCGCTTCCTTGTCGCCGTCAAGATGAACCGACCACACGAAGTACGGATTCGGCTCGTAGTCGTCCATCTTCTTTTCCATCAGCAGCGCGTTCGTGCACAGGTACACGAACTTCTTGCGCGCCATGATGCCCTTGACGATCTGCGGCATTTCCTTGTGCAGCAGCGGCTCGCCACCCGCGATCGACACGACCGGCGCACCGCATTCGTCGACGGCCTGCAGGCATTCTTCCAGCGACAGACGCTGGTTCAGAATCGGATCCGGATAGTCGATCTTGCCGCAGCCATTGCAGGCGAGATTGCAGCGAAACAGCGGCTCCAGCATCAGGGCGAGCGGATAGCGTTTGTTGCCGGAGAGATGCTGGCGCATGATGTATGCGCCGACGCGGACTTTCTGTAGCAGCGGAATAGACAAGGCGTCCTCCTTAAACTTCGCGTGCAGCGAGTGGTTGCATCAGTTTCGATGGCAACTTGAATTCGACTTTTTCTTCACGGCCCGCCATCGTCGTGACATCGACGGGCCCCAATGCGCGTAGCGCATCGATTACGTTTTCGACCATTTCTTCGGGCGCCGACGCGCCGGCCGTGATGCCGACCGTGTGCACGTTGGCGAACCATTCCGGCTTCACTTCGGAGCCGTCGGCGACGAGGTAGCTCGCCACGCCGCTCTCGCTGCCGATTTCGCGCAGCCGGTTCGAGTTCGAGCTGTTGGTCGCGCCGACCACCAGCAGTACATCGACCTCTTTGCTCAATTCGCGCACCGCGGCCTGGCGGTTCTGCGTTGCATAGCAGATGTCGCGCGTGTCGGGACCGACCATGTCGGTAAAGCGGCGCAGCAGCGCGTCGATGATGCCGCGCGTGTCGTCGACCGACAACGTGGTTTGCGTCACGTAGGCGAGCGGCGCATCGACCGGCAACTCGAGTTTCGCGACTTCTGCCTCGCTCTGCACGAGCAGTACCGTGCCGGGGATCTGGCCGATCGTGCCTTCCACTTCTGGATGGCCGGCGTGGCCGATCAGGATCAGCGTGCGGCCGGCGGCCACGTACTGACGACCCTGTACGTGCACCTTGGTCACGAGCGGGCAGGTTGCGTCGAGCACGTCGAGGCCGCGCGCTTCGGCATCACGTTCGACGGTCTGCGCAACACCATGCGCGCTGAATATCGCGACGGCACCTTGCGGCACTTCATCGAGTTCCTCGACGAAACGCGCGCCCTTCTGGCGCAGATTGTCGACCACGTGACGGTTATGGACAATCTCGTGGCGGACATACACGGGCGCGCCGTGTTGCTGTAACGCACGATCGACGATTTCGATTGCGCGGACAACGCCCGCACAAAAGCCGCGGGGCTGAGCAAGGATGACTCGCATAAGTTGGCGAACTCCGACTAACGCGGGTTTCGAAGAAGTCGTGAAACTGACTTTATCGCCGCGCTCATCTTGATTAGTTGACGTCTTGAGCCCCGGCGACCGGCCGGTACAGCAAAACCAAACGCGCATTCTAACGCTATCGGGGCCACTTTGCTTTTTGCTGCGGCCCGTGTGTTGGCCGCTTGCCGCAGCCGCCGGGCCGTGCGGAGGACCGGGGCGGCGAGCGTTACAAAGATGTAAGGAGTCAGCGCGGGATTGCCTCGTAACGCGCCCGACCATGACCGCACACTGCACCGTCACGGCGGAACCCTTAAACTACCGATCCTTGCCGCGCGGACATCGCGCTGTATTACAGAATGGTTTCGAGGCTCGCTGGATGGACGTCGATCAGCACGAAAACTTTCCGATCGCGAGCGTGTTGCTGCCTAAGGCCCTACGCGCGCCTGTCGGTATTATCTATCAGGTCGTGCGCACTGCGGCCGATATCTCCGCCGAAGGCCAGTGGAGCGCCGCCGAGCGGCATGCCCGGCTGGCCGATTTCCGCGCCGGGCTCGACGCGATCGCGCAACGGCGCGCCGCGCCCGTGCATGCGCTGTTGTTCGGCAAGCTCGCTGGCGTGATCGCGCAATACGAGCTGCCGCTCGAGCCGTTCTACGATCTGCTCGACGGCTGCGCGCAGGACATCGATACGAATCGCTATGCGGATCGCGCCGCGCTCGTCGACTATTGCCGCCGCTCGGCGCATCCGGTCGGGCATCTGCTGCTGCATCTGGTCGGCGCGGCGACGCCGCACAATCTTGCCGACGCCGACGCGATCTGCACGGCATCGCAGCTGATCAGCTTCTGGCTCGACGTCGCCGCCGACTGGCAACGACAGCACGTGTACCTGCCGCAAGCCGATTTGCGCCGCTTCGGCGTGACCGAGGCGCAGATTGCCGATGGTGTCGTCGACGATGCGTGGCGCGCGCTGATGGCGTATGAAATCGCGTTCGTGCGCGCCACGCTGGTCCGCGGCGCACCGCTCGCGCTGCGCATGCCGGGGCGGCTCGGCATCGAGCTGTGCGGCGCGGTGCATGCAGGCCTTCGGTTTCTCGAGCGCATCGAGCGCGCGGATTACGATGTGTTCCGCGCGAGCCCGGTCCTCAATCTGTTCGACTGGTGCGTGGTGGCGGCGCGCACCCTGAAAATGCGACTATCCAGACGCGTCGGCATGGCGGCGCGCTCAATCGAGGGTAATGCTTAATGGCGGCGGTCCTGTTCGTTCTTTCGTGTGTTTCCCTGCTGATCTGGTGCGTGCTGCTGTTCGCGCGTGGCGGCTTCTGGCGCGCGCGCCCCGCCGCGCCGCTGGCCATCGCGGCGCGCGACGCATGGCCGGCCGTCGCGGCCGTCGTACCGGCGCGCAATGAAGTCGACGTGATCGCCGAGGCGGTTACGTCGCTGCTCGAGCAGGACTATGCAGGCGCGTTCCACGTGATCGTCGTCGACGATCACAGCACCGACGGCACCGCCGACGCCGCGCGTGCCGCAGCGCTGCGGCTGCAATGTTCGGAGCGCCTCACCGTGCTGAGCGCGAAGCCATTGCCCCCAGGCTGGTCCGGCAAGGTGTGGGCGCAGTCGCAGGGCATCGAAGCGGTGCGCACGCTCGATCTGCCGGCCGAATTCCTGTTGCTGACCGATGCCGACATCGGCCACCCCTCCGAGGCGTTGACGCAGCTCGTCGCGCGCGCGGATGCCGAAAAGCGCGACCTCGTCTCGCTGATGGTCCGGCTGCGCTGCGATTCGTTCTGGGAAAAGGCGCTGATTCCGGCCTTCGTGTTCTTCTTCGCAAAGCTGTATCCGTTCGCGTGGGTCAACAATCCACGCAACCGCACCGCGGCCGCGGCGGGCGGCTGCATGCTGGTACGCCGCGCGGCGCTCGAGGAAGCGGGCGGCATCGAGTCGATCCGCGCCGAGCTGATCGACGATTGCAGTCTTGCCGCGCGCATCAAGCATCGTGGCACCGGCCGTCATCCGATCCGGCTCGATGTGGCGGCGAAGAGCGTGTCGCTGCGTTCCTACGATAGCTGGCGCGACATCTGGAACATGATCGCGCGCACCGCGTTCACGCAGCTGCGCTACTCGCCGCTGCTGCTCGCGGGCACGCTCGTCGGCATGGCGATCATCTATCTGTTGCCGCCGGTCGCGGCGTTGATCCTCGGGCCGCTCGGCTGGCCGGCCTGGATCGCGTGGGCGGCAATGTGCTGCGCCTATGCGCCGATGCTCGTCTACTACCGGCGCTCACCGCTGTGGGCGCCGTTTCTGCCGCTCGTGGCGCTGTTCTATGTCGGCGCAACGTTCGCATCGGCGGTGCGCTACTGGCGTGGCAAGGGTGGGCAGTGGAAGGCGCGCGTGCAGGCGCCGGTGCAGGAGCGCTGAAGTCTGGCGATGGCCGATGCGCTCGTCGGTTGCAGAAGGCAGACGTAAAAAAAGCGGCTCCAGGCCGCTTTTGTTATGTACGCGCGTTTCATCACGCGTTCGTCAGCATCATGTACATCTGGATCACGATGTCCGGCGAGAACGTGAACGGCACCCAGCCGTGGCCGGTGTGGCGCATCACCAGCAAGCGGTCGCCGTTCGACTGCTTCTGCACGGCCATCATCGGATTCTTCGTCGAGACGAATTGCCAGCCCGGCGGGATGCCTTGCGGCTGCTCCGGCGTCATCGACGCCCGTGCGTTCGACAGTTCCTCGATCAGCCGGCTGATCTGGTCCGGGCGTAGCGCGACGGTCTGGTCGCCGATCGTCATCGTGATTTCGTCGCGCGCGGGGCGGTTGATTTCGAGCGTCGGCTGGAATTGCGGGGCGGCCGGCTTATCGATCGCTTCGGCGTGCGTTTCTGCGTTTGCTTCGGTGCTCGCGGGCTGTTCCGCTGCCGCTTGCGCCGCTGCTTCGTGCGCGGCATGCTCCACCGCCGCGGGCGATGCCGCGGCGTCAGCGCTTGTCTCGGGAGTGTTCTCGGCCTGCGTGGCCACGACAGCCTGAATGAGCTGGTCGACGCCCATTTCCAGCGCGCCGAGCTGTTCGTGAAGATTCATGCGAGGTTTCTCAGGTAGGACCCGCGATTTTACCTGCTGCGCGCGGGCTTGGACCCGTCGCCGGCGCGGGACTTGTAACAAAATGCTGACGGCCGCTGTTCAGCCCTTCACTTATCCCTTGATCACCGCTTCAGATACCCCGCCTGCCGGAACCATTCGAGCGCATCGGCGAGCCCCTCGCGATAAGGCCGCGCCCGATACCCCAGCTCGCGTTCCGCCTTCGCCGACGTGAAATACATCTTGTTCTTCGACATCTTCAGCCCGTCGACGGTGACGAAAGGTTCGCGCTTCGTGAACTTGGCGACCGCTTCCGCGCCCATCGCGAGCGGATACAACGGCCAGCGCGGCAGGCTCAGTGTCGGTGCCTTGCGGCTGGTCAATGCCGCGATATCGGCGAGCATCTGCTGCAACGGCAGATTTTCGCCGCCCAGAATATAGCGCTCGCCGATCTTGCCGCGTTCGAGCGCAAGGAAATGACCGGCGGCGACGTCGTCGACGTGCACGAGGTTCAGCCCCGTATCGACGAATGCGGGAATCTTGCCGAGCGCCGCCTCCAGAATGATGCGCCCGGTGGGCGTCGGTTTCACGTCGCGCGGGCCGATCGGCGTCGATGGATTGACGATCACCGCGGGCAGACCGTCCTCGGCGACCATGCGCTCGACCGCGCGCTCGGCGAGCACCTTGCTGCGCTTGTAGACGCCGATCGCCTGGTCGGCGCGAAGCGGCGAGGTTTCGTCGGCGGACTGGCCGGAGCTCGTCACCTTCAGCGTGGCGACGCTGCTCGTGTACACGATGCGTTCCACGCCTTCCTTCAACGCCGCGCGCATCGTCGCCTCGGTGCCTTCGAGATTCGCGCGCTCGATCTCGCCGGGGTCCGGCGCCCACAGCCGATAATCGGCGGCCACATGTAGCAGATAGCGCACGCCGCGCAGCGCGTTGCGCATGGATGCTTCGTCGCGCATGTCGCCGACGACGATTTCCGCGTCGAGCGATTCGACGTTCTTGCGCGGACTCGTCGCGCGCACCAGCACGCGTACGCGAAAGCCCTTGCTCTGCGCGATGCGCGCCACCGACGAGCCGACGAAGCCGGACGCGCCGGTCACGAGCACGAGATCGCGATGCTGTTCGGTCATTCTGTTTCCATTTCCTGCGTGACGGTCGACGGATTGTACGTGGCGCGCGCAAAGGATGGGCGTTGCCGAGCGCGCTCGCCGCGACGCGACTAGAATGCCGGCTTGAAAGACTGTCAGGCATTAAAAGGAGGTAGCGGCATGGCCCCGGATCTGGATGAGCGGATCGAAACGTATTACGCGCGGGTGCGCGGCACCGTGCAGGGCGTTGGCTTTCGCCTTGCGACGGTGCGCCAGGCGCACGCGCTCGGCATCAAGGGATGGGTCGCGAATCTCGACGACGGTTCGGTCGAGGCGATGTTGCAGGGAACGGCCAATCAGATCGACCGGATGTTGTCGTGGCTGCGTCATGGACCGCCGGCGGCGCGCGTGACCGAAGTGAGCGGCGAGGAGCGCGTGACGGACAGGCGTTACGAGCGCTTCGAGCAGCATTGAGCTCGAGCTGCGTGAGTTAAAAAAGCGGCGCGCCGTCCAGAGGAGGGCGCGCCGCTTTTTCGTTTATGCCGTTATCGGCCGTTATTTGCCGCGTGGTCAGCGCTTACCGGGCCACCAACAAACTCTCCGCGAATCCCCACTCATCCTCGATCCATTGATGGCTGCACACGAAGCCGGCGCCATCGACGATCGCGGGCAATTCTTCCGCGCGATACTTGTGGCTGCTTTCGGTCCAGATCGTCTCGCCTTCCGTCAGCGACACCGTCAGCTTTGCGGCGCGCACGTGAGCGGTGATATCGCGCTTCGCGCGCAGATGCATCTCGATGCTGCGCGCGTCCGGATTGAAGCGCGCGACGTGCTCGAACTCATCGAGCGGAAAGTCGCCGTCGAGTTCGCGGTTGACGCGCGCGAGCAGGTTCAGATTGAACGACGCGGTCACGCCGATCGCGTCGTCGTAGGCTGCGACCAGCACCGGCGTCGGTTTGATCAGATCGGTGCCGAGCAGCAGCGCGTCGCCGGGCGCGAGCATGTTGCGGATCTCGCGCAGAAAACGCGTCGCCGCGAGCCTGCCGAAGTTGCCGATCGTGCTGCCGAGGAACAGCACGAGCAAGCGGTCGCCGGGCGCGCGCTGCCGGCTCACTTCGGCGAGACCGGCCAGATAGTCGCGCTCATAACCGACGATCGAAATCCGCTCGATGTCACCGAGTTCGCGCCGGCACAACTGCAACGCACTGCGCGAAATTTCAATCGGGCAGTAGGAAGTAGGGCGTTTTTTACACAGCGCCTCGAGAATGCGCCGCGTTTTACGGCCGCTGCCGCTGCCGAGTTCGGCGACCGTGACGTCATGCGGCAAATGCTCGACGATGTCGGCCGCGTGCTTCGCGAGCAGACGTTCTTCGGCGCGCGTGACGCCATATTCCGGTAATACGGTAATCACTTCAAAAAGTGCGGAACCGACCTCGTCGTACAGATACTTCGACGGCAGCTCTTTTTGCGGCGTATGGGTGAGGCCGGCGTACACGTCGGCGGCGAAGGCGCGACGCAGTTCGGAAGGCGAGTTGCTGAGCGATAGGGCTGGCTGGGTCATGCTGGCTCCAGTAGTCACATTCGATGAGCGGGATTGCTGCCGGGCGGTGGCATGCGCGATGAAACGCAGTTGAGGCATGCCGTGGGCGAGATGCGCGGGCGGTGATTCGTGGCGGCCTGACAGACTGCGCTCGAGGCTGCATTCGCCGATCCGGCTCGTGGGTGCTGCACGTTGCGTGCCGCTGTGGACGTCGTTGTCGCGAGTGGTGCGGCCACAGCGTGCAAAACTTGGGTAGCAAGATTCGCGCGAGGCGACGACGAACCGGAAATGGCTTCGCCGGCCGCGGCGCACAGAGTTATGTTCTAGTGCATCGACGCGCGACGCGCACGACTAATTGCGGCCGACTGACGAAAAAGCGCAAGCCCGTTGGCGAATAACCCGTCTAGAATGCCCGTTTTCCTACGGTTTTGCACCGCCGCTTCAGAACAACAACGCAGCGTCTGCCGCTTTGCCTGCGTGGCCGCCTGCTCACGAGACATCATATTCATGACGACAACGAACGCCGCGAGCCTGCGTCGCGCGCCGCAAGCCCACGCGTCACACCGATCCCCGACCGCGCAATGAATCACAACGACTTCAGGCGCGGGATCGCATTGTCGGTCGGCGCGTCGGCGATGTTCGCATTATTGTCCGCTTACGCGACGCTGCTCAAACCGCTGTCGGGCCTCGACATCTTCGCGTGGCGCATCGTGTGGACCGTGCCCGGCGCGCTGCTGCTCGTCGCGGTGCGCAAGCGCCTGCCGATTCTGCGCGCGCTCGTTGTCCAAATGATGACGCAGCCGAAGCTCGGTGCCGCGATGGCCGTGGCTGCGGGCCTGCTCGGCGTACAGCTGTGGCTGTTTCTGTGGGCGCCGCTGCATGGGCGCATGCTCGAAGTGTCGCTCGGCTATTTCCTGCTGCCGCTCGCGATGGTGCTGGTCGGGCGCTTCCACTATCGCGAGCGGCTCGACGCGTTGCAGTGGCTCGCGGTCGCGTGCGCGGCGGTTGGCGTTGCTCACGAACTGTGGGTGACGGGTGCGTTCTCGTGGCCGACGCTCGTCGTCGCGCTCGGTTATCCGCCTTATTTCGTGGTGCGTCGTCAGATCAATCAGGATTCGCTCGCGATGTTCACCGTCGAAATGGCGTTACTGCTGCCGGTGGCCGCCGTGTGCATTCTCAGCGGCGGCTCGCTGCAAGCGATCGCCGGCCGCGCCGAAATGTGGTGTCTGCTATTGCCGGGCCTCGGCGCGTTGAGCACGCTCGCGCTCGCTTCGTATCTGAAGGCGAGCCGACTGCTGCCGGTCGCGTTGTTCGGCATCCTCGGCTACGTCGAGCCGGTGCTGCTCGTGTTCGTATCGATCACGCTGCTGCGCGAAACGCTGAGCGTCGCGCAACTCGCGACCTATGTGCCGATCTGGATCGCCGTCGCGCTAACCGCGCTGCACAGCGTGCGCTTCGTTCGGTTCGCGTCGAACTGAACTACGGTGCTCGCTCAGCGATGCGCGTCGGGCCTACCTCAGCCTCGATCGCATCGCGCAGTTCGGGGCGCCAGCCGACACCGAACAGCGCTTCGGCGAGCACGAATAGCGGGCCGATCAACAGGCCGATCACGTCGTCGACGAATGCCGGCTTGCGATGTTCGTAGGCCACGTGGCCGACGAACTGGAACACCCAGCCGACCACGAACAGCCCAATGCCGGTCGCGAGCCACGCGAGCGTCGTTTGCGCGGCGATCCACTCGCCGAACGCGATGCAGAGCGCCGAGACGCAGGCCATCAGCACGCCGAGCGGCACGTCGAGCGCGAGGTAGTAGACGGTCGCCGCCACGAACAGCAGCCACGCCGGCGACAACGTGACCGGGAACATCCCGGCGCCAAACGACGGGCGGCTCAGCAACACCGCGAGCGCGAGCACGATCATCGGAATGCCGACGAAGTGCGTGGCGATATTGCGCCGGTCGCGATGGTAGGCCGCGTATTGCGTCAGTTGCTGCGTCAGCGTTCTCATCAGGGCCGCTCCTGTGTCAAAGTCAGCATAATCGCGGGCAGCGGATTTTCAAACCATCGGGTAGCCGACAATCAGCAACGACCGTCGACGGATACCGTCCATGACAGAGCGTTTTTCATCGAAGGAGCTTGCCGGGCTGCTCGAGCGCAGCGGGTGGTTTCGCGCCGCGCCAGCCGGGCTGCGGGTGCAATTGCTCGACGCGGGGCGCGTCGAATCTCTCGCGGCAGGTCAGCGGCTTTTCACGCGCGGCGCTGCCGACGACGGCCTGTACTGTGTGCTCGACGGCCTCGTCAGAATCGGCGCGGCGAGTTCGACCGGCAAGGAAGCGTTGCTCGCGGTGATCGAGCCGGTGAACTGGTTTGGCGAGATCGCGCTGTTCGACGATCGATCGCGCACCCACGACGCCTATGCCGAACGCGATACCGCGCTGTTTCATGTGCCGCGCGCGGCGCTCGCCGCGTTGCTCGAGCGCACGCCGGCTTACTGGCATGCGTTCGGTCTGCTGCTCGCGCACAAGTTGCGTCTGGCGTTCGAGGCGATCGAGGAAGCCGCGCTATTGCCGGCCGCACCGCGTGTCGCGCGGCGCCTGTTGCTGATGGCGGGCGGCTATGGCGAACCCGGCGCATTGCGCAACGTGCTGAAGGTCCCGCAGGAAGACCTGGCGATGATGCTCGCGTTGTCGCGGCAGACGATCAATCAGGTGCTCAAGCACTTCGAGACGCAGGGCGCGTTGAAGCTGCGTTATGCGGAGATCGAAATCGTCGATGCCGACAAGCTGCGTAAACAGGCTTTCGTCGAGCGCATTTAACGCGCGCTCGGGTGGCTGACGCGACGTTTCAATGGACCGATCGTCGCGGCGGGCAACGTGGTGAGCAGCATGTGCAACGTGAAGTGGAGATCTTCGCGCGCGATGTCGAGTTGCACGCGGTCTTCTTCGCGCACGGTTTCCGTGTTGATTACATAGACGCCGAGCGGCGAATGAAGCAGTGCGCGCAAGTGAGCGTGCGGCAGCGTCACGAGTAGAGCCGCGCGCGCCGACGGAAACGGAATGACGTTGCTGTGTTGAACCTGCTTGCTGGCAGGTTGCGGCGAGAGCTTGTCGAGCGATTGGGTAAGAGCCATGTGATGCGGCGTTCGTGCGACGCGATGGTGAATTGGAACAATTCGAGAGTAGTCGTCCGCGAGTAAAGACGGTGCAAAAATTCGCGCGTTTGTCGGCAAAAAGATACGACGGGGAATGACACGCGGCATAAAAAAAGGCGAGTCATAAGACTCGCCCTCCCTGAACGGCACAGTCCGGCTTCGATCAACTTCTATTTGAACAGCACCTGCATGGCCGGTCAGCGCCGAAACCGATCACGTGTTATTGCGTTTTGGTCGTGTCGGCTTGTGCGCCGTCGGCTTTCGCCGGGGCAGTGCTGGCCTCTTTCGCACTCTCCGTTTTAGTCTTCGCTGCGCTCGTTTCGACGGCATTTTTGGCCGTGGACTTGTGGGCCTTCTTCGTATGGGCGGAAGTCTTTTTCACGTGCTTTTGCGTAGCGGCTTCGGCAGGCGCTTTCGTTGCGGTCGCGCCGGCTTGTACCGCGGTGCTTGCCTTCAGATTCGCCTGGCCGGTGGCTGGCAACTGCGTGGTTTGCGCGGGTTGTGCTGCAGACGGTGCGGCCGTTTGAGCAAAGGCGGTCGACACGAGCAGTGCGGAAGCAACAGCGGCGAACAGCGTCTTCATGATGTGACTCCAGGTTGAATCGGTGGATTCGTTTGTCGCGGCTGAATCATTTCAGCGCTGCCGGTTTAACGTAGGGCGGAATACAGGAGTTGACGCTGCGCTGGTGACAAAACGTAAGTAGTGCGTCAGCGCGGATACATGTTGCGACTCACAAAGCGAATCCCCGGAAAGACGCCACGCTCAATGAAGACGCGACCGCGGTCTTGCCGAGCAATTGCGCTAAAGCCTCCGGCGAGACCGCTGGGCTAAACAGGAAACCCTGGGCTACCGTGCATCCGTGACGGACCAGAAACTCGCGCTGGACATCGAGCTCGACCCCTTCAGCGACGACATCGAAGCTCAGCGTTTCAGCAATCGCGATGATGGCAAGCGACAGAGCTTCGAGTTCCTTGTCTCTGCCGATTTCGCAGACGAAGGCGCGATCGATCTTGATGCGGTCGACGCTAAAGCGTT
Organism: Paraburkholderia sp. UCT31; assembly: GCF_014397655.1. NCBI lineage: Bacteria > Pseudomonadati > Pseudomonadota > Betaproteobacteria > Burkholderiales > Burkholderiaceae > Paraburkholderia > Paraburkholderia sp. UCT31. Next base: position 61,176 of record NZ_VZQP01000042.1, read on the forward strand.
TCAGATAGCTGAGGCTCGAATAACCCGTGCCGAAGTCGTCGATAGCGATGGACACACCGAGTTCGCGCAGTTCGCGAAAAGCCCGTTGCGCTTCTTCAGCGTTGCGCATCAATGTGCCCTCGGTGACTTCGAGCTCCAGCAGTTCGGCGGGCCAATGGGCATCGTCGAGTGCCGAGCGCACTACGCCTGGAAGGTCCGCCCGTTCGAGTTGAAGTGGCGAAACATTGACCGATATGCGCACGGGCGGAAGCCCCGAGCGTACCCATGCGCTTGCCTGCAGACACGCCTGCCGCAATACCCACGTGCCGATGCTCTGGATCAGACCGGTTTCTTCGGCAAGCGGGATGAAGACGGCCGGCGAGACTTTACCGAGTTCGTCGTCGTGCCACCGCAAAAGTGCCTCGGCACCGACGATGCATCCGGTTTTCATGTCGATTTGCGGCTGATACGCCAGATACAACTCATTGGCTTTCGCCGCGCGCCGCAGTCGCGTCGTGAGCCGCAACTTCTCGGCGGCCGCCCGGCTCAGCTCCGGTTCGTAGAATTGATAGCCGTTTCTCCCGCGCGATTTCGCCACGTACAACGCGGCATCGGCATTTCGCGTGAGCAGTTCCGGCTGGGCGCCGTCTTGTGGAAAAGTACTGACGCCGATGCTTGCTTCGAGATAAAGCTCGTGCTCGCCGATGCGATACGGCTCGCTCATCTCGTGAATGAGCGTGTCCAGCATTTCGGTGAGTTGCTTCGCGTCGGCCCGTTCCGCGACGATGACGAATTCATCGCCCCCGTAACGCGCGACGAAATCCGTCGCGCGCAGCAGACGCTGAAGCCTTCGCGCCACGGCCTGTAGCAGCAAATCGCCAATGCGGTGTCCGAGCGAATCGTTGACGTCCTTGAAACGATCGAGATCGAGGAACATGACGGAAACGTTCTGACCTGTCGCTGCCGCGCGGACGAGCGACTCTGAAAGATGTTCGCCGAGCAGCACCCGGTTCGGCAGATCGGTCAGGGCGTCATACCTGGCTTGATGCTCGAGTCTTGTGAGCGAACGACGAAGATGCGCTCCAATGCGCCCGTTCCAGTGAATCAGCGAAAGCAGCAACAAGGCCGAAGCGACGCCGCAGCTCAACAGCATGCGCGTAAACCACTTCCCATCCAACGAGGATTTGCTGACGACTAAAGCGACCTTGGCGTCGGCCGCGAGTCGTACGTCGACGACCCGCTCGAGAACGCTATAGAAATAGGCGTCGATTTCTTCGAGTCTGGGGTCGCCCACTGCCACACTGCCGGGATGTTCCGCGATCTTGCGCGCAAGACCAAAGCTCAGCTCGCTAAGTCTGCCGATCATGTCGTCCAGATCCGACAGCCTCGATATGCATTCCTGATTCTCGCTGCAGCTCTCGCGCGCGTCGCGCGTCAACGCGAGCAGTTCCAGCATCGGAAAGCTATAAGCGGCGCGGTTGTAAAGCGGCACCGTTGCGATCGAGGTGTAGAGCGTCGCATGCTCATCGAGCATGACTTGCTGAACCTGGTCGAGATCATGGCGCAGCCGCCCGGAAGCCTGGATCGTCCGAAGCGAACTGTCCTGCTCGCTGCCCTGGCGGATTGCGAGGAAGGTACTCGTCGCAATGACAGCGAGAATGGCAAGCACGGCTATGACAGTACCGGCTTTGCGCGTTGCGTCCTGTCCCAAGGCCCTTCCCTTTTCGTCAACCCGGCGCGGGCGAACACCGACCCGCCCGGATAGTGAATGTTTAGGTGGCTGCATGACTTGCCTTAGGGCGCTCCGGATCTGCCTGTAACGGCGCGCGATGGGTCTGCTTATCCGCCTTATCGATCGGCAAATTCCACGCGGTTGCGCCCGCCTCGCTTGGCGCGGTACAGAGCCGCATCGGCGAGGCCATATGCGGTGTCGAAACAGGTTCCGACCTCGTTGATGCTGACGCCAAAGCTGGCCGTGATGCGGCGCTCGACGGGTGGAACGACCAGCGAGTCACCGATGGCTTCTCGCATGCGCTCGGCAAGAATGGCACCGCTGGCCGGTTCATGACCGGGCAGCAGGACGGTGAACTCCTCACCGCCCACTCGCCCGATGAAGCCTTGTTCCCCGACGATTCTGCGCAGACAATCGACGACCCCCGAAATGACCGCGTCTCCGGTGGGGTGGCCGTAGTCGTCGTTGATCCGCTTGAATTCGTCGATGTCGAGGATGATCATCACCGCGCTGCTGATGCGCAAGACCTTGGTGGTCCGTTCGATCACGGCACTGCGGTTCAGTACGCCCGTCAACGCGTCGTGCGATGCGCGATACGCCAACTGCTGGGCCAGCGCCTGCATCTCGCGTTCGGCCCGGTCGCTGCGGCCGATCAGGCGCCGTGTCTCGCGCATCAGGCGCTGGAAGTGCTCGATCAGTTCGCCCAACGACTGGCGATACTCCGCGGGGTCCGCATCGATGATCGAATGCATGGCCCGAGCCTTTGCCAGCGCGGTGCTCTCGTTCTGGAACAGATCGGGTGCGCCGCCCGAGGACACGTCAAGGGAAGAGGTCGAACGCACTTTACTTCCCCTGCTGCGCAATGGGACGATCGGTGAACTCGATCGCGCGGAAATCGGCTTTCAGTTCTTCGCCGAATTCGGCAATGGTCTCGTCTTCCTCGTCGCGATACCAGTTCATCGACACCCGGCTTCCCGATTCCGCCGCCTGATCGAGCGCGTCGAAGATGCTGAACAGCATTTTGGTACTCGAGCTATTGAAGTACGTCAGCGCGACGTCGATAGTGATCTCGGCCCCGGCGTTCGCGGCGAGGTATTTGCGCATCTGCTCGATGATCGGCGCGTAAAAGGCGGCTGCGTTTTCGGGGTAAGACTCTCCCCTGATCGACAACGCGTGCTGGTCGAAGCGAAAATCGACTTCGGGTGACGTCGTCGTCGCGGGGATGTGTAGGTTTTCCATTGTTCGTGTGCCTTCCTGCTCAGATGATGGCCGTGAGGCAAAACAGCGTGGTGCCCGGTTCGTCGGCACGCGGATGAAAAGCGAATTCAAGCGGCGCGCTCGCATCGCGCGCCATCGTCAGGAAGCCGAGCCCGGCGCCCTTGCTGTCTTTCGGAGCGTCGGTGCGCAATGAAACCTTGTACGCTTGCTTGATTTCTTCGAGTGACATGTTGCGCAGAGGCTCCAACCTGCTTCGCAGGTCCTCGACTTCGGCGGTCGCGATGGGATTGACGCACAACATTACGTGATGTTCGCCGTGCCTGGAGATGCACACCGCGCCCTCGCGTATCTCGCCTGCCCGTTCGCCACCGGGCTCCAGCGCGTTCGACGAGTAATGAACGATGTTCTGTGCCAGCTCGATAAAGGACGAGAAGAGTTTGCGGCGAGTAGGACCGCTGACGCCGGCGACTTCGAGCTGCAGTTTCACGACTTCGCCCATCGACGCGACGATGTTATGTGAGAAGTAGCCCTTGTGATAGAAGAGCACGTTGCGCCGCTGCGCGAGTTCGAAAAAGGCGCTGTCTTGTTCTAGTAGTTGGGACATTCTGGGAATTCACTAAATGCGGGCACAGAAAAGCGTGACGTCGTCACGGCGCGGTTGCTTGCCTTGCCACTCCGCGAGCGCGAGCCGGACGCGCTCGCAAATCGTCGCCGGAGTTTCGGCGCGGTTTTCGAGTATCAGGTCGAGCGCACGGCGCCGGCCGAAAGAAATGTTGCGCGGGCCGCCGATCTGATCGGTGAGGCCGTCGGTATAGATGAACAGCAGGCTGCCCGCCGTGACCGGAATCGAACGCAAGCTCCACGCATAGTCGGCGCGACTGTCCACATAACCGACACCCATGCGGTCGGCGTCGATCGTTTCAAACTCCGCGGCATCGGGCGACAGGATGTGCAGAGCGATCCTCGCGCCGGCAAAATGCAGCACGCTCTGCGTGGCGTCGAACCAGAAGAGTGCGGTATCCAGACCGTCGTTGGATTGGGTTCCTTCGTCGGCACTGTTCACTTGCCCAAGCAAGCCCTTGACGTTTTGATTGACGGCCGCCAGTAGCGCGGCGGGGTCGCGCGGACCGATGTGTTCGAGCGCCTTCGACAGTGACGCCGAAGCAAGCAAGGTCATGAAGGCGCCCGGTACGCCATGTCCGGTGCAATCGGCAACAGCGCCAAACCAGCCGTTCGGAAAGGCCGCGAAATGATAGAAGTCGCCGCCGACGACGTCGCGAGGTTCCCAGACCATCGCCGCGTCGCGCAGCTTCATCGACAGGGTCTCGCTGGAAGCACGCAACATGGCGCGCTGTATCACGCTGGCGTACTCGATACTCTGCATGATCTGGCGGTTCTTCTCCGCCTGCATTTCCGCGACCGCACTGATAAGCTGCAGACCACTGCCGAGACCCGAGAAGAGTCCGTCACGTGTCACGATGAAACCATCGACCAGCGCTTTTTCTCCGGCCTCGACGGTCCTGAACGTCAGCGCTTCGATGCTCACGTCGGCGTCGACGATGAGCGGTTCCTTGTCCATGAACGCGATGCAACTCTTCTTGTCGTAAAGCTCTCGATGGAACGGCTTGCTCATTTGCGACATGAAGATATCGCGGTTGATCAGGCCGATGGGACGGTGGTCGTCGATGACAGCGAGACTCTGCATGTCGCGGCGCGCCGAGAAGATCTCCATGACCACGGAGTTGGGATCTTCAACGTCTACGGATGGAACTTCCTGGCACAAGTCTCCGGCAGTGCGCGGATTACCCTGTGCGGAAGAACGGCGAAATCTCGAGAACGCAGCATGCATGGCGACGCCAGTCGATGTGTGAAGAAACCTCGCACGCTAAGGTTTCTCTATGTACATTATGTGACAGAAGGGAGGCGATCCGCTCTATTGGCGCGAGATTAGAAAACTAGCGGTCACGCAAAGGTTTGCGTGACCGACATCAGTAAAAATTGCGATCTGCGAGGTTGCGCAAATGCAACGCCGCCGAATCCGTTATTGAAACGGGTTCTGCACGATACCCGGTTTAGCATCCGGCTCGTCCTGCACCTTTGCCGGTAAATCCTTCTGCGCCTGCAGGCTCGCGACGATCGCATCGAGCGCTTCCTTCAACGCGAGCGCCGCCTTCAGTCCGCGTTGATCGCGCGTCAATTCGAGCGCGCCGTTCAGCACGACACGCGTCGTGCCATTGCTGAGCGTGAGCGCATCGCCTTGAATGTTGAGCACGTCGTCATCGTTCGAATAGGGCTTAAACACCTTTCAGTCCTCCTGGCCGCTGGTCCTTGAGGTTGTCCGGAATGCCCGGAAAGCGGATGCCCGACATCGCTTCGAGTTCGTGAATCGTGCGGATGTCGTAGCGGTTGGTCGCTACATTATCAACCACGACTGCGAAGGCCAGTTGACGCGACGGCACGTAGACGACCTTGTACAACTGGGTGGGCACGAACACGCGCGTCGGTCCGATCGTCTGCAATTGCTGGCCGGTGAACAGCGGTCCGGTGACGACGTACGTGTCGTCGTAGGCGAGTGCGATCTTGCGCACGGCGGTTTCGATGCGTGCCCACAATCGTTGGTTATTCTGACGATTTTGCGGCACGATGTTCGCGAGCGAGAACGATTGCGCCATCGCCTCGTCGTTCCACCGATTACCCGCCGGACTCATATGACCGCGATCGAAGCCGCTGCGTTTGTAGTCGGCGAGTGTCGCGCCTTCGCCTTCGGGCAGACGCGCGTCTTCGAAGAACTTGTTGGTGCGCACCATGTCCTTCGCTTCTTCGATGTGCTCACGCGTCAGATGCTCGGCAGACCACAGCGGACCGTGAGTGATACCCGAATGCAGCACCGCGAAATCGCTATAACAAAGCAGGCGCGTTTTCGGCGCCATCTTCTGATTGGTGAGGACGGGCCATTGCGCATTCGGCGTGAATCCGGTGCAGGAAGGCGCCGCGCTCGCATGAGCGGCGACGGCGAGTAACAGACAGGCAAGCCACTTCTTCATGTGTCGGTGGTTCGATGAACGGGGACGCAAGTATAGCGTCGCGGCCCGCATCGAGCGACTGCACAATGCGAATCGAAGGAAGGGAATTGGAAACGGCAGAGGCGGCGTGCGCCGGACAAAAAAGTGGGCCGCTTTGCAGCGACCCGAATGCGTGGACTTCCGAAGCTACGCACGCAATCTTAAGAATGTCTTAAGGCTTTGCGATATCGCGGCACGTTATGTTCGATTGCGCACGAACAGATTTACGCGTACGAACAGTGCTCGTGCAATGAGCCGGAAGTTTCGACCGGAAAAGAGAAGCGCGATGAATCGCGCCAGAACTTAATTACCGAACACGCTGTTTTCAGCGTGCACTTTTTGACGATCCACCGCCTGCAAACGCCAGTAGCCGCTAGTCGCCTTGCGTGTTGGCAGCGCGGTCCATGCAGCGGCGCCTTGCGCGGCGCTCACTCGCTCCTTGCGATCGACGTGCAGACCGCGCAACGTACAAAGCGGCGCGTCGGCGCTCGGTGCGCACAGCGTGGTCACGCCGTTTTCGTCGCGCAGTTCGCCCCATGGGGGCAGGTCGATCCCTTGATGCGCTTCTCTCGACCACCGATGTTCATCGGTATCGAGCCAGAGCACAGCGTAATCATGGCTTACGGTGGGATCGGAACCGTTAATCAGGATGGTCAGCCGCATATCAGTTCCGTTCATAAATTGCGAAGCGCTTTATCAGTCTAGGCGGCGCGGCGCTTTATGCAAGACAAAGGCATGACGTGCGAATGGAAAATCAGGTCGCCAAAAGGTGTGGCGAGGTACGGTGAATCCTTACTGCGCCGCGGCGTACGCGATATGCATGCAGTAACGACCACAGGCAGACCGCGAGCCGCGGCAAATCAACGCAGCCGAGAGGCGCTCAAGCGAGATCGAGCGAGGCGGTCAGATCGCCGAGCGGCGCGAGTCCGTTGCTTGCGAATGCCTTGTCGCGCGCGACCACGCCATCGAGTGGCGCGAGTCCATGCACACGGTTAATGAAACGCAGAATCGAGTTCGTGTCGTACACCGTGTGATCGACATAAGCCTTCTTCGCCAGCGGCGAGATCACGAGCGCGGGAACGCGCGAACCCGGACCCCAGCGATCGCCGATCGGCGGCGCGACGTGGTCCCACCAACCGCCGTTCTCGTCGACGGTGACGATCACGACCGTGTTCTGCCATTGCGGGCCGCGCTGGATGTGCTCGATCAGCGTCGCGATGTGACGGTCGCCCGAGGCGACGTCCGCATAGCCCGCGTGCATGTTCAGGTCGCCCTGCGGTTTATAGAACGTCACGGTCGGCAAACGTCCCGCGTCGATGTCGGCAATCAGGCGATTGGTCGACGCGTCGTTACCCATGCCGCCGTCGCGCAGATAGCGGCGGCGCGCGGCGGTGCCCGGCGCGTAATTGGCGAAGTAGTTAAACGGCTGATGGTGGTACTGGAAGTCGGGCATCGACCCCGTATCGCGATGATCGAGCGCGAATTGCCACGCGCCGCTGTACCACGCCCAGTCGATGCCCTTGCCGGTCAGCCGGTCGCCGATCGTCGCGTAATTCTGCGGCGGCATCACCCGCGGGTTCGACGGATCCGCGAAAGCCGGGTCGCCGCCTTCGGCCGGACGCACGCTGCTCGGCTGATAGGGCGGCGCCATCGTGTTGACTGCGTAGCCGTCGGCGGTGAAAGCGCCGTCATTGACGAACTTCGGCGGACCGTCGAGCGCCGATGCAGGCGAATTGGGCGCGAGCTTCAAACGGGTGCCGGTCGGATCCTCGCCTTCCACGACCGACACCATCTTCTTCGCCGGACTATTGTGGATGTCCGGATAGTAGGGCGCCTGCGCCGAGATCAGGAAGAGATGGTTCAGCCACGAGCCGCCGAAGGCGGCCATGAAGAAGTTGTCGCACAGCGTGTACTGCTGCGCGAGATTCCACAGACGCAGCGTGTCGGCGGAATTGCGGTAGTGCCCCATCACAAGGCCGCCGGAATCGCCCCACGCGGCGAACTGGTTGTTGCGCCCCGCGTTGATCTGCATCTGGTTCTGATAGAAGCGATGGATGAGGTCGCGCGTGATCACGCCGGTCGGCAGCGGCGCGCCGTGCGCATCGACGATGCGGAACGGCCGGTTGCGCAGATGATCGAGATCCTTTTCGCCGATCATGTAGCGCTTGCCGTCCACTTCCTGCGCCTGCGGCACGAGCCCGCCCCAGATGGCCGGCAACCGCGGCAACGGCGTCTTGCCATCGCGGTCGAGCTGGACGTATTGCTCGGCGGTGACCGCGTCGAGCGGATGCTGGACGCCCGGGTAGTTGCTGTACAGGTTCGCGAAGCTGCGATTCTCCGCGTAGATCACCACGATGTTCTTCACCTGATCGTGCAGCGCGGCGTCGAGCCGCAAGTCGGCGGCGCTGCGCGGCGGCCCGTTGCCTGCGAGTCCCTCGCCTGTTTTGCAGCCGGTCAGCGCAAGGCCGAGGCCGACCGCCGCGAGACCGGTCAGTACGCGCCGGCGTTCGGGATCGTCGGGGGCGTCGTTGGTGTTATCGATTGAATCGGGGTTGTCCAGTTTCGGCGGCAGGTGAGGATCGTGGTCGGTCATCGGTGAGTTCCGAAGGAGACGTGACGGTCGCATCGGCGCCGCTCGAAGCGGCGCGCGCGACACCGGTTACGGGTCCGCCGAGGGCGGCAGGCCTCGCAGCTTTACGGCAGCCGACGCTTGACGCGCCAACTGTGATGCGTGGCATCGACGGCCAATAGTAGCCAGTGCCGTGCGTCGATCGGATGACGTTTTTGCGTCGCATAACGGTCGACGGTCAATTCGAGTTCGTCATGTGCGCGCCGATGGCAGGTGGCGTGCGCACCGGAACCGTCCGCGAATTCGACGCGCGCCTCGGCGACGTTTGACGCGCAGGCCGGCTCGGGAAGATTCGCGATGCGCACCGCGCAGCCCGGATAAAGATGCGAGTCGGCAACCTGAATCTGGACCGCGTTGGACATGACGTGGCCTCCTACGCTTGGGCGGCGCGAGCGAGCGGCTGGAATACACCGCGCCGCCGGACCGGATCAAAGCATAGCACCCCGCATGGCCGATTCGCCGCATGCTTCGCGCTATCAACCTGAATTGAACCCGATGAACCGCATAGAGACGGCAGCCAAGATGGCAAAAGAAGAGCAGACAGGAGTGGGACGCAGGCAGGCCAAACCGCGTGCGGCAGTGTATGAACGGTGCGCGCGAGAGCGCGGCGCTTGGCTATGCGGTCAGCGAGGCGTCGTTCGAGCGGGGGATTTCGGTGGTGAGCGCGCCGGTGCGTGACCAGAGCGGTAAGATCGCCGCCGCGTTGACGGTGACGATCCCGCGTTCGGATATCGGCGAGACCGCCGAGCGCGAGCCGCTGATCATCGCCGTATGCCAGGCGGCGCTGGAGCTGTCCGAGCGCCTGAGCTATCGCCCGAGGCAGGACGATCCGACCGCGATGCAGGCGCGCCGCAGATCGATTGCCGCGCATTGAGTGCGCGCTGACTTCACGGCGCAACTACTTCAAATACTTATTTCATATCTGTCGGCGAGTCCTGCTGCATTGCACAGCCGGACTCGCCGTGTCACGTCGTCAAAATCATCAGAACGGCGATCTTCGCGCCGGCGATCGTGTCGAAGACGATGATCGGTGGCAACCTGGAAGTGGCGTTCTATATCCTCGCCGCCGTGCCGTTCCTCGCGGCGGTCGCAGTGCACTTCCTCGGTATCGAAACCAAGGGCAAGGTGCTGGAGCAGCTCGAGGCTTGACCGGGACTGCGTGATAACCGTTTGAGCAGTAAAACGAAAGGCGCACCGGGTGGTGCGCCTTTCGTCTTTGATGAGCCTTGATGAAGCGCTGAGCGCTAAAGCGCTTTGCGATAAACCACGAAGCCGGACTTATCCGCGACCTTGTCATAGAGCTGCATCGCGGTGTGATTCGTCTCGTGCGTCTGCCAGTAGACGCGTTGCGCGCCGTCGGCTTTTGCCCGCGCATAGACGGCCTCGATCAGCGCACGGCCGACACCCTTGCCGCGCTCGCTATCGAGCGTGTACAGGTCCTGCAGATAGCAGATCGGTCCCGCCATCGTCGTATGACGGTGATAGAGAAAATGCACGATGCCCTGCAATTGCCCGGCGCGTTCCGCGACGAATGCATGCATCGGCTCGTAGCCATCGAAAAAGCGATTCCACGTGATTTGCGTGATCTCGCGCGGCAACGCGGTCTCGCCCGAGCGGCCATAAAACGCGTTGTAGGCGTCCCATAGCGGCAACCATGCATCGAAATCGTCACGGGTGACGGCGCGAATCTGCAGCGGGGCGGACATGTGGACGGTTCCTTTGGAAAGCTGTGGAACCGCCAGCATAAAAAATTTGCGACGCGATTGTTAGCTCCAACCCGCGCGCAAAATCTGGAGCCACGACGCGTGCGACAGCGCGGTGAGCCGATGCATCACCGCATACCGCGAGTCAGTGCTCGCGATGTTGCTTGTGAAGCAGCTCGTTGCGGACCTTCTTCGCGGCGAACAGCGGCACGTAGTCGAACACGCGCGCCTCGTTCCGGAATTCGGCGAGCGTATCGGCGTACATGCGCGACACCGTTTCTGCCGGCGTGTCGGTTTCCTCGGCGATGCTTCGGACCACTTCGTCTACTTTTGGCTCAGGCTGGGACATGGTCTCTCTCCGGGTAGGACGGCAGGCTGGATGGACGGGACGCGGACGGTAGGAGTCCATTACAGGATGCGAATCGCGAGCGCGCCAATTGAATCGACCTATCGTTCGACTGATTTCACAAAGATTTTTTTCTTGCGCTGCGGCAAGCGCCCATGCGGTGAGGCCGTGCGGAAAATCAACTGGCTGCGCGGTGGTGAGTTCCCGGGAAACGCACAGGGCTAAGCGACTGTCGTCTCTACCTCTGCACTTTCTGCGCTACATGCGCGATCCGGTCGCGCACGACGCCGATCGCCTGCTTCAGCGCGTAAACATCCTGAAAGTAGCGGTACGGAATTCGGATCTGACTAGCGTTCGCGTCGATGCTTTCAATCTCCTCACTCCATTGCGCGATCTGCGCGCGAGACGGCTCGGCGTTCTTCCACACTTCGTCCTCGAGCGCCTTGATTGCGCGGTACCACACGATCAGGCGTTTCTTCATCCGCGCTTCGAGCATGCGCGGCAGCGCCTGCGCGAGGCCGATCAGCAGCGCGAGGAACGGCACCAGAATCAGCAGCCGCCGTTCGATCAGACTCGCGAGCCAGAACGGCAGGTAGCGATACAGAAACGGCCGGCCCGATTTGAAGTAGCGCACGCTTTCGTCGGAGATCGGGAATTCTTCGGTGTTCAGGTTGGGGAACGTGCCGAGCGGCGTGAAGTAGTCCTCGCCGCCGTGCACCGTGCGCGCCGCGTCGAGCAGCAGATAGACGAGCGCCGGATGCAGCGTGTCCTTCGACACGAGCAGCGCCGTCGCCGCGAGCAGCGTGACGGCGCTGCGCGGCAGATCGTCGGCGACGCTCGTCGAGGCACGCGGCAAGATGATCTTCGACAGCGACGGGAATTTTTGCGCCAGTGCGTCGGCCTGCGCGAAGCTCATCAGCTTCAGGTTGCTGGTGAGCAGCGTGTGCTGCATGTCGGCGTCGGGCCGGCCAATGAAGAATGCCGCGTCGACCTGACCGCTTTCGAGCCCCTGGTATGCGGCGTTCGCGTCCATCTGCAGCAGCGTCGAGTTCTGACTCGTGACGCCGCTATAGCCGAGCAGCACCTGCGAGACGTTGAGCAACCCGCTGCCTGGCACGCCCATCGAAATGCGCTTGCCGCGCAGTTGCGACAGCCGGTCGATCGTCGCATCGCCGCGATAGAACACCCAGATCGGTTCGTACGACACGGCGGCGATGGTTTGCAGATTGTCGGTGTCATTCGGACTGGTCGTGCCCGACTGGATGAAGCCGACCTGATAGGCGCTGTTCGGGTCCGCGAGCCGCTGGTAGTTTTCGACCGAGCCCGACGAGCTACGGATGTCGAGCTTGATGCCTTCGCGCTTGAGCAGCGGCGCGTAGCGATCGGCGAAGCCGCGATAGATGCCGCCGTCCGCACCGGTGGTGATGACGATCGTGCGCTGGAACGCGGGCTCGAGCACGAGCGCGAGCATCCAGCCGAATGCGGCGACGAGCACGATCGCGCCGACGATCAGAAGACGCCGGCGCCGCCGCGTCATCGGGGTTGTCGGGCTGCGGTACAGCGCGGGGTCTGGTCTCGGCATCGTTACCCGGTTTGGTCAGGTCCGGCCTTGGTGACTAATGGGATGGAGGCGGTCTCTATTTCCTCAACTTTACGATATCAGGGGGGTTTATTGGATAGTCAGTGATGTGCATTGAAAAGGTCTGGCTGACACTGTCATCGGGGCACAGGCCGGTTGGCCCTGATGTCGAAGATTCCGGTAACAACGCCGTTGCTGCCGTCTTGGGCATACTGGACTATGTATTCCTGCTTGCCCCCGGCTGCCCGATCATCATCTGGACCGTCACGCGTTGCGCCTCGGATCGTTCTGACTTGCGTCCGCGTTGATTGCACTATTCGGCAGACGGTTTCACTTGCGTCCAGACTAGTGGTGCTTCAGTCGTCACTTGCCGGCGTGCCCGAAGCTCGGGGTGCGCCTTAGTGTGGCAGAGCATCGCCATGCTTCCGAGCTTCCGTGCGTCTTCGTCCGTAATTGGGGTGTCGGAGTTTTCGGGCGCATCCGGGGGGACCGGAATTGTAAGCGCGCGATCGATCGCAGATTGCACGTGCGCACGCTGAACAACGCAAAATTTGATTTGCTGCGTTTGCTCGTCGTAATAGGAAATGAAAGCGGATTCGTTACTCACTAGAAAGCTCTGCAAGTCTGGTAGTTGGAGAACGCTTTTCGCTTGCACAGTAGGTACGTTCGGGAATCTCTGAATGTAGCGCCGATCATGTCGTACGCCATCATATCCTGCTCGTACTTCGCAATGCATTTCGCTTCATGCCCTTCACTCACTCCACGCGCTGCAATGGTCTGCACGAACCGCGGCAGCTATAAGCCGGGTTGCCATTTTTCGTTATCCAAATCCATTTAACGAGAGGTGCAGTGAACAGCAAAGGGTCTGCTCGTGGCTTCGCAGGTCCGAGCCCCAACAGCGTGAATCACAACAGTGCTGTTAGTGCCGTGGTAGCGGCATACCAGATAGGGGTCAACGCCCGTTAAATCCCACTGGTCAGATGTTTTTCCTGACGCAGGAATAAGGTCTGCCTCGTGCTCTGGAGGGCCATCGAACAGGGATGCGTTATCCAGAACATGATGTTGCCCTCCTGCGGAAAGCGCGTTTGGGCATTTGAATTGGACCTGTGTTGGCGACGCGCACGCGGCGCTTGTTGCCAGGAGGCAAACTGCCAGGAAAAGCACCTTATTCGACAACATAATATCGGCTGCCATCATTAACAGGCGAGCCCTTGCCGCGACGGAAATGGATAGTACGCCGATGCGGAGGTTGTTTGGTATGTCCGTTCCACTGGTCAATCACAGTGATTCCAGCCAGTGTTTGCCCGAGATAAATTGCCGCGTGGCTGGTTCCGTTCGTGTGATTTCCATAGCGTCCATTGTTGTCGAATGTAGCTATTACGGTTCCTTTGTGGATGAGGACATTGCCCTGGACCCGGTCTCCCTTTTTCCACAAGGAAGACGGCGGAATTTTCACAACAGCATGAACTAGTGTAACGCACTGGCCATTCCCGACCAGATGCCCTTGGTTGATCAGATCATCTGCCTTTTCCGTATCAGCGACATAGCGCATCTTTTCTGCTTCTCCTTTGCCAGTAAAAGGGACAAGACTCAACGCACACACTAGCGAGTCCAGCCCATCCAAACAAGCAGTACTCGAGTTTTCAGATATTGACGATCCACTGACTAGTCCGTCCAGATTGCGATTCAGCTTCTCGCGAGCGAGAAACAGCCTTCTGCTCAATGTATCGCAATGTGTCGGGTAGCTCCACCTCGAGTCAACCGCTGTGCTGCACTACGCCCCCACCCCCACC
>NZ_VZQP01000043.1:0-73448 GCF_014397655.1 Paraburkholderia sp. UCT31
CATCCCACTCGCCCCGACCCCGCCGAACGGCAAACTCTCACATGCCAGATGCATCAGCGTCTCGTTAACGGCCATGCCGCCGGCGATCGTTTCATGCGTGACACGTTCAACCGTCCGCGCGTCGTCGGCATAGAGATAAAGCGCCAGCGGCCGCGGCCGCGCATTGATCCACGCGATCGCGCCGTCGAGCGTGTCGTACGGCACGAGCGGCAACAGCGGCCCGAAAATCTCCTCCTGCATCAGCGCGCATTCGTCCGGCGCGCCAGTCACGGCGATCAGCGGAAAGCGCCGGCTCCCGGCATCGGGCGTCGCGTTGGTCAGCGCATGCAATTGCGCGCCCGCAGCCCGCGCTTCGTGGGCGAGACGTTCGAGCCGCTCGAAGTGCCGCGAAGAAATGATCGACGTGTAATCCGGGTTCTGCGCGAAGTCCGGATACATCCTCGCCATCCGCACGCGCGCCCGTTCGATGAACGCCTGCTCCTTGCCGCGCGGCACCAGCACGTAGTCGGGCGCCACACAGGTCTGCCCCGCGTTCAGGGTCTTGCCGGCGATCAGATTGTCGACCGCGTTGTCGAAACGCGCATGCACGCCGATCAGCGCCGGCGACTTGCCGCCGAGTTCGAGCGTGACCGGCGTCAGATGCTCGGCCGCCGCGCGCATCACTTCGTGACCGACCTTCGTCGAGCCGGTGAACAGCAGATGATCGAACGGCAGCGCGCTGAACGCGGCCGCGAGCGCCGCATCGCCATTGACGACCGCGACGTGAGTGCGCGCGAACGTCTGACCGATCAGCAGCTCGAATAGCGCGGAGGTGCGCGGCGTCAGTTCGGACATCTTGATGATCGCGCGATTGCCGGCCGTCAGCGCGCTGATCAACGGGCCGACCGCGAGCAGCACCGGATAATTCCACGGCACGATGATGCCGACCACGCCGAGCGGCTGCGGCACCACCTTCGCGCGCGCCAGCAGCAGCCACTTGTTGGTGCGGCGGCGCTGCGCTTTCATCCAGCGCTTGCCGTGACGCAGCGCGGCGTCGATCTCTTCCTTCACGAGCAGGAATTCGGCGAGCAGCACCTCTTCCTTCGCGCGATTGCCGAAGTCCGCGTGCATCGCGTCGGCAAGCGCGTCGCGATTGTCGAGCATCAGCTTGCGCAGCGCACGCAGATGCGTCGCGCGCGTGTCCCACGACGGATACGGCGCGCGCAGATACGCATGACGTTGATCGCGCAACAGTGCTTGGAGCGCGGCGACCTCCGGCACATCGTTCTTCATGTGAGTCCACTCCCAGACGGATGACCGTGCGCGTCGAGCGCACTTATATTGGTTTGAGGTTGAGTCGGAGTTGCGAGCGGTGCGCTCGGGGTTTGCGCGGCCGCCGCGTTTACGCGGGAAAGGCGCGCTCGACGATCGCCGCGTGATCGAACGTGGCCGGCAGCGTGCCGTACACGCGGCCGCTTTCGCCGCAGCCGTTGGCGAGACGTGTCGCGATGAACGCGTCGGCGACCCCGGCGGGCGCGTGCTGCGCGAGCAGCGTCGCCTGCGCGATCAGCACGATCTGCTGCGCGATACGTCGAGCCGACGCCTCGCGCGGTTCGGCCGGTCCGTTCAGTGTCGCGGCGAGACGCGCGAGCGCCGCGCCCAACGCCGGATGCGCGCGCGCGACGTCCTGCCAGGCGGCGAACAGCGCTTGCGCGGCCTGCGGCTCGCGCTCCATCGCGCGCAGCACGTCGAGGCACATCACGTTGCCCGAGCCTTCCCAGATCGAGTTGACCGGCGCCTCGCGATAGAAGCGCGCCATCGGCCCGGTTTCGACGTAGCCGTTGCCGCCCCAGACTTCCATCGCCTCGCCGGTGAATTCGAGCGCGCGCTTGCAGACCCAGTACTTCGCGGCAGGCGTAACAATGCGCCGCCAGGCGCGTTCGGCTGATGAAGCCGACGACGCGTCGGCTTCATCGAACGCGCGCGCGAGACGCATGAACAGCACCGTAGCCGCTTCGGATTCGAGCGCGAGATCGGCGAGCACGTTGCGCATCAGCGGCTGCTCGGCAAGGTGCCGGCCGAACGCGCTGCGATGCCGCGCATGATGGACCGCCTGCACGAGCGCGGCACGCATCAGCGCGGCGCTGCCGATCACGCAGTCGAGCCGCGTGTAGCTCGCCATTTCGATGATGGTCGGCACGCCGCGTCCTTCGTCGCCGATCATCACACCGTACGCGTCGAGAAATTCGACTTCGCTGCTTGCGTTGGAGCGATTGCCGAGCTTGTCCTTCAGACGCTGGATCTGCACCGCGTTCTTGCTGCCGTCCGGCGCGAAGCGCGGCACGAAAAAGCACGACAGCCCCTCGTGCGTGTCGGTGCGCGCGAGCACCAGATGCGCGTCGCACTGCGGCGCCGAGAAGAACCATTTATGACCGACGAGCCGGTAAGCGCCGCCGCGTCCGCCGGCACTGTCGAACGCATGGGCGCGCGTCCGGTTGCTGCGCACGTCGGAGCCGCCCTGTTTCTCGGTCATGCCCATGCCGATCATCGCCGAGCGCTTTTGCGTGAGCGGCACGTCGCGCGGATCGTGCTCGCGTGTGTACAACTGGTCGCGCAGCGTATCGAACAACGTGGATTCGCGCTGCAACACCGGAATGCTCGCGAATGTCATCGTCAGTGGGCACAGCGAGCCGGATTCGATCTGCGCATGCATGAAGTAGCCGGCGCAGCGCGCGGCCATCGCGCCGCTTCGCGGCTCGGCGAACGGAAGCGCGTGTAGCCCTTCGCGGCGCAGCAGCGCGAGCAGTTCATGCCACGCGGGATGGAACTCGAGCGCGTCGATGCGCTCGCCGCGCGGACTATGCGTGACCAGCTCCGGCGTATGGCGGTTGGCGAGCTCCGCGAGCGCGAGCGTGTCGGGCGTCGTCAGCGTCGCGCCGTGTCGCAGCAGCGCCTCGCGATGCCAGCTCGCGCCGTCGCGATCGACGGCCGCGCTCAAAGCGGCGTCGCTCGCGAACAGGTTGTAGTCCGCGAGCGGCGGTGCCTGATTCGTCACCTCGTGAGTCTGGCCGAAGCCGTGCCGTTCCATCTGCTGTCTCCGTGCTTTCGCTATTGTGCGCCGCTTCGCCGACGGCATCCCCGATGCGCTTTGTCGCATCTGTTCGAGCGCCGCGCGTGATGCCGCATGCCGGAAGGAGGGCGCGCGTCGCGCCATGTTTGGAAGCCGCGCGCGGGCCGTACGCGGCTTTCATCATAGGGGCGCGTTGCCGCCGGCGTTTAGAGGAATCGTTCTGTCAGGGAGCCGCCGCAGCCCCAATACGCTCCCTACAATGCGCAGAAAACACACGTAGACAAGTGTGCACGAGACAGGGTCCGCGAGCAACGCGGACCATCAGGAGGAGCGCATGCAATACGACTACATCGTCGTCGGTGCGGGCTCGGGCGGCTGCACGCTCGCGAGCCGTCTCGCGGATAGCTGTCCCGACGCGACCATCGCGCTGATCGAGGCCGGTCCGCATACCGGGCGCAATCTGTTGGTGAACATGCCGGTCGGCGTCGCGGCCGTGGTGCCGAATAGACTGAAGACCAACTACGGCTACCTGACCACGCCGCAGCCGGGGCTCGCCGGTCGCCAGGGCTATCAGCCGCGCGGACGCGGTTTCGGCGGATCGAGCGCGATCAACGCGATGATCTACACGCGCGGCCATCCGCTCGATTACGACGAGTGGGCGCGGCTCGGCTGTGACGGCTGGTCGTGGGCCGAGGTGCTGCCGTATTTCCGCCGCGCCGAACACAACGAGCGCGGCGCCGATGCGTGGCATGGCGAGGCCGGTCCGCTGACTGTGTCCGATCTGCGCTTCAGGAATCCGTTTTCCAGGCGCTTCGTGCAGGCCGCGCTCGAAGCGGGCTACAAAGCGAACGACGACTTCAACGGCGCGGACCAGGAAGGTATCGGCTTCTATCAGGTCACGCAACGTGACGGGCGCCGTTGCAGCGTCGCGCGCGCGTACATCTACGACCGGCCGCGCGCGAACCTGCACACGATGGCCGACGCGACCGTGCTGCGCGTCGTGTTCGACGGCAAGCGCGCGAGCGGCGTCGAAATCGTGCGCGGCGGCCGCGCCGAAACGCTCGCGGCGCGCGCCGAGGTCGTGCTCGCCGCTGGGGCGTTCAACTCGCCGCAACTGTTGATGTGCTCGGGCATCGGGCCGGCCGCGCATCTGCGCTCGCTCGGCATCGACGTGCTTCACGATGCGCCCGAGGTCGGCCAGAACCTGATCGATCACATCGATTTCACGATCAACAAGCGCGTGAGGTCGATCGAGCCCACGGGTTTCTCGGTGCGCGGCATCGCACGGATGCTGCCGCAATTCGTGACCTTCATGCGACACGGGCGCGGCATGCTGTCGAGCAACGTCGCCGAGGCGGGCGGTTTTCTGAAGAGCCGGCCGACGCTCGCGCGGCCCGATCTGCAACTGCATTTCTGCGCGGCGATCGTCGACGATCACAACCGCCATATGCACTGGGGCCACGGCTATTCGCTGCATGTATGCGTGCTGCGTCCGCATAGCCGCGGCACCGTGACGCTCGCAAGCGCCGATGCGCGTGTCGCGCCGCTGATCGATCCGCGCTTTCTGAGCGATGCGCGCGATCTCGATCTGCTCGTCGAGGGCGCGAAGATGGCGCGGCGCATTCTCGGCGCGCCGTCGCTCGCGCTGCACGGCGGCGAGGAGTTGTACACGCGGCCGGGGCAATCGGATGCGGAACTGCGCCAGACGATCGCCGAGCGCGCGGACACGATCTATCACCCGGTCGCGACCTGCCGGATGGGCGGCGACGCGCGCTCGGTCGTCGATCCGCAATTGCGCGTGCGCGGCGTGACGGGGTTGAGGATCGTCGATGCGTCGGTCATGCCGACCCTGATCGGCGGCAACACCAATTCGCCGACGGTGATGATCGGCGAACGGGCGGCGGAGTTGATCGCGACGAGCCGGCGAGACGGAGCGGGAGGTCGGCGACGGTGACGCCCCCGAACCCAGGTGACATGCCGGCGCAGGCGGTTTGATCGCCGTTTGCAAGGAGGCCGGCAAACGCGAGCGGCGTAACGCGGCCGGCGGCCGGCCGCCGCCCGTCACTCGCCTGAGGGTGGCAGAGCTCCTTGCGGCGCTGTGATTCCGTTAAAGCCGATCCCCGGTCCGAGTATGAAATCGTCGCTGACGTGTGTCGGCAGCGTTTCGCGCGCGACGTCGAGCCACGCGCGCGCCGCGTGCGACAGATAGCCGTTGCGGCGCCAGCCGATCGCCATCTCCCACGGGATTTCCGGTTCGACGACCGGGCGGCAGGTGAACTGCGCGGGGTTGAGCCGCCGGCAATAGGGCGCGGGCAGCAGCGCGATGCCGACGCCGGCCAGCACCAGCGCCGCCATGAAGTCCCAATGCCCGCTGCGCCCGACGATCGCGGGCGCAAACCCCGCCGCGCGGCACGCGTTCAGCACGACGTCATTCAGCGCGAGGCTTTCACCGTAAAACACGAACGGCTCATCGGCGAGTTGGGCGAGCGGCACCTCGTTCAACGCATCCCAGCGCGAGCCGGCGCGCGCGACGAGCCACAACAGCTCGTGCGACATCGGCAGCACGTCGATGTTGTCGGGGTCGACCGGCTGCAGCACACCGCCCAGTTCCAGTTCACCGTTGATCAGCGCGGCTTCGATCGCGCGCGAGCCCTGCTCGAACAGCTTCAGCTCGATCTTCGGATAGCGCTGGCGGAACGCGGCGATTGCGGGTGTGAAGAGCGCACCGCCCATCGGCGGAATGCCGATTGCCAGTTCACCGCGCCCGAGCGTGTCGAGATCGTTCAGCTCGGCCTGCAGTTGCGCGTGCGCGGCGAGCACGTCCTGGCCGCGCTGATAGACGATCCGGCCCACGTCGGTGAGAACCATCTGGCGGCCGTCGCGCAGCAGCAGCGGCGAGCCGATTTCGTCTTCCAGCGACTTGACCATCTTGCTGATGGTCGGCTGCGTGACGAACATCTGCTCAGCGGCGACGGTGAAGCTTTGCTGACGGACCACTTCGACGAAATAGCGCAACGCGCGGAGTTCCATGAGCGTGGTCTCCAGAATTCCAGTTTGGAATGATTTCGATGATTGTAAGTCATTTTGTTTATGGCGCGGCGAGCCCCATACTAAGTGCCTTCCACGCCAGCCAGGGAATGTCATGTCCGCGCCAGTTTTCGCCCGTTCCGTGCGTCCCGCCGGTGGCGGCTCAAGTGGGGACGCGGGTGGCTTCGGCCGTGTCGCACGCATCGCCGTGCAAAGCGCCGCGATCGCGGCGCTGTGGATTGGCGCCGATTTCATCGTGCGGCGGCTGCATCTGCCGGTGCCGGGCGGCGTGGTCGGCCTCGTCGTGCTGCTCGCGCTGCTGTTCTGTGGCGGTATCGCGCCGCGCTGGGTCAAGGCCGGCGCGGACTGGCTGCTGTCCGACATGCTGCTGTTCTTCATTCCGGCGGCGGTCGCCGCCGTGCAATACGGCGGCCTGTTCCGCGCGGACGGCTGGCGCCTCGCGCTGGTGGTGATCGCCGGCACCCTGATGGTGATGGTCGCGGTGGCGTTCGCTGTCGATCAGGCCGCGCGCGTCGAACGGCGTTTCGCGCTGCGCCGCGTGCGGGTTGCGCGTAAGGCAGGCAGTCTGTCGCGCGAGCGCCGATGAACCCGCTCCCGTTCGCTTCGCTGTTGGCCGACGACGCCTCGCGCCTGATCGCGGCCGGCTGCCTCGTGCTGACGATCGCGCTGTACTTCGCGTCGAAGGCGCTGTATGCGCGCCTGCGCTCGCCGTGGCTCACGCCGATGCTGACGGTGCCGGCCGCGCTCGTCGCGATCGTCGTACTCGCGCACATTCCGTATTCGCTTTACTTCCAGGACACGCGCTGGCTGATGTGGCTGCTCGGCCCCGCGACGGTCGCGTTCGCCGTGCCGATCTACGAGTACCGCGCACTGTTGAAGCGCCACTGGATCTCGCTGTCCGTCGGCGTGACGGTGGGCATTCTGGTCGGCGTCGGCGGCTCGCTGATGCTCGCGAAGCTGCTGCACCTGTCGCCGGACTTGCAGCGCAGCCTGATGACGCGTTCGGTGTCGACGCCATTCGCGCTCGCGGTGTCCGACAGGATTCACGCGCCGAAGGACCTGACCGCGCTGTTCGTGATCGCGACCGGCGTCTGCGGCATGCTGTTCGGCGAAATCGTGCTCGCGTTCGTGCCGTTGCGCACGCGGCTCGCGCGCGGCGCGCTGTTCGGTGCGGCCGCGCACGGCGTCGGCACCGCGAAGGCACGCGAGCTCGGCAGCGAGGAGGGCGTAGTGTCCAGCCTGACGATGATGATCGCCGGCGTCGCCATGGTGCTGCTCGCGCCGATGCTGGGGCTGCTGCCGATCTGAAGAGGCGCGCTGCCGCACCATCCGGCACGCGCCGAAGTCATCTCGATTTGCTACAATCGCCGTTCGTCTTCGAGGAGCGTTGCGACGGGTACCGCGAATCCGCATTCGCCGGCTGCCCGCCAGGCTCGAAGGCTTCAATTGGCAGCATGGAATGCGCATCGCGCGAATCCGAATGCTGCCTCAAACCGCGCTCACGTCACATTTCTAGTCATTTTCTTAGAAAGGAGGGCGTGATGAACGCCGCAGTCATCGATTCCCAGAAGCAGGATTACGTTGTCGCCGACATGTCGCTCGCCGCTTGGGGCCGCAAGGAACTCACGATCGCCGAAACCGAAATGCCCGGCCTCATGCAGACCCGTGAAGAGTACAAGGCGCAGCAGCCGCTGAAGGGCGCGCGCGTCGCCGGCTCGCTGCACATGACGATCCAGACCGGCGTGCTGATCGAGACGCTGACCGCGCTCGGCGCGGACGTACGCTGGGCCTCGTGCAACATCTTCTCGACTCAGGACCATGCCGCCGCTGCAATCGCGCAGGCCGGCACGCCGGTGTTCGCGTTCAAGGGCGAATCGCTCGATGAATACTGGGAGTTCTCGCACCGCATTTTCGAATGGCCGAACGGCGAGTTCGCCAACATGATCCTCGACGACGGCGGCGACGCGACGCTGCTGCTGATCCTCGGTTCGAAGGCCGAAAAAGACCGCTCGGTGATCGCCAGACCGACCAACGAAGAAGAAGTCGCGCTGTACAAGTCGATCGCCGCGCACCTCGAGATCGACCCGACGTGGTACTCGAAGCGCCTCGCGGCGATCAAGGGCGTCACCGAAGAAACCACCACCGGCGTGCACCGTCTGTACCAGATGGAAAAGGAAGGCCGCCTGCCGTTCCCGGCCATCAACGTCAACGACTCGGTCACGAAGTCGAAGTTCGACAACCTGTATGGCTGCCGCGAGTCGCTCGTCGACGGCATCAAGCGCGCGACCGACGTGATGATCGCGGGCAAGATCGCGGTCGTGGCCGGTTACGGCGACGTGGGCAAGGGCTGCGCGCAATCGCTGCGCGGTCTGGGCGCGACCGTGTGGGTCACCGAAATCGATCCGATCTGCGCGCTGCAAGCGGCGATGGAAGGCTACCGCGTCGTGACGATGGAGTACGCGGCCGACAAGGCCGACATCTTCGTGACCGCGACCGGCAACTACCACGTGATCAACCACGATCACATGAAGGCGATGCGTCATAACGCGATCGTCTGCAACATCGGCCACTTCGACTCGGAAATCGACGTCGCGTCGACCCGTCAGTACCAGTGGGAAAACATCAAGCCGCAAGTCGACCACATCATTTTCCCGGACGGCAAGCGCGTGATCCTGCTGGCCGAAGGCCGCCTCGTGAACCTCGGCTGCGCGACGGGCCATCCGTCGTTCGTGATGTCGAACTCGTTCACGAACCAGACGCTCGCGCAGATCGAACTGTTCACGCAGGGCGCGAAGTACGAAAACAAGGTGTACGTGCTGCCGAAGCATCTCGACGAGAAGGTCGCGCGTCTGCATCTGGCGCGCATCGGCGCGAACCTGACCGTGCTGTCCGACGCGCAGGCCGGCTACATCGGCGTCGACAAGAGCGGTCCGTTCAAGCCGAACCACTACCGCTATTAAGCACGCGGCCGTCCGCGGCTCGATGCGCGCGCTCGCGCGCCCGGCCACGCGGGCGGCGGTAAAAGCTTGACGGTCCGATCTCGGGGCGGCGCGCAATGCGCCGCTTTGTTCGCCAGCGCGGCTTTTCGTTTGCTGGACATCTTCTCCGCACAGGTGCTTACAAGGAGTTCTACATGACCGTGCTGCTGACCTGGCTCATCAACGCGCTCGCGCTGCTGATCATCACCTACATCGTTCCGTCGATCCATATCCGTAGCTTCGGTACCGCGCTGATCGTCGCGATCGTGCTCGGCCTCATCAATACGCTGCTGCGGCCGCTGCTGATCCTGCTGACGCTGCCCGTCACGATCCTCACGCTCGGACTCTTCATTCTGGTCGTCAATGCGCTGTGCTTCTGGCTGTGCGCGTCGCTGCTGAAGGGCTTCGAGGTGTCGGGCTTCTGGTCGGCGTTCTTCGGCTCGATCCTGTACAGCATCGTGTCGTGGCTACTGTCCGCGCTCATTTTCGGCAACCGCAGTCTCGGTTGACCTTTTTGACTATGAATCCGATCGAACTCTCATTCGAATTCTTCCCGCCGAAAACGCAGGAAGGCATCGACAAACTGCGCGCGACGCGCGCGGAACTCGTGTCGCTCAAACCGAAGTTCGTGTCCGTCACGTTCGGCGCCGGCGGCTCGACCCAGCAAGGCACGCTCGATACCGTCGTCGACATGGCGAAGGAAGGGCTCGAGGCGGCGCCGCATCTGTCGTGCATCGGCTCGTCGAAGGACAGCCTGCGCGCGATCCTCAACGAGTACCGCGCGTACGGCATCCGCCATATCGTCGCGCTGCGCGGCGATCTGCCTTCGGGCATGGGCGCGGTCGGCGAGCTGCGCTATGCGTCGGAGCTCGTCAGCTTCATCCGTGCCGAGTTCGGCGACTGGTTCTGGATCGAGGTGGCGGGTTATCCGGAATACCATCCGCAGTCGCGCTCGCCGCGTCACGATCTCGAAAACTTCGCGCGCAAGGTGAAAGCCGGCGCGAACTCGGCGATCACGCAGTACTTCTTCAACGCGGACGCGTACTTCCGTTTCGTCGACGATGCGCGCCAGCTCGGCGTCGACGTGCCGATCGTGCCCGGCATCATGCCGATCACGAACTTCTCGCAGCTGATGCGCTTCTCCGAAATGTGCGGCGCCGAAGTGCCGCGCTGGATCGCGCGCCGGTTAGAGAGCTTCGGCGACGACCGCGAGTCGATCCGCGCGTTCGGGCTCGACGTGGTGACGGCTCTGTGTCAACGGCTCCTCGACGCGAAAGTGCCGGGTCTGCACTTCTATACGCTGAACGCGGCCGCGTCGACCAAGGCGATCTGCGAACGGCTCGGCGTGTAACCGGCACGCCCGCCAAGCCGTGCGGCCGTGACGGCCGCGCGGCTTCTTCCAGTCTGGAATGTGTCTCGAACTCGTCCTGGATAGCGTGGTAAGTCCCTGTTGAAGCGCATTTTTGGGCTGTCTATCATCGAAACGCAGCTAACCCGGCTGCTGTGCGGAGGACGATATGACAGTGACAAGAAAGACTGCGACACACCGGCTGTTCGCGCTTCACCAGTTCTGCCTGCCGGCTCTCGCCGCGCTCGCGGTCGCCACGAGCGGCCTCGCGCCCGCCGCGTCGCAGGCGGCCACGCTGCCCGACAAGACGCTGGTGTTCTGCTCCGAAGGCAGCCCGGCGGGCTTCGATACCGCGCAATACACGACCAGCGTCGAATTCAGCGCCGGCTCGTACACGGTTTATAACCGGCTCGTCGAATTTGCGCACGGCAGCACGGACATCGAGCCAGGACTCGCCGAAAAGTGGGACGTGTCGCCCGACGGCCTCACCTATACGTTCCATCTGCGCCACGGCGTCAAATTCCAGACCACGTCGTACTTCAAGCCAACCCGCGAATTCAACGCGGACGACGTCGTGTTCACCTACGAACGCATGCTCGATCCCGAGAACCCGTTCCGCAAGGCGTATCCAGTCAATTTCCCGTATTTCAACGACCTCGGTCTCGCGAAGAACATCGCCAAAATCGAGAAGGTCGATCCGTACACGGTGCGCTTCACGCTGAAGGAAGTCGACGCGCCGTTCCTGCAACAGATCGCGATGCCGTTCGCGTCGATCCTGTCGGCTGAATACACCGATCAGCTGCTGAAGGCGGGCAAGGCGTCCGACATCAACCAGTACCCGGTCGGCACCGGTCCGTTCATCTTCCGCAGCTATACGAAGGACGACACGATCCGCTTCGACGGCAATCCCGACTACTGGAAGCCGGGCGTCGCGAAGCTCGGCAAGCTGATCTTCGCGATCACGGTCGATCCGGCCGTGCGCCTGCAAAAGTTGAAGCGCGGCGAATGCCAGGTGATGTCCTATCCGCGCCCGGCCGACATCCCCACCGTGAAGGCCGATGCGTCGCTCGCGATGCCAAGCGAAGTGGGCTTCAACCTCGGCTATATCGCGTACAACACGACCAAAAAGCCGCTCGACAACGTGCTCGTGCGCCGCGCGCTCGACATGTCGGTCAACAAGAAGGCGATCATCGAAGCGGTCTACCAGGGCGCGGGCCAGGCAGCGACCAATCCGATGCCGCCGACGCAATGGGGTTACGACAAGAATCTGAAGGACGCGCCCTACGACGTCGACAAAGCGAAAGCGCTGCTGAAGCAGGCGGGCTACCCCGACGGCTTCGAGCTGACGCTGTGGGCGATGCCGGTACAGCGCCCGTATAACCCGAATGCACGCCTGATGGCCGAAATGCTGCAGGCGGACTGGGCGAAGATCGGCGTCAAGGTGAATATCGTCACGTACGAATGGGGCGAGTACATTCGCCGCGCGCACGCCGGCGAGCATCAGGCGATGCTGATCGGCTGGACGGGTGACTACGGCGACCCTGACAACTGGCTCGGCGTGTTGCTCGGCTGCGACGCGGTCAACGGCAGCAACTTCTCGAAGTGGTGCTACAAGCCTTACGACGATCTGATCAAGCAGGGCCGCAGCACCACCAACATGGCCGATCGCACCAAGGCCTATACGCAGGCGCAGGAGATCTTCAAGGACCAGGTGCCGTTCACGCCGATCGCGCATTCGACCGTCTATCAGCCGATCAGCAAGAACGTGACAGGCTTCAAGATCGATCCGTTCGGGCCGACGCAATTCCTGGAAGTTGGGGTGAAATAAGCGGGCGCGGCGCGCTTTTTTGCGCCGCATTCGTCGCCGGGCGGCTCGAATGAGCCCGCCCGGCCCGTGACAAAACCGTGGCAAAACGTTTGCACGAAGTGTTTCCTGTCGTCAACAGAGGGATTTTGCTCCGCTTGGTAGCCGGCCCAAGCTCAAGTAATATCCCGCTACGCCGGCGCAAGCCGGCCCCGAACCTGGAGGAAACATGAAGCAAAACAATCTGTTGCGCGTCGCGCGTAGGTCCACGCTCGTCGCTGCCGCAGCGGCATCCCTGCTTGGCGTCACGAGCGCGCAGGCCGCTGGGATCCCGAACAAAACCCTCGTTTACTGCTCGGAAGGCAGTCCCGCGGGTTTCGATCCGGCCCAATACACGACGGGCGTCGACTTCACGGCCAACACGTTCACCGTCTATAACCGCCTCGTCGAGTTCGAACGCGGCGGCACCAAGGTCGAGCCCGGCCTCGCGGAGAAGTGGGACGTGTCGCCCGATGGCAAGACCTACACGTTCCATCTGCGTCATGGCGTGAAGTTCCAGACCACCTCGTTCTTCAAGCCGACGCGCGAATTCAACGCGGACGACGTGGTCTTCTCGTTCCAGCGCATGCTCGACCCGAACCAGCCGTTCCGCAAGGCGTATCCGGTGCAGTTCCCGTACTTCACCGACATGGGCCTCGACAAGCTGATCACGAGCGTCGAGAAAGTCGACCCGTACACGGTCAAGTTCACGCTGAAGGAAGTCAACGCGCCGTTCATCCAGAATCTGGCGATGGAATACGCGTCGATCCTGTCGGCTGAATATGCGGATCAGCTGCTCAAGGCAGGCAAGGCCGCCGACATCAATCAGTACCCGGTCGGCACTGGTCCGTTCATCTTCCGCAGCTACACGAAGGACGCGACGATCCGCTTCGACGGCAACCCGGACTACTGGAAGCCGGGCGCGGTGAAGATCTCGAAGCTGATCTTCTCGATCACGCCGGATGCCGGCGTGCGCGTGCAGAAGATCAAGCGCGACGAATGCCAGGTGATGAGCTATCCGCGCCCGGCCGACATCGCGCCGCTGAAGGCCGAGCCGAACATCGACATGCCGTCGCAGCCGGGCTTCAACCTCGGCTATCTCGCGTACAACGTGACGCACAAGCCGGTCGACAAGCTCGAAGTGCGTCAGGCGCTCGACATGGCGATCAACAAGAAGGCGATCATCGAGTCGGTCTACCAGGGCGCGGGCCAGTTGGCCACGAACCCGATGCCGCCGACGCAATGGTCGTACGTCAAGAACCTGCCGGCCGCCTCGTACGATCCGGCCAAGGCGAAAGATCTGCTGACGAAGGCGGGCTACCCGAACGGCTTCGACCTCACGCTGTGGGCGATGCCGGTGCAGCGCGCGTACAACCCGAACGCGCGTCTGATGGCGGAAATGATCCAGGCGGACTGGGCGAAGATCGGCGTGAAGGCGAAGATCGTCACGTACGAATGGGGTGAGTACATCAAGCGCGCGCACGCGGGCGAAGACGACACGATGCTGATCGGCTGGACCGGCGACAACGGCGATCCGGACAACTGGCTCGGCACGCTGCTCGGCTGCGAGGCGATCAACGGCAACAACTTCTCGAAGTGGTGCTACAAGCCGTTCGACGATCTGATCCAGAAAGGCCGCACGACTTCGGACGTGGCGACGCGCACGAAGATCTACGGCGAAGCGCAATATATTTTCGCGCAGCAACTGCCGTTCTCGCCGATCGCGCACTCGACCGTCTATCAGCCGGTCAGCAAGAAGGTGGTCGACATGCGCATCGAACCGCTCGGCTACGCGCGCTTCGACGGCGTCAGCGTCAAGTAATCGTAAAGTTCGCGCAGTAGGCCGCAATACAGTACGCCGCAACACAGTACACTTTTCGCACGGTTAGAAAACTGGTCGAAATGGTCCGGCGACCGGGGTCACGAGCCCTCGTCGCCGGTTGCGTTTTTTCATCACCAGTACCATGGGAGCGAACCATGTTCCGCTTCGTTTTGCGCCGCATCGGCATGGTGATACCGACGTTCATCGGCATCACGATCCTCGCGTTCGCGCTGATTCACTTGATCCCGGGCGACCCCATCGAAGTAATGATGGGCGAGCGCGGCGTCGATCCGGCCATGCATGCGGCCGCGATGCACCGCCTCGGGCTCGACGAGCCCTTGCCAATGCAGTACTTCCACTACATCGTCCGTGCCGTGCACGGCGACCTCGGCACTTCGATCATCACCAACACGAGCGTGATGGGCGAATTCCTCGCGCGCTTTCCCGCCACCGTCGAACTGTCGTTCTGCGCGATGCTGTTCGCGCTGATCGTCGGCCTGCCGGCGGGCGTGTTCGCGGCGCTGAGGCGCGGCACGGTGGTCGATCACGGCGTGATGGGCACCGCCCTGACCGGCTACTCGATGCCGATCTTCTGGTGGGGCTTGATCCTCATCATGGTGTTCTCGGTCAAGCTCGGCTTGACGCCGGTGTCGGGCCGCATCGCGGTCGAATACGACATTCCGCACGTGACCGGCTTCATGCTGATCGACTCGCTGATGTCCACCGACGAAGGCGCGTTCAAATCCGCACTCAGTCACCTGATCCTGCCCGCGATCGTGCTCGGCACGATTCCGCTCGCGGTCGTCGCGCGCATGACGCGCTCGTCGATGCTCGAAGTGCTGCGCGAGGACTACATCCGCACCGCGCGCGCGAAGGGGCTGTCGCCGGGACGCGTGATCGTCGTGCATGCGCTGCGCAATGCGCTGATTCCGGTCGTCACCGTGATCGGCCTGCAGGTCGGCACACTGCTTGCGGGCGCGGTGCTGACCGAAACGCTGTTTTCATGGCCGGGCATCGGCAAGTGGCTGATCGACGCGATCGGCCGGCGCGATTATCCGGTCGTGCAGGGCGGTATCCTGTTGATCGCCACGCTGGTGATCGTCGTGAACCTCGTCGTCGATCTGATGTACGGCGTGCTCAACCCGCGCATTCGCCATACGAGGTAAATCACGATGGCTGACATTCAAAACACCGTCCCCCAAGCGGTTACCCCGCCGAGCGGCCGCGGCATCGCGGCACGCGAATTCTGGGCGAACTTCTCGCGCAACCGCGGTGCGGTCGGCGCGGGCATCATCGTGCTGGTGCTGGTCTTCATCGCGATCTTCGCGCCGCTGATCGCGCCGCACAGTCCGATCGAGCAATACCGCGACTCCGTGAAGATCCCGCCGGCGTGGCTCGACGGCGGCAACTGGAAGTTCATTCTCGGCACCGACGAAGCGGGCCGCGACATCCTTTCGCGTCTGATGTACGGCGCGCGGCTGTCGTTCTGGATCGGCTTCGTCTCGGTGGTGCTCGCGCTGATTCCGGGCGTCGTGCTCGGCCTCGTCGCCGCGTTCTTCGAGAAATGGGCCGACACGCCGATCATGCGCATCATGGACGTGCTGCTCGCGCTGCCGTCGCTGCTGCTCGCGGTCGCGGTGGTCGCGATCATCGGTCCGGGTCTCGTCAACACGATGCTCGCGATCGCGATCGTCGCGCTGCCGGGCTATGTGCGTCTGACGCGCGCGTCCGCCCAGGGCGAGTTGCAGAAGGAGTATGTGACCGCTTCACGCGTCGCGGGTGCGAGCACGTTGCGGCTGATGTTCTCGCAGGTGCTGCCGAACTGCACCGCGCCGCTGATCGTGCAGGCAACCCTTGGCTTTTCGTCGGCGATTCTCGATGCCGCCGCGCTCGGCTTCCTCGGCCTCGGCGTGCAGCCGCCGTCGGCGGAGTGGGGCGCGATGCTCGCGTCGGCGCGCGATTACATCGACAGCGCATGGTGGATCGTCACGATGCCCGGCCTGTCCATCCTGATCTCGGTGCTTGCGATCAACCTGCTCGGCGACGGGCTGCGTGACGCGCTCGACCCCAAACTGAAACGGATGGCCTGATCATGAGCAATCTACTGACCATCCGCAATCTCGCGGTCAACTTCGGCGGCCTGCCGGCGGTCGACCGCATCAATCTCGACGTTGCGGCCGGTGAAGTGGTCGGCGTGGTGGGCGAATCGGGCTCGGGCAAGAGCGTGACGATGATGGCGCTGATGGGCCTGATCGACGCGCCCGGCAAGGTCACCGCCGACGAAATCACGTTCGACGGCAAGAACCTGCTGAAGGCCTCCGCGAGGGAACGCCGCAAGATCATCGGCAAGGACATCGCGATGGTGTTCCAGGACGCGCTGACGAGCCTGAACCCGAGCTACACGGTCGGCTACCAGATCAAGGAAGTGCTGAAGCTGCACGAGGGCCTGCGCGGCAGCGCGCTAGACAAACGCGCGCTCGAACTGCTCGATCAGGTCGGCATTCCGGACGCGAAGAACCGTATCGGCTCGTTTCCGCATCAGATGTCGGGCGGCATGAACCAGCGCGTGATGATCGCGATGGCGATCGCCTGCAACCCGAAGCTGCTGATCGCCGATGAGCCGACCACCGCGCTCGACGTGACGATCCAGGCGCAGATCATGGAATTGCTGATGCGCCTGCAGAAGGAACGCGGCATGGCGCTCGTGCTGATTTCGCACGATCTGGCCGTGGTGTCCGAGGTCGCGCAGCGCGTCGCCGTGATGTATGCGGGCGAGGTGATCGAGACGAACAAGGTGCCGGACATCTTCGCCGCGCCTCATCATCCGTACACGGAAGCGCTGTTGGCCGCGATTCCCGAGCACAACGTCGGCGCGGTGCGGCTCGCGGCGCTGCCGGGCATGGTGCCGGGCCGCGACGACCGGCCCAAGGGTTGCCTGTTCGCGCCGCGCTGCAAGTACGTGGTCGACGACTGCATGAAGGCACGCCCCGCGCTCGCGCCGCTGCCCGCGCACGCCGAGCTCGCGCGCGTGCGCTGCATCAAGCCGCTGAACCTCGAGAAGGACGCCAACGTTCACACGCAAGGAGGCGCCCGATGAGCGCAGTACCCGAAACCCGTCGCCAGTCGGATCGTACTGGCGATCACGTGCTCGTCGCCGACCAGCTCGCGCGCTACTACACGGTCAAGCGCGGCATGTTCGCGCACGGCACGGTGAAGGCGCTGAACGGCGTGTCGTTCGCGCTCGACCGCGGCAAGACGCTGGCGGTAGTCGGCGAGTCCGGCTGCGGCAAGTCGACGCTCGCGCGTCAGCTGACGATGATCGAAACGCCGAGCGCGGGCCGCCTGCTGATCGACGGCGAGGACGTGGCCGGCGCGAATCACGAGAAGATCGCGGCGCTCAGGCGCCGCGTGCAGATGGTGTTCCAGAACCCGTTTGCGTCGCTCAATCCGCGCAAGACCGTCGAGCAGACGCTCGGCGAACCGCTCGCGATCAACACGCAGATGAGCGCGACCGAGCGCGCCGAGCGCATCGCGCAGATGATGCGCACGGTCGGCCTGCGGCCCGAGCACGCGAAGCGCTATCCGCACATGTTCTCCGGCGGCCAGCGTCAACGTGTCGCGATCGCGCGCGCGATGATCCTCGATCCGCAGATCGTGGTCGCCGACGAACCGGTCTCGGCGCTCGACGTCTCGATCCAGGCGCAGATCCTGAACCTGTTCATGGACCTGCAGGACGAGTTCAAGACGAGCTACGTGTTCATCTCGCACAACCTGTCGGTGGTCGAGCATATCGCCGACGACGTGATGGTCATGTACTTCGGCGGCGTCGCTGAACTCGGCGACAAGCAGCGCATCTTCTCGAAGCCGCGTCATCCGTACACGCGCGCGCTGATGTCGGCGACCCCGTCGATCTTCGAGGCCGACCGCACGATCAAGATCAAGCTGCAAGGCGAAATGCCGTCGCCGCTGAATCCGCCGTCGGGCTGCACGTTCCATCAGCGCTGCCCGTACGTGATCGACCGCTGCCGCAGCGAGGAGCCGAAGCTGCGAGAAGTGGATGGCCGCCTGGTCTCCTGTCACCGCGCTGAAGAGGTGGGGGACGTGGATGCCTGATGTGGTGGCGGCGCGTCGTCTTGCGCGCCGCTTGTGTGAGGGCGGCTGGATAGCCGTCTTCGCGCGGCGCCGCGGGGCGCGTGCGCTGGGAGGCGCCGCGCCCTGCGGCGCATTTGCTGGAAGGTTCGCCGGCAAGTTTTTTCGCACGTTTCTCTGCGCGTTTGTTCATGCGCTCGCGCGCGCCTTTTTCTCCGTATTTCTTCCCGCGTCGCTGTCCGCTTTATTTCGCGTAGGCTGCGCGCTGTCGGTCGGCGCGGCCGTACCCTGCATCGCTCACGCGGCCGGCGCGGCGGCCAGGGCGCCAGCCCAGGCGGCCCGTCCTGCCGTCACGGTGCCAAGCCCGCCACCGCCGTCGATTGCGCCGCCCCCGGTCCCCGGCACCACGGCGAGCGGCCCGGTGCGCCAGCAACCGGCGCGCATGCCGTTCTATGTCGCGACGCGCGGCAGTACGACGATCTACGTGCTCGGCACGCTGCACGTCGGCGATCCCGCCGACTATCCGGCGGGGCAGCCGTTCCGCGCGCCGATCCTCGCGGCGCTCGCCGCGTCGCCGACGCTCGCGCTCGAACTGTCGCCCGACGAGCTGCTGGTGTCGCAGGACGACGTGTCGAAGTACGGCGTATGCAAGCACGACTGCCTGCCGGGTCTGCTGCCCGAGCCGCTGTGGCACAAGCTCGCGTTGCGGCTGCGCGGCAACCCGGCCGCGCTCGATGCGATCAAAAAGATGCGGCCGTGGCTCGCGTCGCTGGTGGTCGAGACCTATGACTCGCTGTCCGCGGGGCTGCAAACGGAATACGGCACCGAAGCGCAATTGCAGAACGTCTATCTGAAGACGCGCGGCAAGATCGTCGGACTCGAAACGCTCGCGCAACAGATGCGCGCGTTCACCGGACTGTCGGCCGCGCAGCAGCGGGAGATGCTCGCGCAGGATCTGGTGCAGACGCCCGCGCAGAACGTCGAGGACGTGCGCACGCTGCACCGGCTGTGGCGGGTCGGCGATGCCGATGCGATCGCCGCGTGGCAGGCTGCCAAATCGGAGAAGCTCGCGCGCGACCCGCGCGTCTCCAATTCGATCGACAACCGGATCGTCTACGAGCGCAATCGCCGCTTCGTCGCAAGAATGTTGCAGCTCGCCGCGCCGAACAAGCCGCTGTTCGTCGCGATCGGCGCGCTGCATCTGGGTGGGCCGAAGGGCGTGCTGCAGCTGTTGCGGCAGCACGGCTTCGTGGTTGAGGCGGGTTGAGTCGGTTCGAGACTGCGGCCGTAGCGGCGGGATCGATCAGAAGGCAACTGCAGACCACCGTATAGCGCGATCGCCGTGCTGAGCCAGGCCATCGCGATCAGCGCCGTGAATCTCTGGCGCATTTCTCGGAGGCGTCCGAGTCGTGTTGCATCCTGTGCCTGTTAGCTTCGTCAGAACTTTTTTTCGCAGGCGACTAACAGGAAGGAGATCCTATTGGCGGACACGCACCGCACGGAATGGTTTGCTCTTTACCACATCGACCAACACATTGATGATTGGACGTTCGTAGACGGTGTGCGACGCGGTAGCTTTCGGTTGCACCCGGTAGGACGATTCGGAGATCGTGGATATTGGCCGTCGCTCTATTAGCGATCGTTAGTCATTTGCGTCGGCCGCGCCACCGTTGATTGGACAGCAGCCGCTTTCGGACGACGAGGTACTGCGTCAGATGGCCAGCACCTCGTCGATATGAAAGGAACCGCCGGATCGGATCGGCGTGCGGTGTGATCGACGGTGATGCGAACGCTCAGACGCGCGCGGCGGCCGCCGCATGCACTTCGATGCCAGCCTCGGCGAGCGCGCCGCGAATGCGTCGCGCGAACGCCAGCGCATGCGGGCCGTCGCCGTGCAGGCAGATGGTCTGCGCGTTCAACGGCACCCACTGTCCGTCGACGGCTTTCACGCGCTGCTCGCGGATCATCACGAGCGTGCGCGCGAGCACTTCGTCCTCGTCGTCGAGCAGCGCGCCCGGCTCCTTGCGCGGCACGAGCGAGCCGTCCGCGCGATAGCCGCGGTCGGCGAACACCTCCTCGATCGCGGTCAGGCCCGCGTTGCGCGCGGCGCTCACGAGCCCGCTGTTGGCGAGCGCGAACACCGCGACAGACGGATCGAAATCGTGCACCGCGGAGACGATCGCGTCAGCGATCTTCGCCTCGCGT
Organism: Paraburkholderia sp. UCT31; assembly: GCF_014397655.1. Taxonomy (NCBI): domain Bacteria; kingdom Pseudomonadati; phylum Pseudomonadota; class Betaproteobacteria; order Burkholderiales; family Burkholderiaceae; genus Paraburkholderia; species Paraburkholderia sp. UCT31. The sequence goes on from NZ_VZQP01000043.1 coordinate 20,383, forward strand.
GCGGCCTGGTTGTACAGTGCGCCGTGCGGCTTCACGTGCGCGATGCGCCCGCCCTCGGCCTGCGCGATCGCCGACAGCGCGCCGAGCTGATACAGCACGCCCGCGTAGATCTCGCCCGCCGGCAGATCCATTTCCTTGCGGCCGAAATTCTCGGGATCGTTGAAGCTCGGATGCGCGCCGATCGACACGCCTTTCTGCACGGCCCAGCGCACGCAGTCGCGCATCGCGCTGGGGCTGCCCGCATGCCAGCCGCATGCGATGTTGGCCGAGCTCACGAGGTCGAGCAGCACCTCGTCGGAGCCGCAGCCTTCGCCGAGATCGGCGTTCAGATCGATTTCCATGGGGATTCCTTTACTTAGTGTCACAACGCCGAGAGCGCCACCCGGCGCGCGCAACGCTCTTCATGCATCGCGATCGCGGCATCGATCTGCCGCAGATACGTGCGTTCTTCCAGCAAAGCCTGGCGCGCTTCGTAGGGCGTCGTCGGGATGAAACGGACAGCACCGTTCAGGCGCACCTGCGCGAGCTTCCACAGATCGGCCTGAATCACCGCGCCGATCTTCGGATAGCCGCCGGTGGTCTGCGCGTCGCTCATCAGCACGATCGGCTGACCGTTCGGGGGCACCTGGATCGTGCCGGGCAGCACCGCGTGCGACAGCAGGTCAGTCTTGTGCGTGCGCTTCAGCTCGGTGCCGGCAAGGCGATAGCCCATGCGGTTGCTGTTCGGCGTCACGAGCCACTCGTCGGACCAGAACGACTGCTGTGCATCCGCGGTGAAGCTAGTGTATTCGGGGCCGCGCAGCACGCGGATCGGTATGGCCCACGGCACGCCCGACGGATGACGACCGCGCCGCAGCGGCTCGTTGACCAGCACGAACTTGCACCAGGCGGGCGCCTTCACGCCGAACTCGGGCGCCTCGGGCGTGAAGCCGAGGTGGCCGCGCTGCTGCGGCGCGCCGACCGGCAGACGGTCGCCGTCGTTGAGCGCGCGGCCGCCGAGTCCGCCGAAATGGCCGGCAAGGTCGGTGCTGCGCGAGCCGAGCATCGGCAGCACGTCGATGCCGCCCGCCACGCAGACATAGCCGCGCATGCCGCGCTTCGCCGCGTGCAGCACGAGCTCCTGGCCGGCCTGCACGGGCAGACTCCAAAATGAATAGACGGGTTTGCCGTCGAGCGTCGCGCCGAACTCGGTGCCGGTGATCGCGACGCGCGTCGCGCGCAAAAAGCGCAGCGCGGTCGGGCCGAAGGTGATTTCGAGGCCGGCCGCGTCGGGGCGGTTGCCGACCAGCCGGTTGCCGACTTCGAGCGACAGCCGGTCGAGCGCCCCCCCCATCGCGACGCCGAGATGCCGATAGCCGTGGCGGCCGAGGTCCTGGATCGTGGTCTGGAGACCCGCGCGGATCACGTCGATCATGCGTGCATCCCCGCGATCGTGAAGCGCACCCGGTCGCCGGGCTGGAGCAGCGTGGGCGGACGGCGCGCCGGATCGAACAGCGGCACCTCGGTGCGGCCGATCAGCTGCCAGCCGCCCGGCGACACCGCCGGATAGATGCCAGTCTGCTCGCCGCCGATGCCGACCGAGCCCGCCGGCACCTCGAGCCGCGGCGACGCGCGGCGCGGCGTGTGCAGCGCGGCGTCGAGCCCACCCATATAGGCGAAGCCGGGCTGGAAGCCGAGAAAGAACACCACGTAGACGCCGCCCGCATGACGTTCGACGACCTCGCGCGCGCTCAAGCCCGTATGTTCGGCGACCGCTCGCAGATCGGGGCCGAATGCGCCGCCGTACTGCACTGCAATCTCGACGTCGCGCCCGGGCGCGACGGCTTTGGCCGCTGCGTTCCAGGCCGTCAGCAACTGCTCGCCGAGCGCGTCGGCGTCGGTCGAGAGCGGGTCGAACACGAGCGTCAGATTGTTCATGCCGGGCACGACTTCGAGCACCTGCGGCCAGTCGCGCGCGGCTTCGGCCGCAGCCCACACGCGCTGCTGGCACTCCAGCGTGGCGGGCGGCGGCGCTTCGCAGACGAGCGCGGCATCGCCGAGGGGAAAAATTCGTGGTTGGCTCATGACTGGGCGGCCCGGATCGAGTCGGAGGATGAGGCGGACAGCGCGGTGCGTTGGCGCATGCCCGGCGCGAAGTCGGCGACGTTTGGAGCGTACATTATCAATAAAATATCGACGATTTACCAATAAGCGTTTTTGCCAGGCTCGTCGGTGGCGAGCATCGTCGTACACTTGCGACACTTTTTCAGCCCATTTTCGTCACGGGAACCTCGTATGACGCGTCATCCCACCAAGATCGTTTCGTCGGAACATCTCGTCTCCGAGAACAGCGCGGAACTCTCGGAACTCGAATACGCGCTGATCATGGCGGGCAATGCGTTCAACCGCTGGATGGTGCGCTGCATGTCGGCGGCCGGCGACAAGGACATGACCGCGATCGAGGTGTCGCTGCTGCACCACGTGAGCCATCGCGAACGCCGCAAGAAGCTCGCGGACATCTGCTTCGTGCTGAACATCGAGGACACGCACGTCGCGACGTACGCGTTGAAAAAGCTCGTAGCTAGAGGGTACGTAAAAAGCGAAAAGACCGGCAAGGAAGTGTTCTTTTCCGCAACCGACGCGGGCCGCGAACTATGCCTGAAGTATCGCGAGGTGCGCGAAAACTGCCTGATCTCGACGCTCAAGGAAAGCGGCCTGACCAACCAGCAGATCGGCGAGGCCGCGCAGTTGATGCGCAATGCGTCGGGCCTGTACGACACGGCGGCGCGCGCGGCGGCTTCGCTGTAACGACGAAACACCGCGCAAGCGCCGGCGCGTCACACGCCGCGCATCGCGCGTTCAGCCCGGCAGCGCCGGATGAAACCCTGCCTCTGTGACGATCAGATCGAGCGGAATGTCATGCGCCTCGCGTTCCAGCGTGTCGGTGCGGCACGCTTCGTAGGCGATGCCGACCGTGATCGGCTTGTGCGCCGCCGGCCAGCCGGCCAGCGTGCGGTCGTAATAGCCGCCGCCGTAGCCGAGGCGGTAGCCGTCCGAGTCGAAACCCACGCAGGGCACGAACAGCAGCTCGGGCAGCACCACGCGCCCCGAGGTGGGCTCGGCAATCTTGTGATGGCCGGTTTTCATCGGCGTCGCGGGCGTCCAGGCATGGAATTCGAGCGCCATGCCACGTTCTTTAATGATTGGCAGACTGGCTTCGTGGTGCGAGTCCGCGGCAAGCCAGATCGAAATCGCCCCGCGCGCGTCGAACTCGCCGGCAAGCGGCCAGTAGAATCCCGCGCTGCGTACCGCGTAGTGCTTCAGCGCGTCGAGCATCCGACGCCCGAGCGCGGCATTCTTCGCCGGCTCGCAAGCCGCTTGTATACGGCTTTCCAGCAACATCCGGCGCAGCGCCTTTTTCGTTGCCGGGACAGGGTTGCATGCTATGCTTGGGTCCAATTCGCGCTCCAGAAACAACGATGTCAAAACGCCTTTTTCGAGTATATCGCGCGGCCAGTATCGCGCTTGCCGCAGCGGCACTCGTGGCCTGCAGCACTGCCTCGGCCGTCAAGCCCCTTCCGATCTCGCAACTCACGAACGACGACCAGATTTTCGTCCAGCTTCGCGAAGCCTCGCGTACTAACGACGCGGCGCGCGCAGCCCAGCTCGCGAGCATGATCCCGAATTATCCGGCGCCCTCGTATCTGGAGTACTTCCAGATCAAGCCGCAGCTGTTCGATTCGACCGGCCATGCGCGCATCGACGCGCCGGACGCGCCCGTGCTCGCGTTCCTGCAGAAGTACGACGGCCAGGCGATCGCCGATCGCATGCGCAATGACTACCTGACGGTGCTCGGCACGCGTCACGACTGGCGCAACTTTGACCAGCAGTACGCGAAGTTCGTGCTCGACGACGACACTCAGGTCAAGTGCTACGCGCTCGAATCGCGCGCCTCGCGCGGCGAGAACGTCGCGGACGCGGCGCGCGCGCTGCTCGTCGAGCCGAAGTGGTACGGCGACGGCTGCGTCGATCTGATCACGGTGCTCGGCGTGAACCACCAGTTCAGCGCCGACGACATCTGGGCGCAAATTCGTCTCGCGTACGAGCAGAACTACACGAGCACCGGCAGCAAGCTCGTCGACGCGCTCGGCGACCAGCCGCCCGACCCGGTGCTGTTCAGCCAGGCGACCAATACGCCGCCGCTATTGCTCGCGCGCGGCGTCGGACCGGATGCGCAATCGCACCAGCTGGCGCTGCTCGCCATCACGCGCATGGCGCGCAACGATCCGGCCATGGCCGCGGCCACGTTCGCGTCGGTCGCGCCGTCGCTGAATTCGCCGGAGCGCGCGATCGGCTGGGGCACGATCGGCTATCAGGGCGCGCTCAAGCAGATGCCTGGCGCGGTCGACTGGTTCCGGCTGTCGGCCAACGCGCCGCTGTCGAATCCCGCGTATGAATGGCGCACACGCAGCGCGCTGCTCGCAGGCGACTGGAACATGGTGCGCTGGTCGATCGAGCAGATGCCCGAGTCGCTGCGCAAGCAATCGTCGTGGGTGTACTGGCACGCGCGCGCGCTGAAGCAGGCCGGCGACACGGCCACGGCCAGTCAGGAATTCCAGTCGATCGCGGCGAACTTCAACTTCTACGGCCAGCTCGCGCTCGAAGAGCTCGGCCAGAAGATCACCGTGCCGCCGAAAACCACCGTGACCGACGCAGAAGTGCAGCAAGCCGGCACCACGCCGGGCTTCGATCTCGCGCAGCGCTTCTATGGGCTGAATCTGCGGCTCGAAGGCAATCGCGAGTGGAACTGGCCGTTGCGCAACATGTCCGACCGGCAACTGCTCGCCGCCGCCGAGTACGCGCGCCGCATCGAGCTGTACGACCGCACCGTCAACACCGCGGACCGCACGAAGAGCGAGCACGATTTTTCGCTGCGCTATCTATCGCCGTTCCGCAACATCGTCGAGCAGGACGCGCAGTCGAGCGGGCTCGACGTCGAGTGGGCGTACGGGCTGATTCGCCAGGAGTCGCGCTTCATCATCAACGCGCGCTCTGACGTCGGCGCGGGCGGACTGATGCAGCTGATGCCCGCCACCGCGCAACTGGTCGCGAAGAAGATCGGTCTGGGACCCGTGTCGCGCGAGCAGATGAACGACATCGACACCAACATCCTGCTCGGCACGAACTACCTGGCGATGATCTACAATCAGTTCGACGGGTCCGCCGTGCTGGCCACCGCTGGCTACAACGCAGGTCCGGGCCGTCCGCGCAACTGGCGGCAGTCGCTGCAGCGCCCGGTCGAAGGCGCGGTCTTCGCCGAGGCGATTCCGTTTCAGGAAACTCGCGACTACGTGAAAAATGTGTTGTCCAACACGGTCTACTACGCGGCATTGTTCGAAGGCCGTCCGCAATCGCTGAAGGCGCGCCTGGGTTACATCGCACCGTAAGCGCCTTGGCGCCGCAATCTCGCTTCGAGGTTGCGGCGCGCTTCGCCAGCCGTTGCCGCGGCTTCCATCAGGGAGTCGAAAAATGCGACATCAAGCCATCGCGGTCATCGGCGGTTCAGGGTTCATCGGCAGCTACCTCGTCAACGCGCTCGTCGAGATGGGCAAGGACGTGCGCGTCGCCACACGGCGACGCTACAACGCGCGACATCTGACCATGCTGCCGATCGACGTGCTCGAAACCGACGTGTTCGATCCGGTGCAACTCGCGCGCTTCGTCGAGGGCGCGGATTGCGTAATCAATCTCGTCGGTATCCTGAACGGCAAACGCGGCAAGCCCTATGGGCGGGAGTTCGCGCATGCGCACGTCGAGCTGCCGACGCGCATCGTCGCCGCCTGCGAAGGCAAGGGCGTGCATCGGCTGATTCATCTGAGCGCGCTAGGCGCCAATCCGAACGGCCCGAGCATGTATTCGCGCTCGAAGGCCGACGGCGAGAAGGCCGTGCATGCGGCCAACGTCGCGTGGACGATCTTCCGGCCGTCCGTCGTGTTCGGACCCGAGGACGCGTTTCTGAACAAGTTCGCGTTCCTGCAGCGCGTGTTTCCGGCCATTCCGCTCGCGATGCCGGACGCGCAGTTCCAACCGGTCTATGTCGGCGACGTCGCGAAGGCGATCGTCAACGTGCTCGATCTCGATGGCGCGAGCGGCCGCACCTACGAGCTTGGCGGCCCGACCGTCTACACGCTCGAAGACCTGGTTTCGTACTGCGGCGACGTGATCGGCAAGCATGCGCGCATCATCCGTCTGCCCGAGCCGCTCGCGCGCCTGCAGGCGTTGAGCTTCGAATTGGCGCCGGGCGAACCGGTGATTTCGCGCGACAATCTCGATTCGATGAAGGTCGCCAACATTCTGAGCGGGCCGCTCGCGCCCGAGCTCGGACTCGAACCGGTCAGCATCGAAGCGATCGTGCCGACGTACCTGAGCGGTGCTGCCTCGGGTTCGCGACTCGACACGTTCCGCGCCAACGCCGGGCGCTGAAGCCTTTCCCTCTACCTGATAACAAGTATGAAACTGCTGATTGGTGACAAGAACTATTCGTCGTGGTCGATGCGTCCGTGGCTGCTGCTCACGCACTTCGGCATTCCGTTCGACGAGGAACTGATCCTGCTGGACGAAGCGGACACGAATGCGAAGATCCGCGCTCAGGCGCCGCGTGGACCGGGCAAGGTGCCGTGCCTGATCGACGACGCCGGGCAGGCCGTGTGGGATTCGCTGGCGATCGCCGAAACGCTCGCCGAGCGCTTCCCGCAACACGCGCTGTGGCCGCGAGACGCGGCGGCGCGCGCGCATGCGCGCAGCGTCAGCGCCGAGATGCATTCGGGGTTCGGCGAGTTGCGCTCGAAGATGTGGATGAACATCCGTGCGTCGTTCCCGGGCAAGAACGCGACGCCGGGCGCGCTCGCCGATATCGCGCGGATCGAGACGATCTGGAGCGACTGCCTCGAGACCTACGGCGGTCCGTTCCTGTTCGGCGAATTCGGCATTGCCGACGCGATGTTCGCGCCGGTCGCGATGCGCTTCAACACGTGGAAGCCGGCGTTGTCGGAGACCGCAGCCGCCTATGTCGAGCGGCTCACCGAGCTGCCCGCTGTCAATGCATGGATCGACGCCTCGCGCCGCGAAACGCACGCGATCGCCTATCAAGACGAATGCCCATGAACATCTATGCAGTAGGTGGCGCGGTCCGCGACGAGCTGCTCGGCGTGCCGGTGCAGGACCGCGACTACGTGGTGGTGGGAGCGACACCCGAGCAGATGGTCGCGCAGGGCTATCGGCCGGTGGGCAAGGACTTTCCGGTATTCCTGCATCCGCAGACGCAGGAGGAGTACGCGCTCGCGCGCACCGAGCGCAAGACGGCGGCCGGCTATCACGGCTTCCAGTTTTTCTATGCGCCCGACGTGACGCTCGAAGAAGACCTCGCGCGCCGCGATCTGACGATCAACGCGATGGCGCGCGAGGTGCGCCCGGACGGCGAGCTGACCGGCCCCGTCATCGATCCGTTCAACGGCCAGGCTGACTTGCAGGCGCGGCTTTTTCGCCATGTCAGCGCCGCGTTCCTCGAAGATCCGGTGCGGATTCTGCGCATCGCGCGTTTCGCGGCGCGTTTCGTCGATTTCACGGTCGCGCCGGAAACGCTGGCGCTGATGCGCGAGATGGTCGCCGACGGCGAAGCCGATGCGCTGGTGGCCGAGCGCGTGTGGCAGGAGGTGTCGCGCGGGTTGATGGAGAAGAAGCCGTCGCGGATGTTCGGCGTGCTGCGCGACTGCGGCGCGCTCGCGCGGATTCTGCCGGAAATCGACGCGCTGTTCGGCGTGCCGCAGCGCGCCGACTATCACCCCGAGGTCGATACCGGTGTCCACGTGATGATGGTGCTGGACCATGCCGCGCAGCAGGGCTACGCGCTGCCGGTGCGCTTCGCGGCGCTGACGCACGACCTCGGCAAGGCGACCACGCCGGAGGACCTGCTGCCGCGGCACATCGGCCACGAGGGCCGCAGCGTCGATCTGCTGAAGCCGCTGTGCGAGCGGCTGCGCGTGCCGAACGAGTGCCGCGATCTGGCGGTGCTGGTCGCGCGCGAGCACGGCAATATTCATCGCGTGATGGAGATGGGGGCGGCGGCTCTGGTGCGCCTGCTCGAGCGCAGCGACGCGATCAGGAAGCCGGCGCGCTTCGCCGAGGCGCTGCAGGCCTGCGAGTCGGATGCACGCGGGCGGCTCGGCCTCGAGATGAGCGCGTACCCGCAGGCCGAGCGGCTGAGGCTTGCGCTGGTGGCCGCGCGAGGCGTGGATGCAGGGGCAGTGGCGCAGCGGCTCGCCGATGCGCCGGCCGGCATCAAGGACGCCGTGCATGAGGAGCGCGTGCGTGCGGTAGAGGCTGCGCTGGCTTGAAGTCGCGCGGGCGTAAAGTAGCGCGCGACGGCGGTAGCGCGCGACGGCGCCTACAACACCCGCGCCAACAGCGACAACAGCATCGACAGCACCAGCGTCGACATGAACGGAAACGGATACTCGCGGCCGAACAGCCGCAAGGTCACGTCGCCGGGCATCCGGCCGATGCCGAGCTTCCTCAGCCACGGCCAGCACGACGACAGCACCGCGACGGCAACGAAGGTCGTCAAAAGCCAGCGAATCATCGCGAGTCCTCGAGCCAGAGCGGATTCACAATCACAGCGTATGCGAACGATCACCGCTCGAAAAGGCGCGCAGCGTATCGTCGAGTCCACGCGAAAACGCGATCACCTTGAAGAGCTCGCCCATCTCCGCCTCGGACAGCAGCTTCTGTACCGCGTTGGCGGCGGGAAGAAAGCGCGCGGCGTCGGCGGGATCGATTTCGCCGAGCACCTCGGTGACGCCCGCGTTCAGCAGAAAGCGCGCTTGCGATGTGAAGCCGAGCAGGTCCGCGCCGGTCTCGACGCCCGCCTCGGCGATGCCGGTGAATTCGACGTGCGCGGTGATGTCCTGCAGACCGGGGTACAGGAACGGGTCGCCGTGCGCGCGGTGCCGGTAGTGGCACATCAGCGTGCCCTGCGCGCGCTGGTCGTGGTAGTACTCGTGGCGCGGAAAACCGTAGTCGATCAGCAAGATCGCGCCGCGCGCTAGCATCGTGCAGATGGTGCGCGTGAAGGCGCGCGCGGCTTCGTGCGTTTCTGTCACGTAGTCGTCGCCGGCCGGTTCGCGGGTCGCATCGATTTCGGTCAGCAGCGCGAGGTCCGCGGCGGCCGCGACGGGCCGGTCGTCGAACGCGAAGGCGCCGTCGCGCCACACCACGCCGCGCTCGCGCCAGACACCGCCGTTTTGCGCGAAGAGCCGCACCGGCATCGCATCGAGCACCTCGTTGCCGATCACCACGCCTTCGAAGCGCTGCGGCAACGCGTCGAGCCAGCGCACTTTCGCGAGCAGCGCGGGCGCGGCCGCCGCGATCGTTTCGCGCTGCCGCTCGCGCAGCTCACCCGATAGATCGATGATCGAATAGCTGTCGATCTCGGCGCCGAGCGTGTCGAGCGCATTGAGCAAGCCCGCGGCGAGCTTGCCGGTGCCGGCGCCGAACTCCATCACGTCGCGCGTGCCACTCGCCTCCAACGCTTCGGCGAGCGGGCGCGCGAGCGTCGCGGCGAACAGCGGCGACAATTCCGGCGCGGTGACGAAGTCGCTGCCGTCGTCGGCGCGCAGGCCGAATTTACGCGCACCGCCGCTGTAGTAGCCGAGACCCGGCGCGTACAACGCGCGCTCCATGTAGCGGTCGAACGGCAGCCAGCCGCCGGCCGCGTCGAGCTGCGCGCGGATCTCGGCGACGAGCGCGTCGGACTGCGCGAGCGCGCTCGGGCCGGGAGCAGGTAAACTATCGGGTTGGTGAGCTTTGGGATTCATCCCCGCATTGTAAATGACCGTTTCTCCGGACATCGCTGCCCGCGCGGCTGAACTGCCGCCCGAAACGCCCCGCGTCGTGCTGATTACGGGCGCCGCGCGCCGCATCGGGCGCGCGCTCGCCCTCGGCTTCGCCGCGCGCGGCTGGGACGTGGCCGTGCACTACGGTGCCTCGCGTGAGGACGCCGACGAAGTGGTCGCGCAGATCGTCGCGCTGGGCCGCCGCGCGGTCGCGCTGCACGCCGAGCTCGGCGACGAGGCGCAGGTCGCCCGGCTGCTGCCGGACTGCGCCGCTGCGCTCGGACGGCCGTCGTGCATCGTCAATAACGCGTCGCGCTTCGAGGAAGACACGGCGCGCGACGTCGGCTACGAGCTGCTGCTGAAGCTGACCGCGATGAACGTCGGCGCGCCGCTCGTGCTCGCGCGCATGCTTTACGACGCGACGCCCGATGCGGCGTTGCGCGACGAAAGCCAGCGCGGCGTCGTCATCAATGTGCTGGATCAGAAGCTGTACAACATGAACCCGGACTATCTGTCGTACACGCTGTCGAAGGCGGCGCTGCAGACCGCGACGGTCGCGCTCGCTCAGGCGCTCGCGCCGAAGCTCCGGGTGGTCGGGCTCGCGCCCGGGCTGACCATGCAATCGGGCGACCAGACCCAGCACGGGTTCGAGGCCGCTCACCGTATGACGCCTCTTGGCCGTGCGTCGCGGCCCGAGGATATCGTCGCCGCCGCGCTGTATCTCGCGGATGCAGCCGGCGTTACCGGAACGACGCTGGTGGTCGACGGCGGGCAGCATCTCGTGCCGCTGCCGCGCGACGTGATGTTTTTGACGGGCGCCTGACCCGCGCGCGTGGCCGGCCTTCGAGGCGGCCATCGCGTGTGGCGAAGCGCCCCTTTGCGTGCCTCGCACGCTTTTTTGGACTGGAACGAACATGTTTGCCGCTCTTTCGCACCCCCGGCTCGCCGATTGCCGCCGGCTTTTTCTGCGCAATTACGAAGTGCACATCAATATCGGCGTGCACGACTTCGAAAAGCGCGGCGAGCAGCGCGTCGTGATCAACGTCGAACTGTTCGTGCCGCTCGCGATGTCCACGCCGGTGCACGACAAGCTCACCGAAGTCGTCGACTACGACTTCATGCGCTCGACGATCGCGAGGCGCGTCTCGCAAGGCCATATTCATCTGCAGGAAACGCTGTGCGACGACCTCGTGCGCGCGATGCTCGAACATCCGCAGGTGCGCGGTGCCCGCGTGTCGACCGAAAAGCCGGACGTGTATCCGGACTGCGATGCGGTCGGCGTCGAAGTCTTCCGCATCAAGGAGGACTGAGCGATGAACGCACCGGAAATCCTGACCGCAGACAACGAAGCCGCTGACGCCACCGCGGCACCGAGCGCCGCCCGCGCCTCGAAATCGCCGCTCACGCGCCGCGAGCAGAAGGAAGCGTACGAGAACAACAAGCTCTTCAAGCGTCTCGCGCGCCAGGTCGGCCAGGCGATCGGCGACTACAACATGATCGAGGACGGCGACAAGGTGATGGTGTGCCTGTCAGGCGGCAAGGACAGTTACGCGATGCTCGAGATCCTGATACGGCTGCGCGAGCGCGCGCCGATCAATTTCGACATCGTCGCGGTAAACCTCGACCAGAAGCAGCCGGGCTTCCCCGAGCACGTGCTGCCCGAGTATCTGACCCAGCTCGACATCCCGTTTCACATCGAGAATCAGGACACCTACAGCATCGTCAAGCGGCTCGTGCCGGAGGGCAAGACCACCTGTTCGCTGTGCTCGCGGCTGCGGCGCGGCATCCTGTATCGCGTCGCCGGCGAGCTCGGCGCGACCAAGATCGCGCTCGGCCATCATCGCGACGACATCCTGCAAACGCTGCTGCTGAACCTGTTCTACGGCGGCAAGTTGAAGGGTATGCCGCCCAAGCTGCAATCGGACGACGGCAAGAACATCGTGATTCGGCCGCTCGCCTACGTGAAGGAAACCGATCTGGAGAAGTACGCCGAGCTGCGTGAATTCCCGATCATTCCGTGCAATCTGTGCGGTAGCCAACCAAACCTTAAGCGCGCGGAAATGAAGGCGCTGGTCCGCGACTGGGAAAAGCGTTTCCCGGGCCGCATCGAGAACATGTTCAATGCGTTGTCGAACGTGGTGCCGTCGCATCTGATGGATCACCAGCTGTTTGCGTTCGCGGGGCTGCGCGCGAGCGGCGAAGCCGACCCGCAAGGTGACATCGCGTTCGACGAAGAACCATGCTCGAGCGGCGACGAAGGCGCGCCGCTCACCAGTGCGAAGACCATTTCGCTGGTCCAGTTCGACGACCTGTAACGAGCGAAAAGTGCCTGTTCCGGCGGCATTCCGGCGCTTTTCCGCTGGCTTGCAAGCCCTGCCGAGGCCGCGTCTGCGGCCTTTTTTGCAGGTGCAGCATGATAGAATCGTCCGCTCCAAACTCGTCTATTTGCCGACGCCATGAACATCGTCATTTTGGCGGCAGGTACCGGCAAGCGCATGCGGTCCGCGCTTCCCAAGGTGCTCCATCCTCTGGCCGGCCGGCCGCTCCTCGCTCATGTCATCGACACCGCCCGCGCGCTGAAGCCCGCCCGCCTGATCGTCGTGATCGGCCACGGCGCCGAAGCCGTGCGCGAAGCCGTCGCGGCGCCCGATATCCAGTTCGCGGTACAGGAGCAACAGCTCGGCACCGGCCACGCGGTGCAGCAGGCGCTGCCGCTGCTCGATCCATCGTTGCCCACGCTGGTGCTTTATGGCGACGTGCCGCTCACGCGTGCGCAAACGCTGCGCGCACTGACCGGGCGTGCCGGCCAGGACGGCTACGGCGTGCTCACCGTCACGCTCGACGACCCGACCGGTTACGGCCGCATCGTGCGCGATCAGCACGGCAACGTGCAACGCATCGTCGAGCAGAAGGACGCGAGTCCCGAGCAGCTGAAGATCGCCGAAATCAACACCGGCATCATCGTCGCGCCGACCGCGCGCCTTGCCGGCTGGCTCGCGGCGCTCAAAAACGACAACGCGCAAGGCGAGTTCTATCTGACCGACGCGGTCGAAATGGCGATCGAAGCCGGAGTCGAAGTCGTCACCACGCAGCCCGACGACGAGTGGGAAACGCTCGGCGTCAACAGCAAGCAGCAGCTCGCCGAGCTCGAGCGGATTCATCAGCGCAATGTCGCCGACGCGCTACTCGTCGCGGGCGTGACGCTCGCCGACCCGGCGCGCGTCGACGTGCGCGGCACGCTCGAATGCGGCCGCGACGTGTCGATCGACGTCAACTGCGTGTTCGAAGGCCGTGTGACGCTGGCCGACAACGTCAGCATCGGGCCGAACTGCGTGATTCGCAACGCGAGTATCGGCGCCGGTACGCGCGTCGATGCGTTCACGCACATCGAAGGCGCGGAAGTCGGCGCGAAGGCCGTTGTCGGTCCGTATGCGCGCTTGCGCACAGGCGCGGCGCTGCAAGACGAGTCTCATGTAGGGAACTTCGTCGAGATCAAGAACGCGGTGCTCGGTCATGGCTCGAAGGCCAACCACCTCACCTACATCGGCGATGCGGATGTCGGCGCGCGCGTGAATATCGGCGCGGGCACGATCACCTGCAACTACGACGGCGCCAACAAATTCCGCACCGTGATCGAGGACGACGTGTTCGTCGGCTCGGACACGCAACTGGTCGCACCGGTGCGCGTGCAGCGCGGCGCGACGATCGCGGCCGGCACCACGGTGTGGAAGGACGTCGCCGCCGACGCGCTGGTGTTGAACGATAAAACCCAGACGAGCAAGACGGGCTATGTGCGCCCTGTCAAAAAGAAAAGCTGATCGATACGGCGTGCCCACGAGGCGCGCTCACTGAATCCGGCACTGAAAAGGAATACACCATGTGCGGCATTGTCGGCGCGGTTGCGCAACGTAATATCGTTCCCGTCCTGGTCGAAGGACTGCGGCGCCTCGAATATCGCGGCTACGATTCGTGCGGCGTCGCCGTGCTCGGCGCTCGCGGGCCGAGCCGCGCGCGCAGCGTCGCGCGCGTGGCCGACCTCGAAGGCCAGGTGCGCGACGGTCACCTCGAAGGCGTGACGGGCATCGCGCATACACGCTGGGCCACGCATGGCGCACCGGTCACCGACAACGCGCACCCGATCTTCTCGCGGGATGCGCTGGCGTTGGTACACAACGGCATCATCGAAAACTACGAGACCTTGCGCGAAATGCTGCGCGGCAAGGGTTACGAGTTCGTCTCGCAGACCGACACCGAGGTTATCGCGCACCTGGTCCATAGCCTGTATCGCGGCGACCTGTTCGCTGCGGTGCGCGAGGCGATCGCGCAACTGCACGGCGCGTATGCGATCGCGGTGCTGCACAAGGATCAGCCGCATACGGTGGTCGGCGCGCGTCAGGGCTCGCCGCTCGTGGTCGGGCTCGGGGACGGCGAAAACTTCCTCGCATCGGACGCGCTCGCGCTCGCAGGCAGCACCGAGCGCTTCATCTTCCTCGAGGAAGGCGATGTCTGCGAACTGTCGCTCGATGGCGTGCGCATCGCCGATCGCCAGGGCGAGGCCGCGCAACGCGAGGTGCGCCAGGTGGCCGCCTATGGCGGCGCGGTCGAACTCGGCCCGTATCGCCACTTCATGCAGAAGGAAATCTTCGAGCAGCCGCGCGCGATCACCGACACGATTCCGCAGGCCGACGCGTTCGATGCCTCGATCTTCGGCGAAGGCGCGCGCCAGGTGTTCGCGGACATCGACAGCCTGCTGATTCTCGCGTGCGGCACCAGCTACTACTCGGGGCTCACCGCCAAGTACTGGCTCGAATCGCTCGCGAAGATTCCGACTCAGGTCGAGATCGCGAGCGAGTATCGCTATCGCGAGTCGGTGCCGAATCCGAAGTCGCTGGTGGTGGTGATTTCGCAGTCGGGCGAAACCGCCGACACGCTCGCGGCGCTCAAGCACGCGCAGGAGCTCGGCCACAAGCACACGCTCGCGATCTGCAACGTCGGCACGAGCGCGATGGTGCGGCAGACCGAGTTGTCGTTCCTCACGCACGCGGGCCGCGAGATCGGCGTCGCGTCGACCAAGGCATTCACTACGCAGCTGGTTGCGCTGTTCACGCTGGCGGCAACGCTCGCGAAGCTGCGCGGACGTTTGAACGACGACCAGGAAGCGAGTTATCTGAAGCAGTTGCGCCACCTGCCGGCGGCGCTCAACAGCGTGCTCGCGCTGGAGCCGCAGATCATCGCGTGGTCGGAGGAGTTTTCGCGCAAGGAACACGCGTTGTTCCTCGGACGCGGCATGCACTATCCGATCGCGCTCGAAGGCGCGCTGAAGCTCAAGGAGATTTCGTATATCCACGCCGAGGCGTATCCGGCTGGCGAGCTGAAGCACGGGCCGCTGGCGCTCGTGACCGAAGCGATGCCGGTGGTGACGGTCGCGCCGAACGACGCGCTGCTCGAAAAGCTGAAGTCGAACATCCAGGAAGTGCGCGCGCGCGGCGGCGAGCTTTATGTGTTCGCCGATGCCGATACGAAGATCGTCAACGGCGAAGGGCTGCATGTGATCCGGATGCCAGAGCACTATGGCTTGCTGTCGCCGATCCTGCACGTCGTGCCGCTGCAGTTGCTCGCGTATCACACCGCTTGTGCGCGTGGCACGGATGTGGATAAGCCGCGGAACCTGGCGAAGTCGGTGACGGTGGAGTGACGAAGACGTAGCGGCAAACCGGGCCGCAAGCTCACGCATTCCGCCGCGCCGCCATGCGGTCCGGCGGACGAAACACCATCGGCATCTGTCTTGCCACGATGCCTCGACGTGACGACGCCACATCGACTACCCTCTGTCGACATCCCACGTGGCCTCGTCATCATGAAGACCTCATCTCCCAACACGCTAACCGAAAAGCTGAAGTCACGCGTCGTGCTAATCGCGCTGTTCGTCGGTTCGATGTGGGCGGTGTTCTTTCTGTCGGTTGCGTTGCCGTTCCTGCATCTGAACGAACACGGCGTCGTGCCGCGTTCGCTCGACGGCTTGCAGGGCATCCTGTTCGCACCGTGGCTGCATGCGAGCGTCGGACACATCGCCGCCAACACGAGCGGGCTCGTCGTACTCGGCTGGCTGTGTACGTGGCCGAACATCGCCGGCTTCTGGCGCGCGACCATCGGCGCGATGCTCGGCGCCGGTCTTTGCGCGTGGCTATTCGGCGCGCCGTATTCGGTGCATATCGGCGCGAGTGGGCTGGTGTTCGGCTATGCGGGCTACCTGGTCGCCCGCGGCTACTACACGCGCAATCTCGTGTCGATCCTCGTGGCCCTGGTCGTCGTCAGCAGCTACGGTCTGAGCCTGCTGTTCGGCGTACTGCCGATCTATCCGGATGTGTCGTGGCAGAGCCATGTCGGCGGCGTGCTCGGTGGGGTGCTCGCCGCGCGTGCGGGGGCCGGCGCGGCAAACCGGGTACGCGTGCGCTGACCCATCCGCATTTTTTCGCGTATCGGCATATCGCCGGGTGATCGACGAATCCTACAACTCCGGCCGCGCCAGATCGCTCGCGACGATGTGTTCGCCATACACCTGCGCGGCCGCGAGCGCTTCGAGTCGGCTCGCGTGTGGGCCCAGTTCGGGCGCGCCATCGAATGGAAACAGCACGCGGCCGTCGGTCGTGCGCAGCACCTTCAACACGCCGAAGAAGCGCCGGTAGCCGGCCATTTTCGCGCTCGCCGAAATCTCGAAGTCGTCCTCCGACGTGCCGGGGACGCTGGGAATAAACGCGGTCTTGCTCATAGCTGAAAACATCGGTTGTTCGTTGAGGCGGCGCGCAACGATGCGCGCGGCCGACGCGCATTGTCTCAAATCGGCGCGAAGCGTGAATCGAGTCGGCAACCCGCTGGTTCGCCAATGGTTTTATCGGTGAACGAACGTCAACTTTCACGGCAATGTCATAGGTGCTCCATAAAGTCTGCCCGCAAATAAAACCGCATTCCCGACAGGGCAACAAAGAGACAGCAACAGAGGGCAACGAACATGTCACACCGCATTGGGCTACGCGCACTCATCATGGCCGCTTGCGCGGCTTTAATCGCTTTGATCGTGGCCGCCTGTGGCTCGTCTTCTTCGTCCGGCGGGCTGCAACTGACCAGACAGCAGCAGATTCGCCACGTCTTCGTGATCACGCTCGAAAACGAAAACTACGCGACCACATTCGGCGCCAACACCAAAGCGCCGTATCTCGCGCAAACGCTGGCATCGCAAGGCGCGCTCGTGCAGCAGTACTACGGCACGGGCCACGTGAGTCTCGACAACTACATCTCGATGATCAGCGGCCAGTCGCCGACCAACGAGACCGACAACGACTGCATGACCTATCAGGACTTCAAGCTGACCGGCATGACGTCCGATGGCCAGGCGATCGGCTCGGGCTGCGTGTATCCGGCGAGCGTGAAGACGTTGCCGGACCAGTTGAAGGCAGCGGGCTATACGTGGAAGGGCTATGAAGGCGACATGGGCAACGATCCGTCGCGCGAAGCGGCTACCTGCGGCCATCCGACGCTGAACACGACGGACCTGACGCAGTCGGCCGAAGCGCCGAGCGCGGCCGTGCCGCTCGGCGACCAGTATGCGACGCGCCACAATCCGTTCATGTACTTCCACTCGATCATCGATTCGCCGGACTGCGGACAGCACGTCGTCAATCTGAATAACCTGCAGAACGATCTGCAATCGGTCTCGACCACGGCGAACTTCAACCTGATCACGCCGAACCTGTGCGACGACGGCCACGACGCACCTTGCGTGAACGGCCAGCCGGGCGGCCTGACGAGCGCGAACACGTTCCTGCAGAAGTGGGTGCCGATCATCACCGCATCGCCGGCGTTCCAGAAGGATGGCCTGCTGATCATCAACTTCGACGAAAGCAGCTACGCGACGGTCACGCAGTCCGCGTCGGGCGAGGATCTGGTATTTGCGGGCACGACCTGCTGTAGCCAGCAACCCGGCCCGAACCTGCCGTCGTTCCCGGAGACTTCGTCGCTCGCCTATAACGGCATCACGATCAACCTGACCAAGTCGAGCTACGGCGGCGACCAGACCGGCGCTGTGATGATCTCGAAGTTCATCAAGCCGGGTACGGTGTCCACAGTGCCGTACAACCACTATTCGATGCTGAAGAGCATCGAGGACATCTTCCAGCTGGACCACCTTGGTTATGCGGGACAGGCCGGTCTGGTGGGGTTCGGCAGCGACATCTTCACGAACCTGTAAAAGACTCGATGCTGTCTTCTGTCATGCGATTCACGACGCGCGCGAGCGCGCGTCGGATAGCGCTCGCCGCCCTGATGGGCGGCGCGTTACTGGGGGGCGCCGGTGCGGCGCGCGCTGTTGCGTCGAATGCGACACCGGCATCCGCCGATGCGAAGCCCGTCTATAGTGACGCCGCCGCGCTCGGCAAACTGATGTTCTTCGATCCGGCGCTGTCGGCTTCGGGCAAGATGTCGTGCGCGAGCTGTCACAGTCCCGAGCACGCGTACGGGCCGCCCAACGGTCTCGCCGCGCAACTGGGCGGCGTGGACTTGCATCAGCAGGGCACGCGCGCGGTGCCGAGCCTGCGCTACGTGCTGAACCGTACGCCGATCTGGACGCATGCGCAGGCGGCGAGCCTGTCCGAGCGGCTCAGCGAAACGGACAACGCGCCGGTCGGCGGCTTCGGCTGGGACGGGCGCTTCAACTATCTGCACGATCAGGCGAACTTCCCGCTGTTCAATCCGAACGAGATGGCCAACAAGGATCCGGCCGCATTGCTCGCGAAGATGCAGCGCGCGCCATACGCTGCGCGCTTCAAGGAAGTATTCGGCCAGAACATTTTTGCCGATCCGACCAAGGCGTTCACCCAGGCGATGTACGCGATCGAGCGCTTCGAGCTCGAAGACCCGAGTTTTCATCCGTACACGAGCAAGTTCGACTACTACCTGGACGGGAAAGTGCAACTAACTGCACAAGAGTTGCGCGGCAAAAAACTGTTCGACGACCCCGCCGGCGGCAATTGCGCATCCTGTCATATCGACCAGTCGGGCGTGAACGGCGCTCATCCGCTTTTCACCGACTTCAACTTTCAGGCGCTTGGCGTGCCGCGCAACGCTGAACTGAAGGTCAACGCCGATCCGAAGTATTTCGACATGGGCCTGTGCGGACCATTGCGCACGGATCAGAGCGACAAGCTGAACTGCGGACTGTTCAAGTCGGTATCGCTGCGCAATACCGCGACGCGTCACGTGTTTTTTCACAACGGTCGCTTCCACACGCTGAAAGAGGCCTTGCGTTTCTACGTGCAACGCGATACGAACCCGGACAAGTGGTATCCAAGGGATGCGCACGGCAAAGTCGACAAATTCAACGATCTGCCGGTCGCACTGCGCGTGAACGTCGATACGACCGACAAGCCGCTGACGCGCAAAACGGGCGAGCGTCCGGTCTGGTCCGAGCGTGATATCGAGGACGTCGCCGCGTTCCTCGCGACGCTGAGCGACGGCTATGACCTGAAGTCAAAAGCGGTCAAATGAACCCATCGGAAAGCGGGACGAGTTCCGCTCACCCTTGATTTAAAAGACAAAAATTGCCGAGGAAAGGCGCCGCCCGATGCGGCGGCGCTATAATGCGCGGATCTTTGCTTCCTCCGACGTCCACTATGAGCCGGTTACTTTGCCTGATCGTGCTTTCGCTCGGCCTCGCGCAAACCGCGGCGGCCGACGAAAACACCGACCGAATATCGGCGTACCTGACGCAGAAGTTCGGTGTGGGCAAAGAAAAGGCTCAAAAGATCTCCGACGCGGTGCAATCCGCCGCCAACAAATACTCCCTTCCTCCGGCGCTGCTGCTCGCCATCATCTCGATCGAATCCCGCTTCAAGGAAAAAGCCCGCGGCGCCAATGGCGCGACGGGGCTGATGCAGGTCGTGCCGCAGGCGCACCGCGGCCTGCTGCGCAACGTGAAGGATCTGACCGAGCCGGGTGCGAACATCGAAGCGGGCTCGGCGATTCTGTACGGCTACATGCGCTCGGCGAACGGCGATCTGAATACCGCGCTCAAGAGCTATGGCGGCTCAAAGGCTTATGCGCAGAAGGTGAATCTGCGCGTGGAGGATTTCGCGGCGGTTGCGACACCCGCTGACGGCGCTTCCGGGGCCGCTGGGCGGGCCGCGTCGTGCGAGGCGGATCGTTGCGCCAGCGCGAACCCGTGGGCCGACGCGTTCAGCGTGCCGGCGGCGTTCATTGCATCGGCGGCACCCGCCGCGAGCGGGGCAGCCGGGGCATCGTCGGCCGCGACCTCTGGGTCGACTTCGGCCGCGACGGTGGGCTCGGCGCGCACGACGTCGAACTAGGCACGCACGCGCGGTCTCTTCTCGTATTTTCACCCGTTTGCACTGCGAGGGCGCGGCGGCGTGCTTCAAGTTGACGCCCTATTTCCCGCTGTAATAGGGTCCGGGCTGTACCTTGCACGCTTTTTACGCACGTGACGCTGCCCGCTCTACAATGCATTTCCATTCGCGCTCACGAGGCGCTTCTCGCAACCGATCATGCAGAACCCCTTTTCCCGCACCACCGCCGCGGCCCTGTTCGGGCTGGTCGCGCTCACGGCATGCAGCAGCACGCCGCAACCCCAATTCACTCAGGAACTATTCGAAACCGGCGCAAGCCCGTACGCGCGCAATTTCAATTCGAGTACGGGCGATAGCTGCGAAGCCGCGCGCCGCGCATTGCTGAGCCAAGGCTATCTGACGACGATGTCGCGTCCCGATACCGTCGACGGCACGAAGAATTTTCAGCCGACCGGCGATTCGCACGTGGTCGTCGAATTTCACGTCGTGTGCACGCCCGGCGAAGAGGCGGCCGATACCAGCATCGTGTACGTGAACGCGGTGCAGAACGGCTTCGCATTGAAGAAGAGCGATACGTCGGCGAGCGTCGGGCTCAGCGTGCTCGGTTCGCTGTCGCTGCCGATTCGCTCGAATAGCGACGCGATGGTGAAGATCTCGAGCGAGACGATTCCGTCGGGCAAGTTCTATGACCGCTTTTTCGGTCTCGTCGATCATTACTTGCAGACGGTCGTGCGCACGCAGCCGGTGACGAGCAGCCCGATCGAGACGCGGGCGCTGCCGATGCCGGTAGCAGCGCCGCTTCAACTGACGATCCCTGAGCCGGTGCCCGAGCCGGTAGCGGCGACCACCTCCGCTGCAGTTCGAGCGACGCCGACCGTGCCGGTTCAGACGACGTCACCAGCGCTCGCCCAACCGACGACCGACAAGCCTGTCGCCGTGACGCCACCAACTGTGGCTCAGGCGGTCGAGTCAGCGCCCGCGCCAGCGCAGTTAACCGCGCCCGCACCGGTTCCGTTGACGACACCGTCGACATCCTCGCCGGTCCAGCCCGCCGACCCGATTGGCCAGGCTGCAGCGATCGAACCCGCGAGCGGCACGGCGCCTCTGGTGCCGTGACAGCCGTGCAGCGGCTTTCGCATCGAGGCTGATCAAGGTCCGATCAGCCTCTGATTCAGGCGCGCAGCGATATTCACCTTATGGTGTTTACTTGATACGTATACATACGTAGTAGTAGTTAACAAGGGTTAACCGATTCTGTGGATAAGTCGCAAATGTCGCGCCGCTTCAACATCATGCGAAACCTATAACCCTGCGGAACACGTCGGTAGAAAAACTACATAACTGGGATAAGTTCGAACGCCGTTAGCCGACCCTGATCTTTATCAAGATTTCGCGCACAGGCTGTTCGTCGCACTATCCCGAAGTTATTCAGAGGTCGCTGTGGATAACCACGCCTCCGACCGACACTTCCCGTTGCTCCCGCATCGACGCTTCGCGCGACGCGAAGGGCTCGCCAACGCACAGATTTCCACCCACCGAACACGCACACTGATAACTCGGTACGAAGATTGCGCGCCGTCTTATTGCAAGCGCAACTGTTGCTATTTAGTCAAAACCATTTGCCCAGCGAACAATCCGGCATAGAGTTAAAGTGCTTTGTGAGGTTTCTGGTGCAGTGCGGGGGATGTATGAAACGCAGATCAGCACGACAGCTAGTCCGTCTTCTGTCGGACCTTCGACATGCGGCCCATTGCAGCTCGTTGCGCGCGGTCGCGACCAGTCGGATGATGGCGCTGGCAGCCGCCGAGGCCGCCGAGAACGGCGACGCCGCTCGCGACGACGACAGTCCCGAGTCCACGCGCGATGCGCAGCGCGACAAGCTGTTCCGGAGCAGATCATGAGAGCCGCGAGCGAACAGTCGTTGCGGTTTCTGGTCGAGAAGTGGCTTTCGCCATCGCCGGCCGAGCCGGTTCACGTGACGGAGTTCAGCCGCACACGTGCGGGCGGCCGGCGCTATGTGCGGGTGGAGACGTCGCCGGAACAGGGCGGGCGGGGTTTGTTCTTCTTTCGCCACGACGACGGCTGCTGGTGCGTGTTTCCGCCAACCGCCGATACGGCGAGCCCCTTCGCTCATCCGCGTGCGGCATAGTTGGGCGAAGGGGCAAGACGCCTGTCGGCGCGCATCGCGCACCGAGCGTTGGCGTCGAATCGTTTTATAACGCTGTAAATCACATCACCTGCGGCGCATGCTGCCGGGCGCGTTTCCAGCCCGGTAGTATCTGACACACGATCAATCCCGCGAGCATCAGCGCAGAGCCGAACAACGCGCGAGTCGTCAGCGTTTCGCCGAGGACGAGCCAGCCCGCAAACGCCGCGAACACGCCTTCCATGCTGAAAATCACCGCCGCATGCGAGGGCGCCGCGTAGCGCTGCGCGACCACCTGGATCGTATACGCGACGCCCACCGATAACGCACCGCCGTACCCGATCGTCGGCGCGGCTCGCGCAATTATCGCGGCGCTAAAGGGTTCGACGGCAAGGCCGATCGACAGACACACGAGCCCACAGGTCACGAACTGCGCGAGTGCGAGCATCAGCGTGTCGTGGCGCGCCGCGAAGCGACCGACCAGCATCATCTGCGCGGAAATCACCAGCGCCCCGGCGAGCTGATACCAGTCGCCGTGCAGCATCGAAAAGTGCTCGTCGACGCTCAGGAAGTACATGCCAACGGCCGCCAGTAGCGCGCCAAGCCACGTACCGAGGCCAGTCCGGTGGCGAAACAGCACGCCGAGCAGCGGCACGATCACCACATACAGCGAACTGATGAAGCCCGCGTTCGCGATCTTCGTGTACTGCAGGCCGATCTGCTGCAGCGAGATCGACACGGCCAGCACGACGCCGAGCAGCCCGCCCGCGCCAAGCAGTTCGCGGGCTCCGCCGGGCGCGCGCTTCGTCAGCTCGGCGAGCGCCGGGCGGCGCACGCAGACGATCATCGTCAGCACGACGAGCGCGCCGAGCAGAAAGCGCAAGCCGGTAAACAGGAACGGGCCGATCGTATCGAGGCTCAGTCGCTGTGCGACGAACGCGGAGCCCCAGATCATCGCGGCGATCAGCATCAGCACGTTCGCGCGCAGGTGTTGGCGGGTATCGGGATTCAAGATTTCTTCTGATTTGTCTTGGGATCGCGCTGGGAAGCCGCGCAGGCGCGCCACGCGGTGCTCAGCCGGTAAGGAATCGCTCACATGATACGCGGGCGTTGCGCGCCGGGCAGGCAAACCCCGCGAGTCGCGCGATAATCGCGCAACGGCCGTGCGGTCGCCGGCCTGCGGATCGCGGTGATCAAGCGACTTGCGGATCGGACCGCGATCCCCCGCTCCTTCCACGAGCAAACGACATGGACGACAAGGACTGGATCGCGGGCGCCGCGAAGGCGCTCGCGATCATCGAAGCATTCGACGAAGAGCACGCGCGCATGACGCCAACGATGGTCGCCGCGCGCGCCGGCCTGTCGCGCACGGCTGCGCGCCGCTATTTGCTGACGCTGCGCGAGCTCGGCTACGTCGACACCGACGGCAAGCTGTTCTGGCTCGCGCCGCGCGTGCTGCGGCTCGGCCAGTCTTACCTCGATTCGGCGCGGCTGCCGCGCACGGTGCAACCGTTCCTGCAGCGGATCACCGCGACCGTGCAGGAAACCGCGCTGGTCGCGATCCTCGACGAACACGACGTCGTCTACGTCGCGCGCAACGGCGTGAATCGGGCGATGGCGGTCGGCTTCGTGACCGGCTCGCGCGCGCCGGCGCCGTTATCGTCGGCGGGGCTCGTGCTGCTCGCGTTCCAGCCGCCCGACAGTATCGACCCGTGGCTCGCGTCCTATCCGATCAAGGTTTTCACGCCGTACACCTATTCGACCGTCGAACGGCTCAGAGAAGTGCTTGGCGAAATCCGCCGCAACGGCTACGTGGTCACCGACCAGCAGCTCGAGATCGGTGTGCGCGGCGTCGCGGTCCCGCTGCGCGACCGGCACGGTACGGTGGTCGCGGCGATCAGCGTCAGCATGCCGATCGGCGAGGAGTCGGCGAACGCCGCGCTGCACCGCGTTTTGCCGGCGCTGCAGGAGACCGCAAGCCTGCTGCGGAACCTGGTTTGAGCGCCGCGAAGCGGTCGGCGAGGCGCGCGGGCGGCGGCTTCACGGGGACCTGGCAGGGTCCCCGCTGCGGCTTGCAGGTAGATGAAAGCACGCTGAAAGCAGGCTGTCTCCCGGAAAATACATATCGAGTTTTGCGCATGACAAACCGCCTACGCCTGGGTAATACTCTCCCGCGGGGAGCACAAGGCACCTCGAAGTCCAGCCGCTCTACCGTGCAGCTGTATTCATTCACATTGACTCAGTCGTCTGGTTTGGGGATCAACACATGAAAAAAGTTATCGTCTCGCTCGCAGCCGCTTCGATCGCACTCGTTTCCGTTCAGGCTTTCGCGCAGGCATCGGATGCCGCTGCTATGGAAGCAGCAAGCGCACCGAAGAAGCACCACGTCAAGCAGCTGAAGACCCAC
This sequence comes from Paraburkholderia sp. UCT31, assembly GCF_014397655.1. Lineage (NCBI taxonomy): Bacteria > Pseudomonadati > Pseudomonadota > Betaproteobacteria > Burkholderiales > Burkholderiaceae > Paraburkholderia > Paraburkholderia sp. UCT31. Next base: position 45,160 of record NZ_VZQP01000043.1, read on the forward strand.
GGCAAGAAGGCACACGTTTCCGCCGCAGCTTCGGCAGCAGGCACGAACGACAAGGGCGTGCAGAACTAAGCCAACGCGCGCTCGTTGGGCGCGACATAGCGCTGCGCCGCACCGGTTGCCGGTCGGTGCAGCCGGTGACGGCAGATGCGTTGCCAGCAAAAAGGCCAGAGCTCGCGCTCTGGCCTTTTTGCTGTTGCGGCGGATATTGCGCGCGGGAAGATCAGCCCGCGAGCCCGCGCCGGATCACTTCATCCAGCAGCCCGTTCAGGCCGTCCGGATGTCTGGCGGCGCGCGTTTTCAGCTCCTCCACCAGCTCGCCGTTGAGCTTGCACGCAAACGGGACGAGGCCTTGCGCCTGATCGAGCTTGCGCTGCTCGCGCCGGTCGATCTTCGGCTCGGTCGCCGCGTTCTTGCCACCGCGGTTAGCGGTCGCCTGTTTCATCGCGTTGCCCAGTTTCAGCGCCTTGTTCTTTTCAAGGTCGGTTTTTTTCATCATCGGAAAGGCCTCTGCCAAATAGATCAACCCGCATTGTACGCAAGCGCGGGGCGTCAGCCGACACCGTCCGGTGCGCCGGCGGAGACGCTGTCCATCAACGCGCGCATCCTCTGCCAATGCGTGCCTTCCCAGAACACGCGTCCGCATACATCGCAGGTCACGAAGCGGCTGTGCCGCTGCAGCACGCCGCGCGGCACGCGCGGGCCGGCTTCCTCGCGTGCGATGCGTCGCAGCGGCGCGTTGCATACGAGGCATAGCCGAAACGGTTGCGCGCTGCGCGCGAGATCGAGCCGGTCGAACACTTCGCGCAACTGCTCGCGCGGCCGCAGCGCGCGCACGTAGCAGCCATGCGTGATGTTGCGGCGTTTGAGCAACTCGCGGTCGCGCGTCAGCACGATGCGCTGCTGCGCGGCGGCGAGCGCCTCGATATCGGCGTCGGGAAAGTGGTTGTCGTACAGCGTATCGAAGCCCGCAAGCCGCAGAAGCGGCGCGAGGCCGCCGAGATGCGCATCGGCGATGAAGCGCATCACGCGCAACGGCCGCTCGCGCACGCGCAGCAGTGGCTGGATGTCGAGCGCCTCGAATTTCGGATAGACCGCGACGCGGTCGCCGTCGGCGAGCGGATGATCGAAACCGACCGAGTCGCCGTTCACCAGTATCAGTTCGACCTCGGTATGCGGCGCACCGAGCACTTCGATCATGTGCTTGGTCGTTGCGCCGCGCGCGCAGACGCAGGTGAACGCGCGCCGGCGCAGCGGCCGGGCGATGAAGTCGTTCAGCTCCTCGTAGAAGCGGAATGTCGCGGTGACCATGCCTGCAGTATCGCACCGCTCGGGTTGCGCGTTGTCCTGCGCTTGTCGCATGAGTGTGCTCTACTTCGGGTTCTATAGAAGACGGAGCGATAGATGGACATCGGTTTTATCGGTCTCGGCGAGATGGGCGCCGCGATGGTTGCAAACATTCTGAAAGCCGGGCACCAGGTGCGCGTGTGGAACCGCTCACCGGAAAAGGCTCAGCCGCTGGCCGGGCTGGGCGCGCAAGTCGTCGCGACGCCGGCTGAAGCGTTTGCGGGCGACGCCGTGTTCTCGATGCTCGCCGACGATGCCGCGCTGCGCGAAGTCATCACCGCGTCGTTGCTCGAACATGCGCCGCGCGGGCTGATCCACGCGAATATGGCGACGATTTCCGTGGCGCTCGCCGAGGAACTGGCGACCGCGCACGCGTCGCGCGGCGTGCATTACGTCGCCGCACCGGTGCTCGGGCGGCCCGACGTCGCGGCCGCGGGCAAGCTGACGATCGTCGCGGGCGGCCCGGCCGAATCGATCGACCGGATCCAGCCGATTTTCGACGCACTCGGCCAGAAGACCTGGCGCATCGGCTCGCTGCCGCAGCAGGCGAACGTGATGAAGCTGGCCGCGAACTTCATGCTCGGCGCGGCGATCGAGACGCTCGGCGAAGCGGCCGCGCTCGTGACGGGCCACGGCCTCGCGATGCAGGACTTTCTCGACGTGATCACGAGCGGTCTGTTCCCGGGACCGGTGTACTCGGGCTACGGCAAGCTGATCGCCGAGCAGCGCTTCGAGCCGGCGCTGTTCAAGGCGCGTCTGGGACTGAAGGACGTGCGCCTCGCGCTCGCCGCCGCCGATGCGGTGACGACGCCGATGCCGGTCGCGAGCGTGGTTCGCGACAGCCTGATCGAGGCGATCGCGCACGGCGACGGCGAGAAGGATTTCGCGGTGCTGGGTCAGGTCGCGACGCGCCGGGCCGGCCGCTGACGGCGCTGTCGATCGCCCGACGCGAGCGATCGACGCAGCGTGGCCGCATGAGTCACGCTGGGCGGCAAGGCATAATAGCCGCCCGATCCCCCTACACCCGATTTCGATGACTCTGCATACCTGGTGGCTGTTCGCCGCCACCGTTTTCGTCGTTTCCGCGATTCCCGGTCCCAACATGCTGCTCGTGATGACGCACGGCGCCCAGCACGGCCTGCGTCGCGCGAGCGCGACGATGGCCGGTTGTCTGTCGGCGCTGGTGCTGATGCTGGCGGTATCGGCGGCGGGGCTCGGCGTGTTTCTGGCGGCATGGCCGACCATGTTCAATGCACTGCGCATGATCGGCGCGGCCTACCTCGTATATCTGGGCATCAAGGCATGGCGCGCGCCGGCCGACGAAACCGCCGCGCACAACGTCGACGACCTGACAGCCCGGCCCGCGCGCTCGCGCTTCGCGCTATTTCGCAACGGCTTTCTGGTCGCGAGCAGCAATCCGAAGGCGATCCTGTTCGCGGCCGCGCTGCTGCCGCAATTCATCGATGCAATCCAGCCGAAGTTGCCGCAGTTCGGCGTGCTGCTCGCGACGTTCGCGTCGATCGAGGTCAGCTGGTATCTGGTGTATGCGGGTTTTGGCACGCGCATCGGCGCCAGGTTGAAGAGCCGCAGCGTCGCGCGGATGTTCAACCGGCTGACGGGCGGTGTGTTCGTCGGTTTCGGCGCGATGATGGCGCTGGTGAGGCACTAAGCACCGCGCGTGTCGGTAGACAAGGGAAAACTGAGCCGTACCCATGTGACCGTTGTATGTCTGCAACATTGAGGGTCAACCCTAATTTGCATGTTGCAACGCACCAAGCGGTCTGCTATAGTTCGTCTTGTCTCCTCCATGTCTCCTCTGATATGGATTCAGCCCGCCAACCTAGGTGGGCTTTTTTTTGCCCGGAATTCGCCGCGCGCCCAAAGCGGCGTCGCGACCGCGGAAAATCAAATTCAGAACTTATACGACACGGCCAGGAAGGAAATGATCGGGTTTGCGCCCAGATCCGCCTTCGACATACCAAGCTCCGTCCCATCGGCCGCCTTGATGATGACCGACGACGTCGTCTTCAGCGGGATATACGTGACCGACGCAACGAGCCCCCAGTGCTCGGTGATGTTGTAGGCAAGGCCCGCGTTGAACACCGGCGCCCACGACGACGCCTTCGCCGACACCTGCGGCAGCCCCGGCTTGCCCGCACCGGCGGCGAGTATGGCGCCGAGGCTACCAGGCAGAAATGTCTTGTATCAATTTTAATGAGCGGGCTTTAAAACAAAAAAGCCGGTCTGCAAAGACCGGCTTTTTTCGTGGCACCGCGGATGCGGGTCGACTCGCCTAGCGTTTCAAACCGGTGTCTTCGGCCGCGCCGATCGCGAGATTCATGCACTGGATCGCCGCACCCGACGCGCCCTTACCGAGATTGTCCAGCCGCGCGACGGTCACGAAGCGCTCTTCGTTGCCGAACACGAACAGGTCGACGCGGTTGGTGTCGTTGTTCGCCTGCACATCGAAGAAGCCGTTGTCGAGACTCGCGTCGGCGTTGAATGGCGCGACGTGCACGAACGCTTCGCCCGCGTAGTATTCGGCGAACTGAGCCTGCACGTCCTGCGGCGTCGTCTTCTTCGCGAGCTGGCCGGGCGAGAAGTACGTGGTGACCGCGAGGCCCTTGTAAAAGTCGCCGACGATCGGCGTGAAGATCGGCGCCGACTTCAGGCCCGTATGCGTGGCCATTTCCGGCAGGTGCTTGTGCGTGAGGCCGAGCGCGTACGGGCGCGGGCTCTTGAGTCTGTCGTTGCCGCCGGCCTCGTAGTCGGCAATCATCTTCTTGCCGCCGCCGCTGTAGCCAGTGATCGAATAGGCGTGCGCGGCGAACTCGGGCGCGACGACGCCGCCTTCGACGAGCGGGCGCATCGCGAGCACGAACGCCGAGGCGTGGCAGCCCGGCACGGCGATGCGTTTGGCGGTGCGCAGGCGCTCGCGCTGCGAGCGAGCCAGCTCGGGCAGGCCGTAGGCCCAGTCGGGCGAGGTGCGGAACGCGGTGCTCGCGTCGATCAGCACCGTGCGGTCGTTCTCGACGAGCGAGGCCGACTCGCGCGAGGCGACATCGGGCAGACACAGGAACGTGACGTCCGACGCGTTGATGAGACGACGGCGCTCGTCCAGGTCCTTGCGCTTCGCTTCTTCGATACGCAGGATTTCGACGTCGGCGCGCTGCGACAGGTATTCAAAAATTTTCAGGCCGGTCGTGCCTTCCTGTCCGTCGACAAAAACTTTCGTGCTCATCTCGATCTCACTCGCTGGAAACGGGGCGCGACGCCGCGCCGGAACGTTATTTTAAGACGTCATCGCCGCGACCGTGCGGTGCAGCGCGAAAAAACGACGATGCGCGCACAACGTGACGTTGGCGTGACCCGTTGCGCGGCGAATGCGGGCTGATGACCGAAGATGAACCGCCGATGAGCCGCGACGTCGTTTCGGCGCCGTTCAGCCATTAGCCGCGCGCCGCTACCCGCGCGGCGCGATCCAGCGCGCGGTGACGCCCGCAATGCGCGCGCCGAATAGGCGCGCGGTTTCGAGATCGCCCGGCGGCGGCGCTTCGTCGGGCGACGCATCGGCCGCCGATTGCGTAAGCAGTCCGGTAAAGCCGCCGACGAAGTTCAGATCGTTGCGCGTCGCGGCCTTCGTGTTCGACGGCATCATGCCGGTGCCGGCCCAGATCATGCTGTGCTGCATCGCCAGCGTGACGAAGTACTGGATGGTCGAGAACTTGTCGCCGTTCATCGTCGCCGAGTTCGTGAAGCCGGCTGCGATCTTGTCTTTCCACGCCTGCGCGAACCACGGTTTCGAACTGGCGTCGGCGAACTTCTTGAAGTCGGCCGACGGGCCGCCCATGTAGGTCGGCGCGCCGAAGATCAGCGCGTCGGCGGCGGCGAGTTCGTCCCACGAGGCGTCGTCGAGGTCGCCGACCGGCATCATCTTCGCCTGCGCACCGGCTTCCAGCGCGCCCGCGAGCACGGCTTCGGCGACCTTCTTCGTGTGGCCGTAGCCACTGTGATAAACGATGACGATCTTCGACATGAAGTGCTCCAGCAAAGCGATCGGGAAGGCGAACGGCGCAAGCCAGGCGATGCGGCGCGGCGGCGCCCCATCACGACCGCGACGGCCGCCACTAGCGCCCGTAATTGACCTCGAGCCGCGCGCTGCCGATCGCGGCCGTGCCGATCTCGTGATCGAACATCAACGCGGGACGTCCTTGCGCGAGACGCAAATCGGCCGAGTTCAGCGCGTACACGGTGATGATATAGCGATGCGGTTTGCCGGGCGGCGGGCACGGGCCGCCATAGCCGTCGGTATCGAAGTCGTTGCGCGCTTCGACCGCGCCGAGCTTGCCCAGGAAACCGGACGAGCTCGCATTCTCGGGCAGGCTGTCGACCGTGGCGGGGATGCCCGCGACCGCCCAGTGCCACCAGCCGCGCCCCGGCGCGTCCTCGTCGAACATCGTGATCGCGAAGCCGCGCGTACCGGCCGGCGCGTCGCGCCATGAGAGCTGCGGTGAACGGTTGCCGCCCTTGCAGTCGTTCCGGTCGAACACCTGCGCATTCTGCACGGTGCCGCCCGCGCGTACGCTCGCGCTCGTCAGCGTGAACGGCTCGTCGGCCCGCGCACCGGCACTATGCGCTGCGAATAGCGCGAGCATCGCGCCGACGGCGAGCGATTGATGCCGCCAAGATGAAGCCAGCGAAACAACCAGGCAACGCACGCGCATATGCCGGTTCTCCTGTAAGGGCGCGAGGCGCGGGTGCTCGCGACTGTCGTTGTCCTGAATTGTGCCCCACGGTCGAATCAAGTCTAACATCAGCGCTGATTAGCTCTGCGACGCAATATGTTCGCGTGCCGCGGAATTCGCAGACAGGAAATCAGCTATAGTAAGGGGGTTGTCGCGCGACCCTTACTGCATTTGACTCGTTTAAATAGCGAGCGTCAAAAGCAGTGTTAGAAGTTGTGGAGACCGGTTTATCCGTCCAGAGGAGGACGATGCAAGTTTCACTCAGGGTCATGGTGGCAGACGATCATCCGGTTATTCTGTTTGGCGCTGAAAATGCGCTGCTCAAATTTCCCGGTATGCAAGTCGTTGGGCGCGCAAGGCAGTCGACTGAACTTATCAAAATGTTGCAATCCACCGAATGCGACGTGCTCGTCACCGACCTGGCCATGCCGGGCGGTCAGTACGGCGACGGCTTGCAACTCATCGACTATTTGCGCCGCAATTTCCCGAATCTGCCGATCGTCGTGCTCACCATGCTCGAGAACGCCGCATTGCTCAAACGGCTCAAGGAACTTGGCGTGACGTCGGTCGTGAACAAATCGGACGATCTCAGCCATATTGCGCTTGCGGTACAACACGTGGGCCGTCGTATGACCTATATGAGTCCGTCGGTGAAAACGGTGCTCGATGGGTTGCGGGTCAATTCAGCCGGCAAGCGCGACGACTCGAAGCTGTCGCGGCGCGAACTCGAAGTCGTGCGCCTGTTCGTATCGGGTATGACGATCAAGGAAATATCGGAGCGTTTGAATCGCAGCATCAAGACGATCAGCACACAAAAAAACGCGGCCATGCGCAAGCTCGGAATCGATCGCGACTCCCAACTATTCCAGTATGCGCAGAGCAATGGTTTGCTGAATCTTTCGTCGAACTCGAGTAAGGACATCGCGAACCAGTCCTGATATCGGGCCTCGTTTCGTCCGCCTGGTAATCGGCGATAAACAATCGGCGATAAAAAAAGCCGCCTGTTGCGAAACAGGCGGCTTTTTCATTCAATCCGCATAAAGCGGCTACGTTTTTATTGTCACTGCCTTAGCGCGATGGCTTTATTGCGGCGTAGACGTCGCACCGCCATGTGCAGCGGACCACTCGGCCGGCGCGTGCAGGAATTTTTCCACTTCGTCGATCGTCTTCGTGTCGAAGTAGTTGTTCTGCTTCGCGACGCGCAGCACGTCCCACCACGTGGCGAGCGCGTGCAGATCGACGTCGATGTCTTTCAGCACCGACACGCTTTCCTTGAAGATGTTGTAGTGGAACAGCACGAAGCAGTGGTTCACCGTCGCGCCGGCGGCGCGCAGCGCGTTGATGAAGTTGATCTTGCTGCGGCTGTCGGTTGTCAGGTCTTCGACGAGCAACACGCGCTGGCCTTCGGTCAGCAGACCTTCGATCTGCGCGTTGCGGCCGAAACCCTTCGGCTTCTTGCGCACGTACTGCATCGGCACCATCAGGCGGTCGGACAGCCATGCCGCGAACGGGATGCCCGCGGTTTCGCCGCCGGCGACCGCGTCGATCTGCTCATAGCCGACGTCGCGCAGGATCGTCGCTTCGGCCATTTCCATCAGGCCGCGGCGCACACGCGGATACGAGATCAGCTTGCGGCAGTCGATGTACACCGGGCTCGCCCAGCCGGACGTGAAAATATACGGTTTCTCCGCATTGAAATGCACTGCTTGCACTTCGAGCAGCATCTTGGCGGTGGTGTCGGAGATCGTCTGGCGATCGAAGCCTGTCATGGGCGGATCCTTCGGAGTGAGCGGGGGAGAAGCGGGCGCTGGGCCCGGTGGCGCAGCAAGCGGGGTATGCCGCGCCATGCTGGGCGGGATACGCGGCCGGGGGAAGAGCACAGACCGGCTTTTGCTGCGCGCGTGGGCCGCTATTTTACCTGAAATGGGTCGCACCGAGGAGGCCGTCGTGCGCGGCGGCGCAGCCGGCGGGCGCTTTGGCGCGCGCATCGTCTTGTGACCGGGTGAGGCCGCCTTTACACTCACGCGACTTTCCCGGGACGCTTCCCACCCAGCCGCCTTCAGACCTACGGAATGCTTTCAATGAACGCCGCTCCACCCGCCTCCGCCACCGAAACCCGCTCCGCCGTCGAACCGGGCTATGCGGGCCGCGCGCTGCTTGCGTCGGTGCTGGGCTATGCGATGGACGGCTTCGATCTGCTGATTCTCGGCTTCATGCTGCCGGTGATCGCCGCCGACCTGCATCTGAGTTCCTCGCAGGCCGGTGCGCTGGTCACATGGACGCTCATCGGTGCGGTGGCGGGCGGCGTGCTCTTCGGCGTGCTCAGCGATTATTTCGGCCGCGTGCGCATGCTGACGTGGACGATCCTGATCTTCGCGGTGTTCACCGGCCTGTGCGCGCTCGCGCAAGGCTACACGGACCTGCTGATCTATCGGACCATCGCCGGGATCGGGCTGGGCGGCGAATTCGGCATCGGTATGACGCTGGTCGCCGAAGCGTGGCCGGCGTCGCAGCGGGCGCGGGTGTCGTCGTATGTCGGGCTCGGCTGGCAGCTTGGCGTGCTGGCGGCCGCGTTGCTGACGCCGCTGCTGCTGCCGGTGATCGGCTGGCGCGGCATGTTCGCGCTCGGGCTGCTGCCGGCGGCCGTGTCGTTCTTCGTGCGGCGCCGCGTCGAGGAGCCGGCGATTTTCAACCAACGCGTCGCGCGCGGCATGCGCAAGCTGCCGCTGAAACTGCTGTTCGTCGATGGACGCACGACGCGCGCGAGCCTCGGCGTCACGATCCTGTGCTCGGTGCAGAACTTCGGCTATTACGGGCTGATGATCTGGCTACCCAGCTATCTGTCGAAGACCTTCGGCTACTCGCTGACCAAATCGGGGCTGTGGACCGCCGCGACGATTCTCGGCATGGCGGCCGGCATCTGGCTATTCGGCATCGCCGCCGACCGCTTCGGCCGCAAGCCGACGTTCCTGTTCTACCAGGCGGGCGCCGTCGTCATGGTGTTCGTCTATGCGCAACTGACGACGCCGATGGCGTTGCTGATCGGCGGCGCGGCGATGGGGGTGTTCGTCAACGGCATGATCGGCGGCTACGGCGCGCTGATTTCGGAGCTCTATCCAACCGATGCGCGCGCCACCGCGCAAAACGTGCTGTTCAACGCGGGTCGCGCGGTGGGCGGCTTTGGGCCGGTCGTCGTGGGCGCGCTGGCGGCGCGCTACTCGTTCGGCGCGGCGCTCGCGCTACTGGCGTCGATTTACCTGCTCGACATCCTCGCGACCCTGGTTCTGATACCTGAGCGACGCGGCGCCGAACTCGACTGACCGCGTCGACGAAGCGCGTCCTTCAATCGCTTCGAATACTGCGAATGCGTGGACCATGCGGCCCGCATGGCGCCTCGCCGCGTGGCGGAAAAGCACGGCCGGGTCGTGGCGACGCAGCGTCCTGAGCGCCTGTTTCGCTAATGGCGAGTCCTGTTAACCACTCAGTGCATCGACACGTCCGGGGTGTACACTGATCGACCCGCGAAGCACTCCACATCGTCCCGTGTTCGTCGAGGTAAGCCGTCGCGCCTGACCGGGCGCGTGCGAAAACCGCCTCGGTCGTCTATCCGTCCGACAGATGAAAGCGCTGCAACGATGTGTGTCGCCGGGCCCAATCACTTACGTCTCGCAGGCCTAGAAATGGACGAACAACTCAAGCAAAGCGCTCTCGCATATCACCAGAATCCGAAACCTGGCAAGATTTCGGTGACGCCTACCAAGGCACTGTCGAACCAGCTGGATTTGTCGCTCGCGTATTCGCCGGGTGTGGCGGCAGCCTGTATGGCAATTCACGAGGAACCGCTCGACGCGCAGAAGTACACGTCGCGCGGCAACCTCGTCGGCGTGATCACGAACGGCACCGCTGTGCTCGGCCTCGGCAACATCGGCCCGCTTGCCGCGAAGCCGGTGATGGAAGGCAAGGGGTGTCTGTTCAAGAAGTTCGCGGACATCGACGTGTTCGACATCGAGCTGAGCGAATCCGATCCGGACAAGCTCGTCGAGGCGATCGCGATGCTCGAGCCCACGCTGGGCGGCATCAACCTCGAGGACATCAAGGCGCCCGAGTGCTTCTACATCGAGAAGAAGCTGCGCGAACGTATGAAGATTCCGGTCTTCCACGACGATCAGCACGGCACCGCGATCATCGCGTCGGCGGCGATCCTGAACGGCCTCAAGGTGGTCGGCAAGAGGCTCGACGAAGTGAAGCTGGTCTGTTCGGGCGCGGGCGCGGCGGCCATTGCGTGTCTGGATCTGCTCGTCAATCTCGGTCTGTCGAAGCAGAACATTCTCGTCGCCGACTCGAAGGGCGTGATCTACGAAGGGCGCGGCAACCTCGATCCGTCGAAGGAGCGCTATGCCGCGCACACCGAAGCGCGCTCGCTCGCCGATGCGATCCGCGGCGCGGACGTGTTCCTCGGCTGCTCGAGCGCAGGCGTGCTGAAGCCGGAGATGGTCGCCGAAATGGGCTCGCAGCCGCTGATTCTCGCGCTCGCGAACCCCGAGCCGGAAATCCGTCCGGAAGAAGCGCGCAAGGTGCGCCCGGACTGCATCATCGCGACCGGCCGGTCGGACTATCCGAACCAGGTCAACAACGTGCTGTGTTTCCCGTTCATCTTCCGCGGCGCGCTCGACGTCGGCGCGACGACGATCACCGAAGAAATGAAGCTCGCGTGCGTGCGCGCGATTGCCGAACTGGCCGAGGAAACCGACCAGGGCGATGAAGTCGCGAAGGCCTACGAAGGCCACTCGCTCGAATTCGGTCCCGAATACCTGATTCCGAAGCCGTTCGATCCGCGCCTGATCATCAAGATCGCGCCGGCCGTCGCGCAGGCCGCAATGGATTCGGGCGTCGCGACCCGCCCGATCCAGGACATGGATGCGTACCGCGAACAGCTCGGCGCGACCGTCTATCGCTCGGGCATGGTGATGCGGCCGGTGTTCGCGGCGGCGAAGTCGGCACCGGCGCGCATCGTGTTCGCGGAAGGCGAAGACGAGCGCGTGCTGCGCGCCGCGCAGTTCGTGCTGCTCGAAAAGATCGCCAAGCCGATCCTGGTCGGCCGTCCGTCGGTGATCGAGATGCGTCTGAAGAAGATGGGCTCGAAGCTCAAGTGCGGTGAAGACGTCGAGATCGTCGATCCGGAAGACGATCCGCGCTATCACAAGTGCTGGCAGGCGTATCACGAACTCGGCGCGCGCGAAGGCGTGACGCCGGACGTCGCGAAGGCCGCGATGCGCAAGTTCAACACGCTGATCGGCGCGATCCTCGTGCGCCTTGGCGAAGCGGACGGCATGATCTGCGGCATGATCGGCCAGTACCACACGCATCTGAACTTCATCGAGCAGGTGCTCGGCAAGGCCGACGACGTCGAGAACTTCGCCGCGATGAATCTGCTGATGCTGCCGGGCCGTAACCTGTTCATCTGCGACACGTACGTCAACGAAGTGCCGACCGCCGAGCAGCTTGCCGACATGACGATGCTCGCCACGCGCGAAATCGAGAAGTTCGGCATCACGCCGAAGGTCGCGCTGCTGTCGAACTCGAACTTCGGCAGCGCGCCGTCGTCGTCGTCGCAGCGCATGGCCGCGGCGCGCAAGCTGATCACGCAACGCGCGCCGTCGCTCGAAATCGACGGGGAAATGCACGGCGACGCGGCGCTGTCGGAGGCGGTCCGCAAGGCCGCGTTCCCGGGCACGACGCTCGCCGGCGAAGCGAATCTGCTGATCATGCCGAACGTCGAAGCGGCGAACATCGCGTACAACCTGCTGAAGGTCGTGGGCGGCGAGGGTGTGACGGTCGGGCCGTTCCTGCTGGGTGCGGAAAAGCCGGTGCATATCCTGACGCCGGCCGCGACCGTGCGCCGGATCATCAACATGACGGCGGTTGCCTCGGCGAACGCGCGCGAGTCGGTGAACGCGAAGTAACGTGTATCACGTGAGGTTGGCGTGGGCGCAGCAGTAACGCGCGCGCGGCGGCCTGGGCAGAAGCGCTACGGAACCCCGGTTCCGTAGCGCTTTTTTGCGCCTGAAAAAAAGCGGCGGTCCGTGCAGACCGCCGCTTTTCGGTTCAGCTGGGAGAGTCGATCAAGCCGCGTGCTGCGTCTTGCCCGCATCCGGCGAACGCCAACGCGCGAGCAGCTCGTTCCACTTGATGCGCACGCCTTTCAGGTTGTTTTCCTTCACATGCCCATAGCCGCGGATGCCGTCGGGCAGATTCGCGAGCTCGACCGCGAGATCGCGTTTCTGAGAAGTCAGCCCGCCGATCAGCTCACGCACCAATGCCTCGTATTCGCCGATCAGCGCGCGCTCGGTGCGACGCTCCCCGGTGTTGCCGAACACGTCGAACGCGGTGCCGCGCAGGAACTTGAGCTTCGCGAGCACGTGCATCGCGCGGAACATCCACGGGCCGTACTTCTTCTTCACCAGATGGCCGTGCGCGTCCTTCTTCGATAGCGTCGGCGGCGCGAGATGCAGGTGCAGCTTCCAGTCGCCTTCGAACGTCGCGTTCAGTTTTTCGATGAACGCCGGGTCGCTGTACAGACGTGCGACTTCGTATTCGTCCTTGTACGCCATCAGCTTGTGCAGGTTCTTCGCGACCGCCTCGGTCAGCGGCATTTGGCCGTCGGCGGAATCGAGCGCTTCTTCCGCGGCTCGCACCTGCGACACCAGCGCGCGATAGCGCTCCGCGTACGCACGGTTCTGCCAGGCGGTCAGATAGTCGGCGCGCTTGTCGATCAGCGTGTCGAGCGCCTTCGGCGTATGCAGCGCGATGATCTTGCCGTCCGCGCTGTCGGCCGGATCGCCGCGTCCCTGCGTTTGCGCGAGCTTGCGTACCGCCGCCAGATCGTGCGCGGCACGCCGGCCCCATTCGAACGCCGCGCGGTTCTTGTCCACCTGCACGTTGTTCAGCTCGATCGCGCGAATCAGCGACTCGTGCGTGAGCGGCACCCAGCCGCGCTGCCACGCATAGCCGAGCACGAACGGGTTCGTGTAGATCGCGTCGCCGAGCAGCGCGACGGCGAAGTAATTCGCGTCGACGGTCGAGACGTTGTCATCGCCGGCCGCGGCGCGCACGTCGGCTTCGGTGCTGCTGCCGGGGAAGCGCCAGTTCGGGTTCTTGATCAGCTCGGCCGTCGGCGTGTGCGCGCTGTTCAGCACGACGCGCGTGCGATCCGCGTGCATCCGCGACACGCATTCGTCGCTGGCGGTGACGATCGCGTCGCAGCCGATCACGAGGCTCGCTTCGCCCATTGCGATGCGGGTCGCGTGGATGTCGGCGGGCTGCTTCGCGATCTGCACGTGGCTCATCACGGCGCCGCCTTTCTGCGCGAGGCCGGTGACGTCGAGCACCGTGACGCCCTTGTTCTCGAGATGCGCGGCCATGCCGAGCAGCGCGCCGATCGTGACGACGCCCGTGCCGCCGACGCCCGTCACCAGAACGCCGTACGGACGGTCGATGGACGGCAACTCGGGATCCGGCACCGGCGGCATTTCGGCGCCGGCGCCCGACGCCGCCTTCGGCTTGCGCAACTGGCCGCCTTCAACGGAGACGAAGCTCGGGCAGAAGCCGTTCACGCACGAGAAGTCCTTGTTGCAGGTCGACTGGTTGATCTGGCGCTTCGTGCCGTACTCAGTATCGAGCGGTTCGACCGACAGGCAGTTCGACTTCACCGAGCAGTCGCCGCAGCCTTCGCACACCGCTTCGTTGATCACGACGCGCCGTGCAGGATCGGGATACGCGCCGCGTTTCCTGCGACGGCGCTTTTCGGTCGCGCAGGTCTGGTCGTAGATCAGGATCGTGGTGCCCGGAACCTCGCGCAGCTGACGCTGCACGTCGTCGAGCTGGTCGCGGTGGTGAATGTCGACGCCGGGCGCGAGGCCGACGTTTGCCGCGTACTTCTCCGGCTCATCGGTGACGATGACGATCTTCGCCGCGCCTTCGGCGGCGAGCTGATGCGTGATCTGCGGCACGCTCAGCACGCCGTCGACCGGCTGGCCGCCCGTCATCGCGACCGCGTCGTTGTACAGCAGCTTGTAGGTGATGTTCGCCTTCGACGCGATCGCCGCGCGAATCGCGAGCAGCCCCGAGTGGAAGTAGGTGCCGTCGCCGAGATTGGCGAACACGTGCTTGTCGTTCGTGAACGGCGCCTGGCCGATCCACGCGACACCTTCGCCGCCCATCTGGCTGAACGTGCTGGTGCTGCGATCCATCCAGACCGTCATGTAATGACAGCCGATGCCGGCCATCGCGCGCGAGCCTTCCGGCACGTTGGTCGACGTGTTGTGCGGGCAGCCCGAGCAGAACCACGGCTTGCGCTCGACTTCGACGCGCGGCCGCGCGAGCGCCTTTTCCTTCGCCTCGATCACCGCGATGCGCGCGGCAATGCGGGCGCGCACATCCGATGGCAGATCGAACTTGTCGAGCCGCGTGGCGATCGCCTTCGCGATGATCGCGGGCGACAGCTCGTAGTGCGCCGGCAGCAGCCAGTTGCCCATCGGCACCGACCATTCGCCGCCCGCGCCGTCCTTCTCGTCGAACTTGCCGAATACGCGCGGGCGGTGCGCGTCGGGCCAGTTGTACAGCTCTTCCTTGATCGCGTATTCGAGGATCTGGCGCTTTTCCTCGACCACCAGAATTTCGTCGAGACCGCGTGCGAAGGCCTGCGCACCTTGCGCTTCGAGCGGCCACACGCAGCCGACCTTGTACAGCCGGATGCCGATGCGCGAGCAGGTTTCGTCGTCGAGACCGAGGTCGGTCAGCGCCTGGCGCACGTCTAGATAAGCTTTGCCGCCGGTCATGATGCCGAAGCGCGCATGCGGCGAATCGATTTCGACGCGGTCGAGTTTGTTCGCTCGCACGTAGGCGAGACCCGCGTACCACTTGTAGTCGAGCAGACGCGCTTCCTGCACGAGCGGCGGATCGGGCCAGCGGATGTTCAGCCCACCGTCGGGCATCACGAAGTCTTCCGGCAGGATGATGTTGGTGCGGTGCGGATCGATATCGACCGATGCGGACGATTCGACCACGTCGGTCACGCACTTCATCGCGACCCAGAGGCCCGAGTAGCGGCTCATCGCCCAGCCGTGCAGGCCGAAGTCCAGATATTCCTGCACGTTCGACGGAAACAGCACCGGCAGCCCGCATGCCTTGAAGATGTGTTCGGACTGATGCGCGAGTGTCGAGGATTTGGCCGCGTGATCGTCGCCGGCGAGCACGAGAACGCCGCCGTGCCGCGACGAGCCGGCCGAGTTGCCGTGCTTGAAGACGTCACCGGACCGGTCGACGCCGGGGCCCTTGCCGTACCACATCGAAAACACGCCGTCGTATTTGGCGCTCGGGTACAGATTGACCTGCTGCGAACCCCACACGGCGGTGGCCGCGAGGTCTTCGTTGACGCCGGGCTGGAACACCACCTGATGCGCGGCCAGATGCTTTTTCGCTTTCCACAGCGACTGGTCGAGCCCGCCGAGCGGCGATCCGCGGTAGCCGGAGATGAAGCCGGCCGTGTTGAGGCCGGCGGCGCGGTCGCGTTCCTGCTGCAGCATCGGCAGACGCACCAGCGCCTGGATGCCGCTCATGTACGCGCGGCCGCGATCGAGGGTGTATTTGTCGTCGAGCGTGACGGAAGACAACGCGGCTTCGAGCGAGGCTCGCTGACCTGCGTCTAGCGGGGCATTCATTATGTGTACTCCTCCACTTCAGCTTGGGATCACCAAAACTTTTCTGGCCCCCGGCATCTCGTGAATGCTGGGGCCGGGGTCGTCATATTGACGGGTTTTAAGCGATGGTAGCACTGGTGGAAACCCGCCGCAGCGGATCAAAAATCGCCCGCGCACGATCTGATTTCGGCCGGTTTCGCGACGAGTTGCCTACGTGTTGTCAGCAGTTGTCGCGGATTTCCGCCGGAATGGAGTTGTATTGCGCCTGCGCGTGTAACAAGCTGTAAAACCTACAAATTTGCGGAACCGCAGTGAAAACGACTGTCTAATCCCGACCTGCGAGCGATGCCGAACGCCGCGCATTCTGTGCAGCTTCTGGACAGCAGGGCAGTTAGAAAAGGAGTACGCATGAACACAAGAAACATCCAGACCTTCCTGATGGTTTCCGCCGCTTTCTTCGCGATGAGCGCGCCGGTGCGCTCGAATCCGGGCAGCACGGGGGCACTGTCGAACGCGATCATCCGCACGGCGCAGGTGGCGCCGGCGCGGGTCGACGGTGCGATCGGCAGCGATCTGTACAGGCAGAATTCATGACGCACCGCATCGCGCGCGTCTAGTGACGACCGGCCGCCGTTCCGAACAGAGCGGCGGCGTTGCAACGCAAAAGGGCGAGGATCCTGCGATCCTCGCCCTTTTTTCTTCTTCGCGCCGATCAGGCGCGAGTCTCCGTGGTCAGGTCTTGTCCTGCACGACGCCGCGGCGAATCTGATCGAGCTCGATCGATTCGAACAGCGCCTTGAAGTTGCCTTCGCCAAAGCCCTGGTTGCCCTTGCGCTGAATGATCTCGAAGAAGATCGGGCCGATCTGGTTTTCGGTGAAGATCTGCAGCAGCAGATCGTCCGGTGCGCCGTCGATCAGGATCTTGCGCTTGCGGAGTTCCTCGAGCGGCTCGCCATGATTCGGCACGCGTCGGTCGACGAGTTCGTAGTACGTGTCGATCGTGTCGAGCAGTGAAATGTCCGATGCGCGCAGGCCGTCGACGGTGCGGTAGATGTCGCTGCTGCCGAGCGCGATGTGCTGGATGCCTTCGCCGTGGTACGCGTCCAGGTATTCCTGGATCTGACCGGCGGTGTCCGAGCCTTCCTCGTTGATCGGAATGCGAATCTTGCCGCACGGCGAGGTCATCGCTTTCGACTTGACGCCCGTCACCTTGCCCTCGATGTCGAAGTAGCGCACCTCACGGAAGTTGAACAGGCGCTCGTAGAACTCCGCCCATTCCTGCATGCGGCCGCGATGCACGTTGTGCGTCAGGTGATCGATATAGGTCAGGCCGTGGCCGACCGGGTTCGGGTTCGCGCCCGGAATCGGCTCGAAGTCGACGTCGTAAATGTCGATATCACCGATGCTGTTCGGCGTCGCGCCGTTCTTGCCGCGCCAGCGGTCGACGAAATAGATCAGCGAATCGCCAATGCCCTTGATCGCCGGGATGTTCAGCTCCATCGGGCCGGTCCTGTTGTCGAAACCCCATGCGCCTTTTTCGAGCGCTTGGGCGTAGGCCTTCGCGGCGTCCTGTACGCGAAACGCAATCGCGCAGATCGACGGGCCATGCAAGCGCGCGAAGCGCTGTGCAAACGAATGCTTCTCCGCGTTGACGATGAAGTTGATGTCGCCCTGACGATACAGCATCACGTCCTTGTGACGATGCCGCGCGACGGCCGTGAAGCCCATCCGTTCGAACAGCTTGCCGAGCGCTTTCGGGTCCGGCGCCGTGTATTCGATGAATTCGAAGCCGTCAGTGCCGACAGGATTTTCCCAAGTTGAAACCTGCATCGTCAGTCTCCAATCCCATGCAAGAGGGTTGCCGAGGCGCGCTGGCGGTGAGCGCGCGGGACGGTCGGCTGAGCGCGACCGGATGGGGCAAGTGTAGAACCGCGATGAAGACAAAAACTTGCGAACTTAATCACGCGTCGCTACGCTTGAGCCAGTTTATGGCTCTATTCGAACGACACGTGGCAGAACATGGCTATTGGCGAGATAGACGCGATCGATCGACGCATTCTGGCGATCCTTCAGGAGAATGGCCGGCTGTCGAATCAGGAGATTGCGGAACGGATCAATCTGTCGCCGAGTCCGTGCCTGCGGCGGATTCGCCGGCTCGAGGAAAGCGGCGTGATTCGCGGCTATGTCGCGCTGCTCGACGCGCAGCGTCTCGGGCTTGACCTGCTCGCGTATGTCAGCGTGCGGCTGGAGAAGGGTGGCGGTCGCGCGTTCAGTCCGCATGGCGAGGCCACGCACGCCGATCTGTTCGGCGCGGCCGTGCAGACGTGGCCCGAAGTTGTCGCATGTCACGCGATGACGGGTGAGATGGATTACCTGCTGCGCGTCCAGGTGGAGGACATGGCGCACTTTTCGCGCTTCGTGCAGGATCAATTGCTGCGGCATCCATCGGTGATCGATGTGAAATCGAGCTTTTCGCTAGAAAAGATCAAGGAAACGACAGCGCTGCCCATTTTGTAGGCTTCACGCGCACGGTCCTACGCGTGGTGTTGATTGGGTACAGATAGAAAAAAGGCGACCTTGCGGCCGCCCCAATCTCATTTCCCCGTAGCGATTATTCAGGCAGCGACAGCCACCGGCATGAACGACTCGAACAGTCGCGATGCCTGGCGTGCGTGGCGCTTGAGCGCGTAATCGAACACGGCGGCCTGCTCCTGCAGCATTTCCGCGAGGATGCTCGACTGATCGGCCGGCGACAGCGTCAGATAGGCGTCGGCCTCGCCGTACGCGTACTCGATCTTCATGCCGGCCTTCCTGGCGATGTGCATCATGGTCGAATTGCGCGCCAGGCAGTGGATGTACAGCGTCGTCACATGCGTGTTGCGGCTGCGGATCGCGGCGCGCTCGAATAGCCTCGAGCCGATACCGATGCCGCGTGCGCTTTCGAGCACGGAGACGCCGAATTCGGCGGTGCGCTTGTTGCCTTCGGCCGGCAGGTAGGCCAGATGGCCGACGCCGCTCAGTTCCAGCTTGCTGTTGAACACGCCGAACACGGTGTCGCGCGTAAAGTCGATCGCGCGCACGTAGTTTTCGATCACATGGTTCGGCACGACCTGGCCGAAGCGCAGCAGACGGTCTTCTTCGTCGAGCGCGAGGAAGTGAGCAAGCAGGCGTTCGCGATCGGCGGCGGTGAGTTCACGGACCAGAGCGTGCGCGCGTTCAGCAGGCAGCGACGCGCGATCGTTCGGCGCGATCGGCTCGGTGTTGCGATGGGTCAGCATGTTCATGGTCGGGTTCTCCTTTTAATCAGGCGGCGTTGTGCACCGCAAAACCGATTTTAACGGAAACCTAAGCCATTCACTAGGGAAAACCCGTATCAAAAGTCGAGGTGAATACCTGGAGCGCTGGAACCCTAAATTTAATTATTTGATTTTAAACAGAAGTTAAAAGTGATCGTACGTTCGTGACACGATGCTGCATGGATTCCCTGCGCTGATTTATTTGGTCTGCATGTTGTTGCTTTGCAACATCCAGTGCGCGGGTTGCGATCTGTTCAGACCATCGTCTACTTGGCCGGCGCGCTGCCGAGACCATGCTCGACCATGCCGACCACCTGCTCGGCGAACTCGCGATAGCCCATCCGGCCGTCCGGCTTGAGCCACGTGAAGGTCCAGTTGATCATGCCGAACACCATCATCGTCAGCGCGGTCTGGTTGTCGCGTGTCGCGCGTTCGGGATAGGCGCGCACGAGCTGCCGCGCGAAGGCGGCGACTACGTCGCGCTGACGGTTTAGGATGATCTCGCGCTGCGAATCGACCAGATACTTGACATCGTTCAGCAGCGCGACGTGCCGGCTGTGCGACGTCTCATACTCGGACAGGAACGCGCGGATCAGCTCCGCGAAGGTTTCTCGCTCGCTCAGTTCGCGCCGCTGGCTCGATCCTTCCACCTCGGCGATGATCAGCATCAGGCGCTTCGTGTAGCGATCGAGCAGATCGAACAGGATTGCTTCCTTGCTCTCGTAATAGTGATAGAGGCGCGCTTTCGAGGTGCCGCTCGCCGCGGCAAGATCGGCCATCGAGGTGCTTGGATAGCTGGTCTGCGCGAACTTCGCGGCGGCCAGTTCGAGAATCTGCTCGCGTTGGGTTTCGTGGTCGGGGGCTCGGGTGCGGGCCATATTCGTCTGTTCTTATCTTATTGGGGTGAGCAGGGGGCGGATGCCGCGCGCAGTTCGAGCGAGCGCCATACGTTCGCATCGCCGCGCAGGCGGATGCGCCGCAGCGCCGCGAGTTCGCGCATGCGCCACAGCACGATGCTGTCGCTGACGAGGAACCACAACCCGGCGGTCATCACATAGGCGGCGACGCGCGCGGCGGGCTGCCAGTCATCGGTTGCGCGGTCGAGGATCAGCGCGTCGATTTCGGCAACGCTGCCGCTCGTGAAGGTGTTGTCACGCCAGCGCCGCGTCTCGCCGTTCGCCTGTTTGACCTCCTGCCATTCGAGCGCGAGCCGGCTGATGCGCAGCACGGAAATCGGCGCGGCGTCCGGCAGGTGTGTCTGCAATACGTCCGGCGCAAACATGCCGACCGATGTCGCGCGATCCTTGCGGGTATGCGCCCACGCTTGCGGATCGGTGAGGTCGGCGATCGACAGACGCACTTCGTTCAAACGCTGCGGGCTGTTGCGCACCAGGTAGCAGACGCGGCGCAGCATCAGTTGATCGGACGCGCTTTCGGCGTGCCACACCACGAGATTCGCGGTGCTGCTGGCGAGGCCGTCGAGCACCGCGGCCTGTTCTCGGAACTCGCGCACGAAGTCGCGTTGCGTGTCCGCGCTGACGCGTTCCCAGAAGTCGGCGCGCACGTGCGCAGTGTCGTCGACGCCGCGTAACGGGCCGACCGCCAGATCGTCCCGCAGCGGCTGCACGCGATCGTCGCGGCCCGCCTGGTCCAGCGCGGTACGCAGCGACTCGGCGGCGACATCGCCGTTGGTGAGGTGAATCGTGCTCATGGGCAAGGGCTTGCAGTGACGTCAGCAGCTGTAACAAAAAGAGGCCGCTCGCCGACTGGAACCCGATGTCCCGATCGATGAGCGGCCCCTAGTTTAAGCGGATCGCGAAACGGCCGAAAGCGGTGGCGGACGTCATAGGAGGGCAGTCCGTACCTAGGCCACGAAAGCACTCGACTCAACGTTCGTCGTAACTGACGACGACCTTGTCGCTAACCGGATGACACTGACACGTCAGCACGAACCCGTCGCGGACCTCGTGTTCTTCGAGCGTGTAGTTCTTTTCCATCTTCACTTCGCCCTCGAGCACCTTCGCGCGACAGGTGCAGCACACGCCGCCCTTGCACGCATACGGCAGCGCGAGACCGGCGCGCAGCCCGACGTCGAGCACGCTCGTGCCCTGATACGGCAGGCGCAGCTTGCGGCGCTTGCCGTCGAGCACGATTTCGAGCTCGGCCGCGGGGGTGTCCGCGGTGATCTCGACGGGCGGCACGCCCGCCTGCGGCAGCGGCGTGCCGAAGCGCTCGACGTGCACCTTCGCGGGCGGCACGCCGGCTGCCTTGAGCGCGGCCTCGGCCGCATCCATCATCGGCGCGGGGCCGCAGATGAACGCTTCGTCGATCGCGTCGGCCGGCAGCAGCTGCTCGATGAACGCCGCGCATTTTTCCTGGTCGAGCACGCCGTTAAACAGCTCGACGTCCTGCAGGTCGTCCGACAGCACGTGATACAGCACGAAGCGGTTCATGAAGCGGTTCTTCAGATCCTCGAGCTCCTCGGCGAACATGATCTGGTCGACGCTGCGGTTGCCGTAGACGAGCGTGAAGGTGCTGCGCGGCTCGACTTCGAGCGTCGTCTTGATGATCGCGAGCACCGGCGTGATGCCCGAGCCGCCCGAGAACGCGAGGTACTGCTGCCCCTGTTCCGCGTTCAGGTGCGTGAAGAAACGGCCGTCGGGCGTCATCACGTCGATCGTGTGGCCCGGCTGCAGCGTGTCGAACGCGAAGTTCGAGAAACGCCCGCCGCGCACGCGCTTGATGCCGATGCGCAACTCGCCGTCGCGATCGTAGTCGGTGACGCCCACGCAGATCGAATACGAACGGCGCGTTTCCTCACCGTCGATATGCGTCTTCAGCGTGACGAACTGGCCCTGCGTGAAGCGATAGTGGTCGCGCAGTTCGGGCGGGACTTCGAAGGCGACCGAGACCGCATCGGCGGTTTCGGGGCGCACTTCGCGGATACGCAGCGGATGGAATTGCGGGGTCGCCATATCAGTACGGTTTGAAGTAGTCGAAGGGTTCGCGGCAGTCGAGGCAGCGATACAGGGCCTTGCAGGCGGTCGAGCCGAATTGCGCGAGCCGCTCGGTGTGCGCCGAGCCGCAGCGTGGGCAGCCTGGGGCCGGCAGCGCGCGCGGCACGAAGCGCAGGACTTTCTCCTGCGGGGCCGCTTGCGCGTGGGCGGCCGCGCCGCAGTTGCCCGTCGGCGGCGCGATGCCGTAGACGCGCAGTTTTTCGCGGGCTTCGGCGGTGATCCAGTCGGTGGTCCACGCCGGCGCGAGCACGGTGGCGACGCGGTATGGCGTGAGCTGCGCGGCCTCGAGCGCACGGCCGACGTCTTCGGCAATCTGCGACATCGCCGGGCAGCCCGAGTAGGTCGGCGTGATCACGACTTCGAGCGCGCCGTCCGCGGCGCGTCGCACGTCGCGCAGGATGCCGAGCTCGCGGATCGACACCACCGGGATCTCCGGGTCGGGTACCGCTTCGAGCACGGTCCATGCGCGGGTGAGCGCGGGATCGGGCGTGGCGGTCGTGGCAGCGGCGGCGTTCGCGGGCTGCGGGGCGGTCGAGGTCGTCATCGCGTACTCACCAGCTGGCGCCCGGATGCTGGCGCGCGAGGCTCTGCATTTGGGCGAGCACGAAACCCATGTGCTCCGAATGCTCGCCGTGCTTGCCCGTGCTCACGTGCCGCAGCGCCGCGGGCAGCGTCAGCGTGGCCTGGTCGAGCGTGGCGCGCACGTCGTCGAGCCACGCGGCTTCCAGCGCCGAGGTGCGCGGGCCGATGCCGGCCGCGGCGACCGCGTCTTCCACCGCGTCCGCGCTGAAGAACTCGTAGGTGTACGGCATCAGATAGTCGAGCGCGGCCTGCGCGCGACGATGTGATTCGTCGGTGCCGTCGCCGAAACGGATCAGCCACTCGCTCGCGTGATGCACGTGGTACTGCGTTTCCTTGATCGACTTCGCGGCGATCGCGGCGAGCTGCCCGTCGCTGGAGCCCGTCAGCGCACCCCACAGATGCATCATCAGCGTCGCGTACAGGAAGTTGCGCACGATCGTGACCGCGTAATCCTTCCCGGCCTGCGCGGTGCCGGCGAGCGGCCCGTAATGCGGCAGCTCGGCGAGCGTGTAGTTCGCGAATTCGCGCTCGGCGCGGAAGTACGCGTAGTCGTCTTCGCTGCGCTGACGGCCGGTGAGCGGCGCTTCGAGCGCGGCCGCGTGCGTGTACAGCAGGCGCGCCTGGCCGATCAGGTCGAGGCTCATGTTCGACAGCGCGATGTCCTCTTCGAGGATCGGGCCGTGGCCGCACCACTCGGTGTTGCGCTGACCGAGGATCAGCGCGGTATCCGCGAGGCGCAGCACGTACTGGAGATGTTCGGGCGTAATGGGCGTAGTGGACGTAGTGGTCATGGCCGCGCTTACATGTGGTTGACTTCGTCGGGGAGCGTGTAGAACGTCGGGTGGCGATAGATCTTGTCGCCGGCCGGTTCGAACAGCTCGGCCTTCTCGTGCGGCGCCGAGGCCGTGATCGCCGAGGACGGCACCACCCAGATGCTCACGCCTTCCTGGCGGCGCGTGTAGACGTCGCGCGCCATGCGCAGCGCCATCGGCGCGTCGGCGGCATGCAGACTGCCGCAGTGTTTATGGTCGAGTCCCTGCTTGCTGCGCACGAACACTTCCCAAATCGGCCATTCCCTGTTCATTGCTGATCTCCTGATTCCTTTGATGTGCGGTGCCACTCAGGCGGCGTGCTGTTGCGCGCGCTGGCGCTGCTTTTCCGCGTGGGCGAGCGCGGCTTCGCGTACCCAGGCGCCGTCTTCATGGGCCTTCACGCGGGTCGCGAGGCGCTCGCGGTTGCACGGGCCGTCGCCATTGACGACGCGCCAGAACTCTTCCCAGTCGATGTCGCCGTAGTCGTAGTGACCGCGCGCCTCGTTCCATTTGAGGTCCGCGTCGGGCAGCGTGACGCCGAGCACCTTCGCCTGCTCGACGGTCGCATCGACGAATTTCTGGCGCAGGTCGTCGTTGGTGATGCGCTTGATGCCCCATCTGGCCGACTGGTTGCTGTGGACCGAATCCTTGTCGCTCGGGCCGAACATCATCAGCACCGGCCACCACCAGCGGTTCACCGCCTGCTGGACCAGCTCGCGCTGCGCCTCGGTGCCCGCCATCATCGCGAGCAGCGCGTCGAAGCCCTGGCGCTGATGGAACGACTCTTCCTTGCAGATGCGGATCATTGCGCGGGCGTACGGGCCGTACGTGCAGCGGCATAGCGGGATCTGGTTCATGATCGCCGCGCCGTCGACGAGCCAGCCGATCACGCCGACGTCGGCCCAGGTGGGTGTCGGGTAGTTGAAGATGCTCGAATACTTGGCCTTGCCCGCGTGCAGCGCGTCGATCAGCTGCTCGCGCGAGACACCGAGCGTTTCGGCGGCGCTATACAGATAGAGGCCGTGGCCGGCTTCGTCCTGCACCTTGGCGATCAGGATCGCCTTGCGCTTGAGGCTCGGCGCGCGCGTGATCCAGTTGCCCTCGGGCAGCATGCCGACGATCTCCGAGTGCGCATGCTGCGAGATCTGCCGCACCAGCGTTTTGCGGTACGCGTCGGGCATCCAGTCCTGCGGCTCGATCTTGCCGTCGGCGCTCATGACCGCGTCGAAGCGAGCCTGTTGTTCGGGCGAATTCGCGTCCGCGTCCAGCGGGGCGACGTTGCCGGGGATATCGAGGGATTGGGTGTACATGAGGGACGCTCTCTCTGGAGGAGTGGTCTGTGTCGGCGTAGTATAAACCAACCGACCGGTCGGTTAATAAATTTTTTGTGCAGAGACGTTGGGGCTGATAGCTCATTGAGGGCGTCGAAGCATGCATGCTGGTTTGCCCGGTTTCGACGGGCCGGCGCTTCATGACCGGCCGTCACCCCGCGCCGACACTTACCGGTAAAATTGCGAATTGGCCGCGATTTGCGGCCCACTTGCATCTCCGGTACTCATGTTACGTCTAAGCGAAATCAAACTCCCGCTCGATCATCCCGAAAGCGCCCTCGAAGCCGCCATCCGTGCGCGCCTCACGGAACTCGGCGTGGCGCGGGACGGGCTCATCCGATACACCGTGTTTCGCCGCGCGCACGACGCGCGCAAGCGCGCCGACATCAAGCTCACCTACATCGTCGATGTCGAGGTCAAGGATGAAGGGGCCGCGCTGAAACGGCTCGCCGACGTGCCGCATTGCGGCGCGACGCCTGATATGCGCTACAAGTTCGTCGCCGCAGCGCCCGCCCAACTGAGCACGCCGCGTCCGGTCGTCATCGGCATGGGGCCGTGCGGACTGTTCGCGGGCCTGATCCTCGCGCAGATGGGCTTCCGGCCGATCATCCTCGAGCGCGGCAAGGCCGTACGTGAGCGGACCAAGGACACGTTTGGCCTGTGGCGCAAATCGGTGCTGAATCCCGAGTCGAACGTGCAGTTCGGCGAAGGTGGCGCGGGCACCTTTTCGGACGGCAAGCTCTACAGCCAGATCAAGGACCCCAAACACTACGGCCGCAAGGTGCTCGACGAATTCGTGCGGGCCGGTGCGCCGGAGGACATCCTGTACCTGAGCCGGCCGCATATCGGCACGTTTCGTCTCGTCAGCATGGTCGAGAAGATGCGCGCGAGCATCCACGAGTTGGGCGGCGAAGTGCGCTTCGAAACGCGTGTCGAGGACATCGACATCGACAACGGCCAGGTGCGCGGGCTGAAGCTGTCGACCGGCGAGACGCTGCGCTGCGACCACGTTGTGCTGGCGGTCGGCCATAGCGCACGCGATACCTTCCAGATGCTGTACGACCGCGGCGTTCACGTCGAGGCGAAGCCGTTTTCGCTCGGTTTTCGGATCGAGCATCCGCAAGGGATCATCGATCGGAGCCGTTTTGGGAAATTTGCCGGTCACAAACAGCTCGGCGCAGCCGACTACAAGGTGGTGCACCACTGCAGCAACGGGCGAGCGGTTTATAGCTTCTGCATGTGTCCCGGCGGCACCGTGGTGGCGGCCACGTCCGAGCTGGGGCGCGTCGTCACGAACGGCATGAGCCAGTACTCGCGCGCGGAGCGCAACGCGAACGCGGGCATCGTGGTCGGCATTACGCCAGACGACTACCCGGGCGGGCCGCTCGCCGGCATCGCGTTCCAGCGCAAGTGGGAGGAGCGGGCGTTCGAGCTCGGTGGCGGTAACTATATGGCCCCAGGGCAGTTGGTCGGCGACTTCATCGCGGGGCGGCCGTCCACTTCACTCGGCTCGGTCGTTCCGTCGTACAAGCCGGGCGTCCGGCCAACCGATCTCAGCACCGCGCTGCCCGACTACGCGATCGAAGCGATTCGCGAGGCGCTGCCACAGATGGAGAAGAAAATCGCCGGTTTCGCGATGCATGATGCGGTGCTGACCGGCGTTGAAACGCGAACTTCGTCGCCGGTACGCGTGCGTCGCGGCGACGACTACCAGAGTGTCAACGTCAACGGGCTGTATCCGGCGGGCGAGGGTGCGGGGTATGCGGGCGGGATCTACTCGGCGGCAATCGACGGAATCGAGGTCGCCGAAGCGGTCGCGCTGAAGATCATGAGTCAGCAAACGGCGTGAGTCCGAGCCGGCACAGCCGCCGGGCGCCGGGGTAAGCGGACCTGCCGGCGATTGCCGCGTCGTTCGGGCACAATGCGCGTTTCGCCTCGAACCGATCCTCCGAATGACCATTCGCACCCTGGCTGCCGCATGCGGCGCGGCGCTGCTCGCCCAATTTGCCCCGTTTGTCGTTTCCTCGAGTGCGTTCGCTGCCGAAGCGTCCGAGCATTGGGTCGCCGTTTGGGCGACCGCGCTGCAACCGATTCCACAGCGGGCCGAGTTGCCACCGCTGTATCGCGCGCCGGAAGTCGCCGGGCGCACCGTTCGGCAAATCGTCTATCCGACGTTGTCGGGGAGGGTGGCGCGAATTCATCTGAGTAATGCGTACGGCAAGACGCCTCTCGTCATCGACGAACTGCGCATCGCGCGCTCGGCCGGTGGCGCGGCAGCAGTCGAGGGCGCCGGCAGTCGGGTGACGTTTGGCGGTAAGGGCGCGGTCAGCGTTCCGCCTGGCGGCGAGCTGGACAGCGATCCGGTCGCGATCGATGTCGTCGAGGGCGCGCCATATGCGATCAGTGCGTTCGTGGGACCGGAGCAGCGGATCGTCGCATGGCACCGAGTGTCGAATCAGGTGAATTATGTGTCCGGGCCCGGCAATCACACCACCGACGCGTCCGCCACGGCGTTTCCCGAACGCTTCACGCAATATGTGTGGGTCACGGGTTTGTCGGTGGAGGCGGCGGCACCGTCGCTTGCCGTGGCCGCGATCGGCGACTCGATCACCGACGGCATGCGCTCCACCCTCAACCAGAACCGTCGCTGGCCGGATGCGCTGGCTCGGCGGCTGGCGGCGAGCGGCGCGCAGTCGACCGCGATCGTGAATCTCGGCATCAGCGGCAACCGGCTCCTGAGCGACTCGCCTTGCTATGGCGACGCGCTTGCGAGCCGCTTCGAGCGCGACGTTTTGCGACGTCCAGGCGTCAAAGCGGCGATCCTGCTGATTGGCATCAACGACATCAACTTTGCGGCAATGCCGCCTCGTGGCGGGCTCGACTGCGATTTTCCTCATACGTCGGTCACGGCTGCCGATCTGATCGCCGGTTACCAGCGAGTGATCGCGGCCGCGCGGCGCAACGGTGTCAAGATGTTCGGCGCGACGCTGACGCCGGCGTCGCTGCCACCGGAGCGGGAAAACATCCGACTCGCGGTTAATCAGTGGATCCGAACTAGTCGTGCTTTCGATGGCGTCGTCGACTTCGACGCGGCGTTGCGCGATCGGGCGCAGCCGGAGCGTCTGCAGCGCGCTTTCGATAGCGGCGATCACATCCATCCAAGCGACGCGGGCTACGCGGCTATGGCCGCTGCAGTTCCTGTCGAGGTCGTGGTGGATGCGACCCGGAAGTGAGCGGCGACTTTTTTAAGCGAAAGCAAAAACGGGTATTGACGAGACGCGAAAGAGTCTCCATAATCCCGTTTCTCTGCTGCAGACGCAGCGACGCAAACGAAGCAGTGCCGGGTAGTGGTGGTTCAGGTGGTTCAGGCGCGGCGGGTTTGGCGGACCGATCTTTAAAAACTAACAGTCGATAAGTGTGGGCGCTTGATGCGGAATGCGGCGGCGGATTCTCCGGAGTCTGCT
>NZ_VZQP01000044.1:0-71847 GCF_014397655.1 Paraburkholderia sp. UCT31
CTTCGTCTCGCATGGCTGGTTGCCGCATTCTGCCGCAACCAGCCATGCACCAGCTTGCCGGTTCAGGGCGCCTCAAGGGTTCGCTGCGCCGGGCTCACGCCCGCCCTTGACCCGCCAAATCACCCACTCGGGTTTCAAAAGAGGCCATTTTCCGTGATCCGCCCGACAACCTGACAGTACCCTCGCCCAACAGGCTTAGCGGTGCTTCAGATGGCGCGCCGCACGGAGGTAATGGACGGCCGACCAAATCAGGACCACGCTCACAGTCTGCATGGCGTAGCGCACACCATTGGCGGAGGCGTCATGACAAGCCGATGCGAACGGCCCCTGCAACCCGGTAGCGGCACCATGCGGTCCTTTCGGCGCGGTACACAGCGCGTGAAAATTACCCTGCGTGAACAGATGCGATGCGAAGCGATCGCTGAGGAAACCCACCACTGGCGTACCGAGGCCCTGACCGATCAGGTTCATCAGCAGGAACACAATGGCGGACGCGGTAGCTCGCATGCGCGGCTCGACGATGCCCTGCACGACCGCGAAAGTCGGGCCGTTCCATACGTTCAGCAAGACTGTGCCGATGAACAGTAGCGCCACACTTACCTGCCATTCATTCGTGATGAAGGCGAGCGCCAGTAGCGGAAAACCAAGCCCAGTGCCCAGCGCCGGAATCCGTGCATACCAGCGGCGATCCTTGACGCTGGCCCAGTCCGCGGACACCCCGCCGAGCGTATTGCCGATGATGCCACCCACGCCGAGCACCAGACCAAAAATCAGGCCGGCTTGAGCAAAGCTCATGTTGTAGACGCGGATGAAATACATCGGGATGAACAGGTTGATACCGTACTGGGCAAACGCACCGATCACCGTACCAAGCAGCATCTGCACGAAGGCGCGGCTCGAGGTCAGCAACTTGAACACTGCGCTCAAGGGCGGAGCATCGGCGCTGGTGTTCGCTGCGATACCATCCGCGTCGCCGCGCTTGGGCTCACGCAGCGTAAGCCACGCCAGCAGGCCAAACGCGAGACCCGGCAGGCCCACCACGAAGAACACCGGACGCCAGCCAAGGTGCTGCACGAGCCAGCCGCCGCCGAGCGCACCGGCCAGCACGCCGATCGGCGGCCCCAACGCATAGACTGCAAGCGCGCTGGCCCGGCGGCGCGGACCGAACTCGTCGGCGATCAGCGAATGCGAAGTCGGCGTGCTGCCGGCCTCGCCGACACCCACTCCGAGGCGATACAGCATCAGTTGCCAGAAACTGCCTGCCGTGCCACACAGCGCAGTCATCGCCGACCAAGCGATGATTGAGATCGAGATCAGCACAACGCGGTTAAATTTATCGGCCAGACGGGCAATCGGCAGGCCGAGCACCGAATAGAAAATCGAAAACGCCAGGCCGCCGAGCAGGCCGACCTGAAAGTCGCTGAGGCTCATATCGATCTTCACGGCCTGACCAACGACCGCAATGATGATGCGATCGACAAAGCTCGACGCATAGACCAGAACCAGCAGCAGCAAAAACCATCCGCGATACCAAGTACTGCTCGATCTCGTGCCCGCGTTCTGGGCGGTTAGTTCTTTCATATTGGATGTCTCCACGTATCCACGACTTCGGCTATCCGGATGGTCAAAACCGTCCTTCGGTTAAGCGCCCGGTGTGTATGCCACGATTGGTATCGTGGAATGTTTTTAGGGATTCTGATGCATAAACATCGGATGAGCAATAACTGCACGGCCGTGGCGGCGTTATCGTTTTCACCTAACCGCCTACGGGCATAACGGCGCGAACTGCTCGTCCTGCCGGCAGCGAGAGCTTGGCGGAAAGAAGCTATAAAGAGGACAAGATGACGTGCCCGGTAAGCGACCGCTGCCCGTCCGTGGATGGCCGCGATTCAACGCCTAACGGGAGATGGCAGCGAAAAGAGCCTCATGGCTGCTCCCTATGCCAATAAGGGCCAACCTTGGTGGAGTATCTGGTATACCTGTACGATAGTAATATGGATACGTCTAGGTATCCGATTACCCAACCTCTTTTTATCTGTCATTCTCGTTTGATGAGTCAACACCCGAAAATGAGCCGGTCTGCTGAAATCAAGGCGCTTCTTGAAGCGGAAATTGAGCGCGGTGAGCTGGGCCCAGGTGCACCGCTCGACGAGCGAACGCTGGCGGCGCGCTTCAACGTCTCACGCACGCCAATCCGCGAGGCGCTTCAGCAGCTTGCCGCTCAGCGGTATGTACAGATCGTGCCGCGGCAGGGCGTGTTCGTGAGCAAAATGTCAGTGCCTCAACTGCGCGATGTGCTCGAACTGCTCAGCGAGCTTGAGGTAGTGTCGGCCCGCCTCGCTGCGCGGCGCATGAACGACCAGCAGCGCGCGGCCCTCCAAAAGGCAATCGACGATGGCGTGACTGCTTTGCAGGCCAACGATGCGCGCGGTTTCGCCCGCGCCAATGTGGCATTCCACGAAGTGATCTGCAGTGCCTGCCATAACGATTATCTGGCCGATCAGATTCGCTCAATCCGCCGCCTGATCTCGCGTTACCGGCCCAAGCCGTTCCTCGCGCCGAGCCGGCGCGAGAAGGCCATCGCCGATCACCAGAAGCTGGCGCAAGCCTTGTTGTCGGGCGATGAAAGCGCGGCTGCGGCTGCTATGACCGAACACTCGCCGGGCGGGGACACGGGGTTTTCAGAGTTTCTCGCGACACTGCCGGCCGAGTACTTCGCCAGCGCGCCTGCGCCGGGCCGCGAAGTCGATCTTTCGTCGATGGCCCCCATCTATGAAGACGATTGACGGGATCGTCGAGTTACCGGGAGCGGAACGGACGAATGCAGGTGTGACGCCGATCAGAAAGCAGTCGACGGATAGCGGTGAGTTCGGCGAATTCGCTCCATGCAACGAACCGGGCGGCGAGTTGCTTGCGGTGGAGTGAAGCGTGCAGCAAATGCTGCCTGAGCGCGAAATGTTGCGGGATTGGCGCATCGCCGAAAGAAATTGCCGTGTGCGCTTCGGGCCGCGAAAGCGGCGCATGGGATGCTCGCGCTCGCGTGCCGGCTGGCGACGGTTCTCCGCGCGGTCATTCGGTCAGGCGGCCGCCTTGACGAACCCGTGCTTCGGGTTCGCAAGCTGCGGGATGCGGGCTTTTGCTGCCCGCTAGCTGCGCAACTGATCGATGACGATCCTTGCACGGCACCTCGAGCGCAGCACACACTTGAAGAAGCGTTTTGGGGCTTTGTCGCGCCGCTTTTGCACGGGCATGTGGAGGGCAACGCCATACTCGTCGAGCGCGCGCCCACGGTATACCGCGCTCAAATACCCGTTCCCCGCTGTCGCGCAAGCTCAACTGAATGCCGCAGTGCAAGCGAACAGCACAACTGATGACCTCGATCACGCCATCGAGGTAACCGATCCGACAATTTGCCAATGCCCGATTGACGGGCTGCGCGCCCGCTCTGATGTTGCGAATCACGCTCCTTCCCTTGGTTCTGAGCTAACGCTCCCAAGAGGGCATTTTTTGGGGGTACGCCAATCCACAGGCGCGACGCAATAGGTATACGCACCCGGCGTTGTGTGTATGCATCGTCCTGTCGCGCCATTTACATCATCCACGCTACTCCGTCCGACCGACATCGTCTTCATGCGAGGCTGCATGCCTGAGTTCGCGAACCTCTGCGCCTGATTTGACCCCGCGTCCCTATGTTGGGGCGGGAAAACCATGACCCGATAACTTCAACGTATACTTGATTGGCGTTGAGGTATGCGGAAGAATCGTATAAATATTCCAATTCACGTTTGTGGGATATAAGCAGTCGTCGATCGTGACGGGTGCTGAAGGGCCATGCCTGATCTGGATCGACGCGAAGGTGACGACCCTATCCGGCAGTTTTTCCAAACAGAAAGAGAAGCGGTGGAGACGAAGATGAAGAGAAAAGTGATGGTGGGCGCGATTGCAGCGCTGGCGTCGGTAGGTGCGCACGCGCAAAGCAGCGTCACGTTGTACGGCATTATCGACAATGGCCTGACCTATGTGAACAACGTAAAAGGCAACTCGCAGTTCAAGCTCGATGACGGTATCAACCAGGCTTCGCGTTGGGGCCTGAAAGGCAACGAAGATCTGGGTGGCGGTCTGAAGGCGATCTTCACGCTCGAGAACGGTTTCTCGCTGAATACCGGTACGGCTACTCACGGTGGTGCACTGTTCGGCCGCCGCGCCTTTGTCGGTCTGTCTAGCGACAAGTTCGGTACCCTGATTGCCGGTTACGACTATGACTTCATCTACGATTACATTTCGTACTACGCGAACGTTGCTCAGTTCGCGCCGTCGTATGCGTTCCACGGTTCGTATGACGTCGACCGCCTGGCTGGTGAGCCGGTCAGCAACATGGTGCGTTATGAAACGCCGGTCTGGCATGGCTTCGGTGCTGGCCTGATGTATGGTTTCAGCAATACACCGGGTCGTCTCGGCGGTACGTTTAACGGTGCAGCGAGCGTGTTCAGTGCTGGCCTGAAGTACAGTCCGACCGGTATGTTGAACGCGCCGTACTCGGTGGCCGCAAGCTTTACCCGCACGCAAGGTGGCGCCGTCGGCGCAACTGGTGGCCCGGGTGCAGGTACGATGGCGCAGTACGCCCTGCAGGCGGATGCGATTTACACGGCAGCGTTGGCTGGTCAGGTGCATCTCGGTGATCGTTTCGCATTGAACGGTGTGTACACGTACACGAGTGCGAATAGCCGGACGCTTGGCACCGTTGTGTCAAGCGGCTATGAGGCAGGCCTGACCTATCAGGCATCGCCGTTTATGACGTTCGGTGCTGGTTTTACCTATATGGATCAGCGTAAGCTCGGCAAATTCAATCTGTATAGCTTCGGCGCCGACTATCGGCTGTCGAAGCGTACGGACGTATATGCCTTTGGCACCCTGCAGCATGCATTTGCTGGTCGCCAGTTTGCTGACAACTTCCTGATCTCGACGCCGCAGTCGTACGGTGCCACCGTTGGTACGACTGCAATTTATGGCAACGGGCGTTCGAGCACGGCTAACCAACTCGCGGTGCAACTCGGTATTCGTCACCTGTTCTAACCGGTCAGGAACAAGCCTATAGGCATGCATGGGGTTTCCCGGCATGCCATGCCTCAGACGCCACGCTTATGCGTGGCGTTTGCTCGCCCGGCAGACCGGATCACGCCCGGTTGCCTGGTTGTGCGTGTGGGAGAGCTTTCGCGCCAACAGGATTCAATCGTGCTCGACGCGGATTATCCGCGCGAGAATGCGTTAAGAGGCGCTATGACGGACAACGAAGCACTGAGAGTTGTGCTTCGTCAAAGAACAAAGGGCAGACACTCATCCACATCAGGTCTGGCCTTTCTATTTGAGCCATGCTGCCGCGTGAAGCGGGCAGCATGCTCCATGGCGGAGATCAGAGATCGGCAAAGCTGCCGTTGCTGGTCGCGAGCTTTTCGAGCAGCGGCGCCGGCTTCCACCAGTAGCCGTACTCTTCGTACAGGCGCTTGATGTCCTGATAGACATTGGCGAGCCCGATCTGCTCGGCGTAGTACATCGGGCCGCCGAGCCTGACCGGGAACCCGTAGCCGGTCACGTACACCACGTCGATATCGCTTGCGCGCAGCGCGAT
The DNA here is from genome assembly GCF_014397655.1 of Paraburkholderia sp. UCT31. Classification (NCBI taxonomy): domain Bacteria; kingdom Pseudomonadati; phylum Pseudomonadota; class Betaproteobacteria; order Burkholderiales; family Burkholderiaceae; genus Paraburkholderia; species Paraburkholderia sp. UCT31. The sequence continues at coordinate 5,627 of NZ_VZQP01000044.1, forward strand.
ACCCTGTTCGAGCAGCTTCGCGCCTTCGTTGATCATGCCGTACACGCAGCGCTTGATGATCTCTTCCTGCGAGATCCGACGGCGCGTGATGCCCATGCGTGCCGATTCCTCGACGATGTACTGCTCGATTTCCGGATCGCAACGCGGCGTACGGTCGCCCGCTTCATAGCGGTACCAGCCCTTGCCGTTCTTCTGCCCGAGGCGGCCCATCTCGACCAGTTTCATGATCAGGTCGTTCCAGCGGCGATCGTTCGGACGCGTGGCCATCTGCGCCTTGCGCGTCTGGTAACCGACGTCGTTACCGGCCATGTCGTGCACCGCGAAAATACCCATCGCATAGCCGAAATCCTTGAGCGCGGCATCGACTTCGTGCGGCAGTGCGCCGTCTTCGACGAGGAAGTGGGCTTCGCGATTGTAGTTGCGGAACAGCGCATTGCCGATGAAACCCGGATACACGAGCGAGTACACCGACACCTTGCCCATGCGGCGGCCGAGTTCCATCAGCGTGACGACCGCGTCGTCGGAGGTCTTGTCGGCACGCACAACCTCGAGCAGGCGCATCACGTGTGCCGGGCTGAAGAAGTGTGCGCCCACCACGTCCTGTGGGCGCTTCGTGACAGCGGCGATCTCGTTGATGTCGAGACCCGACGTGTTGGTTGCGAGGATCGCGCCAGCGTTCGCGCGCTGATCGAGTTCGCGGAAGATGCCTTGCTTCAGGCCGAGATCTTCGAACACGGCTTCGATGACGATGTCGGCGTCTTTGACGTCGGCGATCGCAGTCGAGCCCGTGATCAGGGCGAGGCGGGCATCGCGCGTGGCGTCGTCCAGCTTGCCACGCTTGATACTCTGGTTGTAGTTGTCGCGGATGCGTGCGAGGCCGCGCTGCAGACCTTGGTCGTTGGCATCGATCAGCTTGACCGGGATGCCGGCCGCCACGAGCGCCATGGCGATGCCGCCGCCCATCGTGCCCGCGCCGATCACGGCTGCGCGCCCGATATCGCGCGGCTTGACCCCGGCAGCGACAGGGATTTGCGCGGCGGCCTTTTCGGCGGCCTTCACATGGGCTAGTGCCGCGGCTTCCTGCGGCATGATTTCTGCGGGTGCGTTCATCCTTGCGTTACTCCGGCTTGACGAGTTTGGCGTTTCCGTCCACGAAATTCTGCAGACGTGCGGCGGTTTCGGGCGAGCGCATCATGTTCGAGCTCATGTACTCGAGGAACAGACCGTCCTCATGCGAGAGATCATTGACGCGCGGCAGCAGATTGGTGATGCGCCAGTTGGTGTCGGGGACGTTCTGCGCGATCTTTGCTGCGATCTCTTTCGCCTTCTCAAGCGCGCCGCCTTCGGGCGTCAGGTAGGTAATGATGTGCTCGCGCTGGCCTTCTTCTGCGTTCAGCAGTCGGCCGGTCAGCATCATGTCGGCCATCACGGTGTAGCCGACCACGCGCTGGATGCGCACGGTACCGCCGCCACCGACGAAAATGCCGCGCTGGCCTTCGGGCAGGCCGAAGAAGCAGGTCTTGTCGCCGACGCGAACATGCGCGGCGGTCGCCAGTTCCAGCCCCCCGCCCACCACGGCGCCGTGCAGCGCCGCGACGAACGGGACCGGACCGCGCGCGATGCTATCGAACACTTCATGCCACGAGTGGCGGCGGCGCTTCTTCAACGGCGCCGTCTGGCCAGTCGCGCGGGACAGCGCCTCGCGCAGGTCGAGGCCGGCCGAAAAGTTGCCGCCATGGCCGTAAATCAGACCGCACATGGCTTCGTCGCCGGCGCGGTTGACTGCGTCGCGCAGCTGGGAGATCACGTCTTCGTTGATCGCGTTGCGTTTTTCGGGACGATTCAGGCCGATCAACGCCACTGCGCCGTCGAGTTCGTAGGTAACCAGAGTTTCGCTCATACGGCGCTCCGTTGGATATGTTGTCTGGTGATGTTCAATAACGCTGGTCGACCGGTCAAAGGTCGAGCACGAGGCGCTCGCTCTTGCAGCGCGAGACGCAGACCTGCATGACTTTACCGGCCGCCTTATCGCGATCCGACAGGTAGGTATCGCGGTGATCGATTTCGCCGCCGCAGACTTGTGTCGAGCACAGGCCGCAGTAACCGGAACGGCAGTCGTACATGACGTCGACGCCGTTATCGAGCAGCGTGTCGAGCACCGACTTGCCGGCGGGCACGGACAGCACTTTGCCCGAGGACTTCAGCTCGATTTCAAAGGCCGTGTCGGCTTCCTGCGGTGCAGCTTCGCTGAATAGTTCGTAATGCAGGTCGCACTCGTGCCAACCGCGCTGGCGTGCCGCCGCGAGCACCGCGTCGATCATTCCGGCCGGCCCGCACACATAGATCGGCTGGTTGACCTGGGCGCCGTCGAGCAGCGCGTCGATCGACAGGCGCGTGGCGCTGTCGTCGGCGTGCAGCACGAGGCGCTCGCCCGCGAACGCGCGCAGCTCTTCGACGAACGGCAGCGCGTCGCGCGTGCGGCCCGAGAAATGCAGCGAGTAATCGCGTTTGAGTGCGTTCAGCTCCGCTGCCATGGCCGCCATCGGCGTGATGCCGATACCGCCGGCAATCAGCATCACCGAAGGCGGGGCGGCGAGCGGGAAGTGGTTGACCGGTGCTCGCACCGTGAGCATGGCGCCGGCCTGCAGCGTGTGCATGAAGCGCGAAGCGCCGCGGCCTTCGTCCTCGCGCCGGATGCCGAGACGGTAGGCGCGCACGCCGGCGCGCGTATCGATCCGCGGATCGGTATTGATCAGCGAATACGAGCGCCATTGCGCCACACCGCCGTCGGCAGCCGGGATCTCCACCTGGATATGCGCGCCGGGCTCGTAGCCCGGCAGCAGCGCGCCGTCCCCGGCTTCGAGCGTGAAGGACCTGATCAGCGAGGTCGGCGCATCAACCGACGCGACACGCAGCTTGAGAGTAGGGTCGAGCATGGTGGTCATTGCGTAGGTATTACTTTGCGTCGGTCAGGGTGCGCCAGTCGGCGCCGGCCTGCAGCACGCCGCCAGCCGAGACGGCCTTCGAGTAATCGAGTTCCGGGCTGTCGGCGAGGGTCGGCGTCCTGCCGGCGATGAACTCGCGCGCGGCCTTGAGCAGCAATGCGCGCACGCGCAGCACGGCGCCGTCGGCCGAGCACAGTTGTTCCTGCGTGCGGTCGTAGATCGGGCCCTGGCCGAGGAACATCGCGAAGTCTTCTGTGCCGAGGTGCTGGTAGAAGCCCGTCGCGTGGCCGCGCTTCATGAGGTCGCGGTTCTGGCCGAACGATTCCTCGCGCGTGCCAGGCGGCAGCGGCGGGAAGTTCCAGACGTCCGGCGTGGCTGACATGATCGTCATGCCGAGTGGGCGGTGCTGGTTGTACTGCACGAACCACGCGCGGTGTGTCACGTCGTCGACCGGGGTCGAGAAGAACACCGTGGTCGGGCCCTTCGCGTCGGGCGGGCAGATGATGCCGTACCACGGCATCACGAAGTTGTTGACGCGCGCGTAGACCTTCTCGTCCGGCATGTCGCGCAGGGCGGCATAGCGGTAGCCATACGGGCGGTCTTCGAATTCGAAGCGCGGCGCAAGTGCCTTCGTCATGATCATGCGCTCGTTGCCGCCGCCCGCGGTGATCTGCGTGGTCGACTCGTGCAGCACGCCGACGTGCGACGAATCCATCGACGCTTCGACGGCCTGAACCCAGTTCGTCGGCACTTCGACACTCGTGACCGAACGGTGCTCGGCCGGCAGGTCCATGAACGGCAGTTCGGGGAAGCGCGGCGGGGTGTCGCCCTTGCCGAGCCACACCCAGACGAGACCGCCGCGCTCTTCGACGCGGTATTGGCCGGTCTTCAGGCGCTTGCAGAACTGCGCCTGATCGCCGACCTGGTTCGGCGCCTCGACGACGGCACCGGTCGCGTCCACCTTCCAGCCGTGGAAGATACAGCGCAGGCCGTTGTTCTCGTTACGCGCCATCATCAGCGAAGTGCGGCGGTGTGGGCACAGTTCGTCCACGATGCCGACGTGGCCGTCGGTTGCGCGGAACGCCACATAGTTCGTGCCGAGTAGGCGCACGAGCACCGGTGCGCCATCGGCCACGAGCTTCGCCGACGGCACGGCCGGAATCCAGTAGTGCTGGCGGATCATGTCGCCCATCGGCGCGCCGTTCTCGACGCGCGTCAGCAGCTCATTGTCCTCACGAGTCATTGCCATGATCTGTCCTCTCCGAGTTTTGCGTCCGGCGCGTCAGGCCTTGTAGTTGCGGAAGGCACGCGTGTAGACGCGCGTGCAGTTGCATTCGAAGATGTTCTTGCGCTGCTCGTCGGTCAGCCACTCGATGCTTTCGATAACCGGCTTCATGTCGTCGTAGTCGCGGCCCGAGACCGGATCGCGCGCGCTGCCTGTACCCGGTTTTTCGGTGCCGAACATCACGTTGTCGGTGCCGGCGACCTTGAGCAGCAGCTCGATCGAATCCTTCGAGTAGTTGCAGGTGTCGAAGTAGAGCTTCCTCAGCTGCTCGTCGAACGTCTGCGGGCTGTTGCGGCGCGCCGCCCACGAACGGAAACGGCCCATCTGGTAGGGGATCGCGCCGCCGCCGTGCGCGACGATGATCCTCAGGTTCGGATACTTCTCGAACACCTTCGATTCGAGCAGCGAGATCACGGCGATGTTCTCTTCGTTGATGAACTTCAGCGTGTACGACTCGCGCGGGTTGCAGCTGCCTGCCGAGTGGATCAGCGCCGGCACGTCGAGTTCGGTCATCGCGTCATAGAGCGGGTACCAGAACGGGTCGCCGAGGCCAGCCGGTGCCGGGCCTTCGCCTTCGGTCGGGTCCGGGTTCAGCAGCGTGCCGACGAAGCCGAGTTCGTTCACGCAGCGCTTGAGTTCGGCGACGCAGCGCTCAGCCGGCGAGTCGTTCATGAACTGCGGCAGGCCGGCCACGCCACGGAAGCGGTCCGGGAACATGTCGACGAAGCGCTTGATCAGGTCGTTGCAGTGACGCGTCCACAGTTCGGTCACGCGCGCCGGCTTGACCGAGTGCATCTGCAGGTAGGGGCGCGGCGAGATGAACTGGATGTCGGTGCCGACCGAATCCATGCTGCGCACGAGTTCTTCGGCCTGCTTGCGCACTGCTTCGTCGGGGATGTTCGGCGTGGTCGATGGGTTCGCGCGGCCGCCGACGAGTTCCGCCATGTAGCGGAAGCTTTGCGGGGGCATGACGACGTGGGCGTGGGAATCGATGATCATGGATGAGCCTCAGTTAGGTTCGGAGTGTTCAGTAAAAGGAGCGATAACTTGTGCACGGCGCGCTTTTGTGGCGCTCAAGCGATTACCGCAAGGGTTTCGAGCTGGATGACCATGCCGTGCTGCAGATCGTGCACGGTCACATGGCGTGCCGGGCGATGCGCGGCATCGGGCCAGAAGGCCAGCCAATGCGCGTTGATGTGTTCGCGGACCGAGTCGTCCTTGACGTAGACGGCGAGCTTCACCACATGGTCCAGCGTGGCGCCGCCCGCATCGAGGAAGCGCTTGAGGTTTTCGAACGCGAGGCGCACCTGATCGGCCGGGGTCTCGGCGAGCTTGCCGGCGGCGGGGTCCTTGCCCGCAATCGCCGACGAGCACAGCACGTTGCCGACGCGCGAACCAACAGGGATCGGTACCTTGTGCGCGAGGCCGGGAACGTCGATGGATCGGGGCATGTCTCCTCCGTGTCTATACGTGGTGAAGGGCGCGCGTCAGTCCGCGCCCAGATCGAAGAAATGGCGCGGCACGGCCGCGAGGAATTCAGAGAAACCGGTGGTGCCGGCCGGCACGTGTTTCATCATGGCTTCGGCGGCTTTGGCTTCGTTGCCGCTCTGGATCGCACGCGCGATGTCGAAGTGCTCTTGCAGCGAACGCGCGATCTGGCCGCGGTTGCGCAGGTCGGCCATGCGGTAGCGCTCCGAGCGGCGGCGCGCCGTGCGGATCTGCTCGGCCAGGTACTGGTTGCGGCTGCCTTCGTAAATCAGGTCGTGGAACTGCGCATTGGCGATCGCATACTGGTCCGTATCGCCTTCTATGGCTGCCTGCTGGCATGCCATCAGGGCCCGATCCAGTTGTTCGCGCAGTTCGTCGCTCGCACGGCGCGCGGCGAAACGCGCGCACAGTGTTTCAAGCTCGCCTATGTATTCGAGCATGGCGCGCACCTTGGCAATCGACAGGCGCGCCACGGCAATGCCCTGGCGCGGCGAGACCACCACCAGATCGCGCGCGACCAGATGCTGCAGCGCCTCGCGCACCGGCGTGCGCGACACCTTGAACCGGGCCGCGAGCGCACGTTCGTCGATCGGCGTGCCCGGAGCGAGCTTGCCCTGTTCGATTTCGGCCTGCAGGGTCGCCCGAATATCGCTCGCGAGACTGGCCCTACCGCGCGCAGGCGCCTCGGGCGCTTCGCCCGGCGCGCCACTGCGCTCAAGAGTGGGGTCGACTGCAAGTTTCATTGGGTAGCTCGGGTGGGTGTGTTGGTGAGTGGCCAAAATATACCAATATGAATTTCTGGTATGCAAGATGTTGGTTCCCCTTGGTCTACCTCGGTAGTCCTTCGGAGGTCGGGCGTCCAAGAGATAAAATTCTTATATTTCAATTGGATAGGTCTAACCTCGACACACCTTCTTCGATTGTCTAGGGAAAGTACCAGGGTGGGTTTTTGGTGTCTGGTGTATTGAGAAGCCGCTTCTGGTATGCCAGAATGCATCGCATCACAGCGGATTCTGGTATGCCGGATCCGGATTCAATCAACATCACAGGTCAGATCAGATGAGCAAGAGCCTTATAGATGTCGCAGGCGTGCAGCCTGTCGAGCGTGTGCTCAAGCCGAAGTCGATCGCGATCGTCGGTGCATCCGCCGATCCGCGTGCTTTCGGTAATTTCGTGCTGCAAAACCTCGAGCGTTTCGGTTATGCAGCCGATATTCATCTCGTGTCGCGCAGCAGTCAGGAAATCAATGGCCGCGCCTGTGTAAACAGCGTCGAGGCGCTGCCGCAAGGGATCGATCTGGCCGTGCTGTGCATTCCCGAGTCGGGCGTGCTCGATACGGTGCGCACGCTCGGCACGCTGAAGGCCGGCGCCGCCGTGATCTTCGCGTCGGGTTATGCCGAGGCAGGTGACGAAGGCCGCGCGAAGCAGGAAGAGCTGGCGCGTGTGGCAGCCGAAGGCGGTGTTGCGCTGATCGGTCCGAACTGCATGGGCTTCACGAACTTCGAGGCCGGCGTGCCGGTGACCTTCGAAGCCGTGGCGCCGTACCCCACCGGCGGCCGCCGTGGCGTGGGCGTGGTGGCGCAGAGCGGCGCGATGGCCGCGAACCTGCGCGACGCCTTCATGGGCCGTGGCCAGCCGATGACGGCAACCGTTTCGACCGGTAACGAGGCGAGCCTCGGCATCGAAGATTACCTGGCATGGTTCATCGCCGATTCGCAAACGAGCGCGATCGCGGTCTACGCCGAGCAGATCCGTCGCCCGCAGACGTTCCTGCGGCTCGCACGCGAAGCACGCGCGGCCGGCAAGCCGATCGTGATGCTGATGCCGGGCAAGAGCGCGCGTGCCCGGGAGGCGGCGCAGTCGCACACAGGCGCACTGGCAGGCGATCACGCAACGGCGAGCGTGCTGCTGGCGCGCGAAGGCGTAGTGGTCGTTGATTCGCTTGACGAACTGTTCGACACGACGACGATTCTGGCGCGCTTCCCGGTGCCGCCGTCGGCCGGTACGGCGGTGATGACGGCTTCGGGCGCGATCAAGAACATCACGCTCGATTTCGCCGAGGACATCGGCATGACGCTGCCGCGCCTGACCGCGCCGACCATCAGGAAGCTGACCGAACTGCTGCCCGACTACGCTGTGGCCGACAACCCGCTTGACTACACGACGATCGGCGTACGCAATCCGGGGCTGATCGGCGAACTGATTGATACGGTGCTGGCCGATCCGAACATCGGTTCGCTCGTGCTCTCGATCATGGGTGGCCCGTCGATCGCGCAGCGCGACAAGGCCGATCACCTCGTGCCGGCTGTTGCGCGCGCAACGAAGCCGGCTGTGCTCGCCGTGATGGGTGACAACAACAAGCTTGAAGATTTCTTCACGGAAGCGATCGCCGCGAGCGGCGTGCCGTTCTTCCGTTCGCCGGACCGCGCGCTGCGTGCGTGCGCCCGCGTGGCCTCGTATGGCGAATCGCTGGCGCGTGCCAAGCGTGCCCGCGCCGAAGCGCCGAAGGCGATCCCGCTGCCGGGCGCCGTGCCGCCGAACGGCATCTTCGCCGAATACCAGGGCAAGGGCTGGCTCGCCGCGGCCGGTCTGCCGGTGCCGAAGGGCGGTCTCGCGAAGTCGTTCGACGAAGCGCTCGAGATCGCCGATGAAATCGGCTACCCGGTCGTGCTCAAGGCTCAGGCGAGCGAACTGCCGCACAAAAGCGACGTCGGTGGCGTGGTGGTCGGCCTCGCCGACGCCGTCGCGCTGCGCGTCGGTTGGGACAAGCTGCACATGAGCGTGAAGTCGCACCGCCCGGAGCTGGTGCTCGACGGCGCGCTGGTCGAAGCGATGGGCCCGCGCGGTCTGGAACTCGTGGTGGGCGCCAGGCGTGACGCCGACTGGGGTCCGGTCGTGCTCGTGGGTCTCGGCGGCATCTTCATCGAAGTGCTCAAGGACGTGCGCCTCGTGCCGGCAGACATGTCGGAAGACGACATCGTGGTCGAGCTTGGCCGGCTGAAGGCCGCAGCGATGCTCGAAGGCGTGCGCGGCGCGGCAGGTGTGGACACCCGGGCCGTCGCGAAGGCCGTGGCGGCGATTGCCGACCAGATGCGCGCGAACCCCGAAATCACCGAAATCGATGTCAACCCGCTGGTGGCCTATCCGGACCGCGTGCTGGCGCTCGACGCACTCGTGGTATGCGGCGCCAAGGGCCCCGCCCATCACTGAGCCCCCGGATCAGAGGAGACATATCGAATGAAGCTGGAATTCTCCGCCGAGGACCAGGCATTCCGCGCCGAAGTGCGCGAGTTCGTGAAGCAGAACCTGTCGCCCCGCCTGAAGCGAAAGGCCGAACTCGGTCTGCGCATCGAGCGGGAAGACTACGTCGAGTGGTATACGAAGCTCTACGAGAAGGGCTGGATCGCGCCGTCGTGGAAGAAGGAACACGGTGGCCCGGGCTGGACGCACGTGCAGCGCTACATCTTCGACGAAGAGACGCTGCTGGGCGGCGCGCCGCGTATCGTGGCGAGCGGCATCAACATGCTTGGCCCGGTGCTCAATGCATTCGGCACGCCTGAGCAAAAGGCTACGTACATCCCGAAGATCCTGCGCAGCGAAACCTGGTGGGCGCAGGGCTTCTCGGAGCCGGGCGCAGGCTCGGACCTCGCGGCAGTGCGCACGACGGCCGTGCTCGACGGCGATCACTTCGTCGTCAACGGCCACAAGGTCTGGACCTCGTACGCGCACTGGTGCGACATGATGTTCGCGCTCGTGCGCACCGATCCGGCCGCGAAGCCCCAGGAAGGCATCTCGTTCCTGTTGATTGACATGCATGCGCCGGGCGTCGAAGTTCGCCCGATCAGGATGCTCGAAGGCGGTACCGACCTCAACGAGGTCTACCTCGACAACGTGCGCGTGCCGAAGGAAAACCTCGTCGGCGAACTGAACAGGGGCTGGACCTACGGCAAGTTTCTGCTCGGCCATGAGCGCACCGGTATCGCCGGTATCGGTTCGTGCAAGCAGCAGCTTGCGCGCGCCAGGCACCTCGCGAAGCAGCAGGGCCTCGAAAACGATCCGCTGCTCCAGTCGCGCATCAGCCGCTTCGAAGTCGAGCTGATGGCGCTCGAATTCACGGGCCTGCGCATGCTGAGCGAGAACCAGGCGAGCTGCGTGCCAACGGTTGAGGCGCCGATGCTCAAGGTGCGCGGCACGGAGCTGCGCCAGGGCATCTACGCACTCCTGACAGAAATCGCTGGCCCGTTCGCCGTGCCGTTCGACGAGCAGGCCATGCTCGATGCGGCCGGCTACGAAGGCCCGAGCCCGGACGAACTGATCGCGGTGGCGGCGAACTACTTCGACGCACGCAAGGTGTCGATCTACGGCGGGACCAACGAAGTGCAGCGCAATCTGATCAGCCGCGCGTTCTTCAATGCTTGAGGCGGAATACGAATATGGATTTTTCTCTGACTGAAGATCACGTCACGTTGCAGGATGCGGTGCGCCGCTTCTGCGATGGCGAATATCCCGCGCACCTGCGCGGCAACGCCGAGGACAAGGAACTGGCCGCGAAGCGTCGCCAGGGTTTGGCCGAGATGGGCCTGACCGGCCTCGTGATCGACGCCGCTCACGGCGGCAGCGGTTACGGTGCGGTGGAAACGATGCTCGTCGCGCAGCAGCTGGGCCGCGCGCTCGGCGGCGCGGGCTGGCTCGCGAGCGGCCTGCCGGCTACCACGCTGATCGGCTCGGCCGGCAGCGTCGAACAGAAGGTCGCATGGCTCGAAGCCGTGGCAACGGGCGAGGAGGTGCTTGCGTTCGCCGTTAGCGAAGCCGAGGCACGTTACGACATCACGCGTCTGGCTGTGCCCGCCACCGAAACTGGCAACGGCTGGAAGATCAACGGCACGAAGACGATCGTCTTCGACGCTGCAATCGCCGATGCCTTCGTGGTGGCGGTGCGTACGGCGGGCCAGCGCGGCGACAGGGAAGGCCTGTCTCTTTTCCTCGTGGACGCGAAGGCGCCCGGCATCAGCCTGCGCAACTTCGAGACGATCGACGCACGCGAAGCCGCGCACGTCACATTCGACAACGTGGCCGTGAGCAAGGCCGATCTGATCGGTGCGGCCGGTGCGGCCCACGACCTGATCGAAGCTGCCCTCGACCGCGCGAATGCCGCGCTGGTGGCGGAGTCGGTCGGCGTGCTCGAAGCACTGCTCGAACACACGTCCGAACACCTGACGACACGCACGCAGTTCGGCGCGCCGCTCGCGAAGTTCCAGGCGCTGCAACACCGCGTGGCCGACATGCTGATCTCGCTCGAACAGAGCAAGTCGATGGCCTGCGCAGCCGCGATGGCCGTGGACGGGAACGATCCCGAGCGTCGCCGCCGTTTCGTGTCGGCTGCGAAGGCCTATGTCGGCGACGCGTGCCGTGCGGCCGGCGAATGGGGCATCCAGCTGCACGGCGGCATGGGCATGACGGAAGAGTGCCGCGTCGGCCACTACGCCAAGCGCATGTTCGCGATCAACATGACCTATGGCGATGCGAGCTGGCATCTGCAGCGCTTCACCTCGCAGCGTCTCACAGAGGAGGCGGCATGAGCCTGAACGGAGCAGCGTATATCGTCGGGGCCTACGAGCACCCGACGCGCAAGGCGGATGACCTGTCGGTCGTGCGCCTGCACGCCGATGTGGCGAAGGGCGCGCTCGAAGACGCGGGCCTGACCAGGGACGACATCGACGGTTACTTCTGCGCCGGTGACGCGCCAGGCCTCGGCACCACGACGGTCGCCGAATACCTGGGCCTCAAGCTGCGCCACGTCGATTCGACCGAGTGCGGCGGTTCCGCGCCGATCCTGCACGTCGCGCACGCGGCGGAAGCGATCAAGGCCGGCCGTTGCAATGTGGCGCTGATCACGCTCGCGGGCCGTCCGCGCGCAGCAGGCGCCGCGCTGTCGCTGAGAGCGTCGGACCCGGACGCGCCGGAAGTGCAGTTCGAATTGCCGTTCGGCCCGGCCACGCAGAACCTGTACGGCATGGTCGCGAAGCGTCACATGCACGAGTTCGGCACCACGAGCGAACAACTCGCGTGGATCAAGGTCGCGGCCTCGCACCACGCGCAGCACAACCCTAACGCGATGCTGCGCAACGTTGTGACCGTCGAGGACGTCGTCAATTCGCCGATGGTGTCCGATCCGCTGCATCGTCTGGACTGCTGCGTGATGAGTGACGGCGGCGGCGCGCTGATCGTTGCCCGTCCGGAAATCGCGAAGCAGCTCAAGCGTCCGCTCGTCAAGGTGCGCGGCACCGGCGAGGCGCCCAAGCACTCGGCTGGCGGCAACATCGACCTGACCTGGTCGGCAGCGAAGTGGTCAGGTGCGGCTGCGTTCGCCGAGGCCGGTCTCACGCCGCAGGACATCAAGTACGCGTCGCTGTATGACAGCTTCACGATCACGGTCCTCATGCAGCTCGAAGACCTCGGCTTCTGCAAGAAGGGTGAGGGCGGCAAGTTCGTGATGGACGGCGGCCTGATCTCGGGCGTGGGCAAGCTGCCGTTCAATACCGACGGCGGGGGCCTGTGCAACAACCATCCGGCGAACCGCGGAGGCATCACCAAGGTGATCGAAGCGGTGCGCCAGCTGCGCGGCGAGGCACACCCCGCCGTACAGGTCAAGAACTGCGACATCGCGCTCGCGAACGGTATCGGCGGCGCGCTGGCGTCGCGTCACACCGCGGGCACGCTGATCATGGAACGGGAGTAATCATGAGCACGACTCAACCGACTACCGGCGCCCCGGCTCAGGGCGCCACGCCTGCTGCCAAACCCGCAGCGAAGCCAGCTGGCCCGCGTCGCATCCCCGCGCCGCGCGTGCTGCCTGAGGCCATGCCGTTATGGGAGGCCGCGAAAGAAGGGCGCCTCCTGATCAAGCGCTGTGAGGACTGCGGTGAAACGCATTACTACCCGCGCGACATCTGTCCGCACTGCATGAGCTCGAACACCGAATGGGTAGACACGAAGGGTTTGGGCACAGTCTATTCGTTCAGCACCATGGGCAAGGACGAGGCGCGCTACACGCTCGCGTACGTGACGCTTGACGAGGGCGTGACGATGCTGACCAATCTGGTCGACTGCGATCCCGCAGCGCTCTCGATCGGCCAGCGCGCGAAGCTCGTCTTCAAGCCGAGCGAGGGCGAATACCCGGTGCCGATGTTCACGCCGGCCTGAACGAGACCAAAGAGGAGACAAAGGCATGTCAGCCAATTTCAAGGAAAAGCACAGCCGCCACGATCCAAAGAAAGGTCCGCTGTCGCGTTTCACGATCATCGACGCCTCGCGCGTACGCGCGGGCCCCACGGCCATGCGTGTGTTCGCGGACATGGGCGCGCGCGTGATAAAGCTGGAGATCCCGCCTGGCGCGCCGGGCGGTGACGACATGATCGGCGGCCGCGACCATAACCGCGCCGACTACGAGAACCTGCACCGCAACAAGGAAAGCCTGACGCTGAACATGAAGGACCCGGCCGGCCTCGAGATTCTCCGCGAGCTGGTCAAGCGTGCCGACGTGTTCATCGAGAACTTCCGCCCCGACGTCAAGGATCGCCTCGGCATCGGTTACGAAGCCTTGCGCGCGGTCAATCCGCGCCTCGTGTACGCGAGCATTTCGGGCTTTGGCCAGGACGGCCCGTATGCGAAGTGGCCCGGTTTCGACTCGATTGCGCAGGGCATGGGCGGCTTGATGAGCCTGACCGGCAAGCCGGGCGAAGGTCCGATGCGCGTCGGTATCCCCATTGCCGACCTGTGCTCGGGGCACTTCTGCGCGCAGGCGATCATGACCGCGCTGCTCGAACGCGAAGCCTCGGGCGAGGGCCAGTGGGTGCAGACCTCGCTGCTCGAAGCGCAGATCGCGATGCTCGACTTCCAGGCCGCGCAGTGGCTCGTGGACAACAAGGTGCCGCTGCAGATCGGCAACGAGCATCCGCTCACGGTGCCGACCGGCGTGTTCCCGACCAGGGATGGCTTCCTGAATCTGGCCGCGATCGGCAATTCGATGTTCGCGCGCCTGTGCGAGGCGCTCGGCCTGCAGCACCTGGTCGGCCAGCCTGGCTACGAATCGGACCCGGTGCGCGTCGAAAACCGCGATGCAGTCAACAAGACGGTCGGCGAGGTGTTCCTCACGCGCACCACGCGCGAGTGGACCGAGCTGCTGATCAAGGTCGGCGTGCCGTGCGGCCCGATCTACAAGGTCAACGACGTATTCGACGATCCGCAGGTCAAGCATCTGGGCATTGCGTGGCCGGCCAATGTGCCGGGCAAGGGCGAAGTGTCGTTCGTCGGCACGCCGTTCCGTCTCTCGCGCTACCCGCGCGCGCAGACGCCGCGCCTCGCGCCGGAGCAGGGCGAGCATACGCAGGCGATCCTGAACGAGCTTGGCTACGACGATCAACAGATAGAGCAGTGGCGCTCGGCCTTCGTAGTCTGACGCGCATTAACGGCAGGTATTGAAGAGAGAGACGAAATGGCACGACTGGTCGCCGGATTCGGTTCATCGCACAGCATCATGCTGGTTTGCCAGCGCGAAGACTGGCAGCATGGTTTCAAGCAGGTCGATCCGAAGAATCCTTATTACTTCGATCGCCTCGGCAACCCCACGACTTATGACGAGCTGCTCAAGATCGCCCCGACGGATTGCGAGGCGATGGTGACGGCCGACAAGATGGGCGAGCGCTACGATCAGGCTGAAGCGGCCATGGACGAGTTGCGCGAGCGTATCCGCGCGGCGAAGCTCGACGTGTTGCTCGTGGTCGGCGACGACCAGACCGAACTGTTTCGCACGACCAGCAATCCGGCCTTCGCGATCTACTACGGCGAGACGATCCGCAACGCGAAGCGCGTGTCAAGCCCGAACGAAAGCTGGTACGCGAAGGCGCGCACGATGCGCCAGGAGCCGGATGCCGACGTGCACTATCCCGTCGAGGCCGACATGGCGCGCTGGCTGATCCGCGAGCTGTGCGACCGCGATTTCGACATCACCGCGATGGACGGTCTCGAGCGCGACCAGTACGAGGGCCATGCGTTCTCGTTCATTCACCGCCGCTATATGCAGGGGCTCGACCTGCCGGTGATCCCGGTCATCGTCAATACGTTCGATCCGCCGAACCAGCCCACGCCGCGCCGCTGCATCCAGCTCGGCCGTGCGCTGCGCGAGCTGATCGAGGCGTACCCCGAAGACCTGCGTGTGGGTGTGCTCGCCTCGGGCGGCCTGTCGCACTTCGTCGTGGACGAGGAACTCGACAACGGCATCATCGACGCGATCCGCCGCAAGGACAGCGAATGGCTGGCCGCGCTCGATCCGAAGAAGCTGCAGGCTGGCAGCTCGGAGATCCGTAACTGGATCATCGGCGTGGAGGCACTGAAGTCGCTCGACCTCGAATGGATCACCTACGTGCCGGGTTACCGCACAGCGGCCCTGACCGGCACGGGCCTCGCTTTCGCGGCTTGGCATTCGCTCGACTGAACGCGGCAGCCCTGTCCGTCCAGGACGGGGCGCTCGCATCGCACTTCAAGTTTTTTTCAGGAAAGTACAACACATCATGGCTGACCAAAACGTACAGCGCCTGCGCCGGCTCGATTGCTGCGCCGTGTCGGACGCGCTCGACAAACTCAAGCTGAGCGGCGTGGTGAGCGGTTTGCCACAGCGCGCCGGTGCCGGCCGCGTCGCGGGCCGCGCGATTACCGTCAAGCTCGACACGGGCGAAGCGCCCCCGGGACCGTCGGTGCACCTGGGCTGCACCGCAATCGAACAGGCCGACGCCGACAACGTGATCGTGATCGAGCAGCGCAGCGGCGTCGAAGCCGGCTGCTGGGGCGGCCTGCTTTCACTTGCCGCGAAAGTGCGCGAAGTCGCAGGCGTGGTGGCCGACGGGCCCGTGCGCGATATTGACGAAGCCATCGCCTATGAACTGCCGGTGTTCAGCCGCGCGACCACGGCGCGCACAGCGCGCGGCCGCGTGGTCGAGAAGGGCACCAATGTGCCGGTGCAGATCGGCGAAGTGCAGGTGGAGGCAGGCGACTATGTCGTGGCCGACAACAGCGCTGTGATCTTCATCCGCGCCGGCGACATCGGCATCGTGCTCGACACTGCCGAGACGATCGTCGCAAAGGAAGCCGCGATGGCCAAGGCGATCCTGTCTGGCTCGCCGGTCGGCAAAGTGATGGGCGGCAATTACGAACACATGCTCGCCTGAACGCAATTGCAATCCACGGAAGAAAACGCAAACCATGACGACAAACGACAACCACAACGTCGAGCGCGCTGCGAGGCTCGATACGGCCACCCTCTCCGACGCCCTCGACAAGCTCGGCATCAACGGCCAGTGCTACAGGATCAAGGCGCGCAGCACGGATTTTCGCATCGCGGGCCGCGCGTGGACCCTCAAGTACGGTCCCGCCGCGAATCCACCCGGGACGGTGGGCGACTATATCGACGACGTGCCGCCCGGCGCGGTCGTCGTGCTTGACAACGGCGGCCGCGAGGACGCGACCGTGTGGGGCGACATCCTTACCGAGATCGCACACCGCCGCGGCCTGGGTGGCACGGTGATCAACGGCGTGTGCCGCGACGTCGCATTGTGCCTCAAGCTCGGCTATCCCGTGTTCAGCCGCGATCACTGGATGCGTACCGGCAAGGATCGCGTGCAGGTGGAGGCGACCGACATTCCGGTCAACATCGGCGACGCGCGCGTGCAGCCCGGCGACATTCTGCGTGGCGATGCCGACGGCATCATCGTGATTCCGCGCGAGCACGAGGACGCCGTGCTCGACGACGCCGAAACGATTCACGATGCTGAAGAAGCGATCCGCGAGGCCTGCCGTGGCGGCATGCGTCTCGACGAGGCGCGTAAGCAGTTCAAGTACCATCAACTGCAGACCCGGGGAAAGTGAGCATGAGCGCCATCAAGGAACACGATCAGGCAAGCACGACCCGCCTCGATTTCGAGCACGTCGACGCGAAGGTCGTCGAAGCCGCGCGTAACGTGCCGGCAGCTGCATTGCACGAGGCCGGCGGCAAGATCGGCGTGCTGCCGACTTCGATCAAGCCGGTCGTGCCGGGCTTCAAGATTTGCGGCACGGCGTTCACCGTGCATTCGCCGGGCGGCGACAACCTCTGGCTGCACCGTGCCATCCTTGCGGCCAAGCCGGGCGATGTGCTCGTGGTCTACACGAACGACGCATACGACCATGGCTACTGGGGTGAGGTCATGACCACGGCGGCCAAGGTGCGCGGTCTCGCGGGCCTCGTCATCGACGGCTGCGTGCGCGATGCCGACCTGCTCGAACAGATCGGCTTCCCGGTGTTCTCACGCGGTCTGTCGATTCGCGGCACAGGCAAGGACTACGGCGCGATCGGCTGGCTCAACGCGCCGGTTCTGCTCGGCAACACGACTGTCGAGGCTGGCGACCTGATCGTCGGCGACCGCGACGGCGTGGTCGCGGTCCCGCGAGCCCGTGCGGCCGAAGTCGTCGCAAAGGCCGCGCAGCGCGAAATTGACGAAGCGGCGATCTGCAAGCGCATCGAGGCCGGCGAGACCACGATGCAGATCTACAACTTCCAGTGAACCGACAATGACCTCGAAACCAGCCGCCCGTGCGCCCGGCCTTGCGCCGGAACTGATCCTCACCGGCCCGATGGCGACGATCAAGTTGCGCCGCCCCGACATGGCGAACCGGCTCGAACCGGAAGACCTCCATATCTTGCGCGCCTTCATCCGCGACGTGAACGCGCGGCACGAAGTCCTTGTGCTTCGGATGTGTGCCGAAGGCCGGCACTTTTGCGCTGGCTTCAACATTGGCAGCGTCTCCGACGGTAGCGCGGGCGCGAGCTTCGAGGCGCTCGCTAACGAGCTGGAGAGCGCGCGGCCGGTAACGATCGCGGCAATCAACGGCGGCGTGTACGGCGGCGCGACCGATCTCGCGCTCGCCTGCGACTTTCGAATCGGCATTGAAACAAGCCAGATGTTCGTGCCGGCTGCGCGGCTTGGCCTGCTGTTCTATCGCGACGGCCTGCAGCGCTATGTTTCGAGGCTGGGGCTGAATACGGCAAAGAAGCTGCTGCTTGCGGCGGCGACGTTCGATGCCGCGCAGATGCAAGCCTGCGGCTTCCTCGATACGGTAGTGGCGCCGGACGCGCTGTGCGACGAAGTCGAGCGCCTGAGCGCGGAGCTTGCCGCGATGGCGCCGCTGGCGCTGCTCGGCATGAAGAAGCACCTGAACCGGATCGCGAGCGGCGCGCTCGACGAAGATGAGTTCTGGCGCGACGTGACGCAGGCGGATGCATCGCAGGACCTGCGTGAAGGCGCGCTGGCGTGGCAGGAAAAGCGCAGACCGGTGTTCCGCGGCGAATAGGCAGCAAAGCAATGCGGAGGGCGCTTCGGTTTCGGAGCGCAATCGGCCGCGAAAAAAAGGAGACCAACCATGGAAATCGACGAAAAACAGGCTCTCGCGCACCCGTACGGCACGAACGGCTCGCTGCCGCCGGTGACGACGACGCTTGGCGGGGCATTCCTGTCGCTGGGCGACGGCACGCTTCAGGCGCAGTACGTGGGCACGCCAGCGTTCCTCAACCCGGCAGGTCAGGTACAGGGCGGCATGCTGTGCGCGATGCTCGATGACGTGACGGCGACGCTCGTCACGTCTACTTTGGCTGAGGGCGAGCACTGCGCCACGCTTAGCCTGAACACCTCGTTCTTGCGGCCCGCGAAGCCCGGCCGCCTGATTGGCCGGGCGACGCTGGTGCGCAGGGGACGCGGTGTGTGCAACGTGACCGGAGAGCTGTGGCAGGACGATAAGCTCGTTGCAACGGCGTCGGTGGTATGCATGATCGTCGCGCGTTGAGCCCGGCGCGCGCGTCGGGCCGAACTGTATCGCCCTCCTTATCCATGAAGATGACATTGAACCGCAAGCTTCTTTCGATGATCGCTTTGCTATGGATCGGCCTCGTGCTGATCGGCGCGTTTGGCGCCTGGCAGGCGCGCTCGTCGATGCTCGCCGATCGCCGCGAGCAGTTGCTGACGCTCGTGCAGCAGGCCGAGAGCCTCGCCGGCCACTACTATCGGCTCGCGCAAAAGGTTGCGCTGAGCGACGTGGACGCCCGCAGGCAGGCGTTGGCGGCGTTGGCCGACTGCGCTATGGCAAGGACGCAACTGGTTGCGCGTTTCCGTCCATTGCGAACGGAAGAACTACGATGACCGTTGGTAATCGTGCGAAGCCAGGAACATCGTTGTGAAAAGCGACTGGTATCTCGATATCGGAGTTTGCATTATGATCAGGACCGCGAATGCAACAGGCGTGAGCAATCACGGCGCGTGCCGCAGTCAGTGAAGTGCGAGCCCCGCGCTGGTTCAGCAGTAGTGGCGCAGGTTAATCATCGTATAGGCAAGCGTCTTGAACGCGTAGTGAACGTCACTGATGCGTTCAAAGCGCAGCAGCAGACGGCGGAACTTGTCCTCCCAGGCGAAGACCCGTTCAATGGTCCTGAAGCGCTCCTCGAAGATGGCCGGATCGTAGCGCTGCTGCGGCCCCGCTTCGGTATTTTGCGTCCGCGCGGATTCTCGGGGATGTTCGGGGTCATGCCGCGATTGAAGATCGCCTTGCGGTTGGCCCTGCAGTCGTAAATGCCATCCAGGCTGACGATTGAACCGTGCAGGTCCGCGCCAATGGCGCGGGCCATGGCGGTAAGGCTGGGCAGCGCGTCGCGCAACAGCGGTGATTCGTTGCGGTTGCCGGGAGCGCTGATGAATGGAGCAATGACGTTGCAGTTGCGATCGCACAAGGCCACCACCTTGTCGCCCTTCAGATGCTTGTGCCCGCTATACCCGAGATTGTCGCCGCCTTTCTTCGCCGCCGTCGTGGTGCCGTCGCCGTGGATGACCGAAAGGTCAGGCAGCTGGTCCTGATGAAGTTGCTGCACCGAGCCCGAAAAGATGGCATCGATGCAACCATCGGCCTGCCAGCGACGAAACGTGCGGTAGATGCGCGTATAGTGAATTTCAGGGTGACCTTCTGCATTCCTGTCGATCGGCAGCATCTTCCATTGGCAACCCATGTACAGTGCCTGCAGGATGTAGTTGAAGATCTTGTGCAAGGCCAGCGTGGGGGGAGGTCCGCGACGGCCCAGGCTCAGATGCGGCCAGACAAATTGCTCGAACTGCTCCAGGCGCAATCTTGTTGGAATCTCTTGCCAGCATGGGCTTCGGGTCATTCGCTGCGTCCAGAAATCTGGACTTTAGCCGATCTGGCTACTCTGACCTGATATCCACTCCTGGTGCGGCTTGCAGACAAATTCCACGGCCGTCGAAAACCCGCAACCAGTTGTGCGTATGCGACCGGGATTGAGACACTCGGGGTGCACCTCAGGCCGATTACCGGCGCTCCGTGAACGGTGAAGTCGACGAGCCGCGGCCGCAGGCGCACGCGCACTGATGAATTTTGAAAGGAAAGGCAGTATGGCGATGACAACCGTTTATCAATACCGGGTACCGGGCCAGCCCGCAACAAACCGGCGCGGCGCGCAGCCGCACTATGCGACCCGCGCCGCGATCGAGCACAGCGGCCACGCGCCGCTGCTCGATACCGCTCTCGAGCTGGACGAAAGTCTGCTCGACGCAAATGGGTTCGCACGGCTCGAATACCTGACTTATCGAATCCATGTTAGACATGGTGCGTACGCGGGGTTGACGGCATCCGACGGCGCGCCTGCCAGTGCGCGACTGCAATTGATGGCCGGTGACTATGATGCGCGGCTGACTGCGCGTGTGTTCAATCCGGCCGCTGAAGCGGTGCTTTCCCCATCTTTCCTTCCTCCTTGCGTGAGTTTTACACACTCAGCAAGGGATCCATTTTTTGCGGGCAAGCCCAGACCGACTAGGAGAATCCAGGCCCACAACAGCACATCGACGTTTTATTTCAAGCACAAGATCGGTTGCAGGATGGGCTAGTTGCCGTTGCGTGGGCAGCCATTCGTGCACGACATCGTCGATGACAGTCTCAACCGCGGCGTCTAGTCGCCCGCCTGGTATACGACCGCAAGGCGAAGGCTGCAAAGTGCTAGTCACAGGATTTGCGAGAAAACGGCGACGCACGCGATAGACAGTCGCCCAGTGAACGTTGAGCGATTGCGCAGCTCGTTTCGCCTGCTCTCGGGAGAGCTCACCGTTTCCCAGCGGTCTCAACACTGACGCAATCTTCGCTGCCCGAGCTTCAGTCTCCTCTGAGGAGGCCATGTCTACTCCCATGCGCGGGAAGGACGCGCTAGCAGCATTAAAGAACATGAAATCGACGCTAGCAACGTTAGTGGACAACGTGCCCCTCAGTCGTTGTATCGCTACAACAACGAAAAATTGTTGGATTTGGCACGTCTCTGCCGATAATCATGACGTTTTGTGCCAAATTCAGCGCGAGCAGACTTACTGACATGGCTAGCGGCAATTGTGAGCACCAACAACAACTATGGCGCAGGCGGTGGCGTGGAGTTGCCGTTCGGTGGTGTGAAGGCGAGCGGGCACGGACGCGAAAAAGGCTTCGAGGCTCTGCTGGGTTTCACGAACCTGAAGACGGTGGCAATCAGGCACGGCTGACGCGCGGCGCGTATCGGTTGCACCGGTCGCATCTGGCAAGGGTCCGGCGTACGCACCGGACCTTCTCAATCACTTATCTGAACAACGTAGTTGAGCAGGACCACGGGCCATCAAACGCATCACCCGGCCGATGCTCGGATTCCGTTCTTCTGGGTCGATCCACGCGAGGACCTGATCGTGCTGTTCCTCACCCAACTCCTGCCGTCGAGCGCACACCCGGTGCGTCGTCCGTTGCGCACGCTGGTCTACAGCGCGATCACGGCGTCTTGACCCCTGAGGTCCGCACCTTTGGCAGGAGTAATGGATTGCCTCGCCAGCTTGACGCGCATCAGGACTTCACCGGCACCCACTTGCCCTGCTCAACCTTGAACAGCGTGGTCTTTGGATTCTTTAAATCGCCGAACTGGTTAAACTCCACCGTGCCGAACACACCTTGAAAGGACAGCGTCGAGATGGCCGGGGCAAACACCTTTGGGTCAGTCGAATTGGCCGCCTTCATGGCATTCACGATCACCCAGATGTCGTTATATGCAAACGGAGCAAAGCCAATCGGGTCAGCCCCATACTTGGCACGGAAGCTCGCGAGAAACACCTTGCCTTGCGGAAGTTGGTCCAGGATGGCGCCCTGCTCGAAGGCGTACATTCCTTCAGCGGCCTTGCCGGTACGGGCAAGAAAATTCTTGTTGGCATATGTCGCCCCAGCCACGAGCGCCCCGCGGTAATCCAACTGACGAGCTTGCTTGACGATCAACGCGCCTTCTGCGCCGAGGCACGCGACGAACACCAGATCCGCCTGCTGACCGATGATGTGAGTCAGGACCGCCTTAAAGTCGGTGGCTTGGTCTGAGGTGAATTCGCGGGCTGTGACCTGCCCCCCCTGGGCTTTCACTGCTGCGTCGAATTCGTCGGCCAAACCCGCGCCGTACGCGGTGCGATCATCGATGATCGCAATCCGCTTGGCGTGGAGGGTCTGTACTGCCAGCGCCGCGGCCGCTTCAGCAACCGTGTTATCGGTGCCGTACGGACGAAACAGGAGTTTGAAGCCTTGGTGGGTGATCGTGGGGTTGGACGACGACGGGACAATCTGCACCATCCCGCTTCGGTCGTAAACCGAAGACGCCGCCAGCGTGGTACCCGAGTTGAAATGCCCGACAACCGCGACGACGTTCGAATCGATCAACCGTTGGGCGGCTTGCACCGCCATCTTGGGATCGGCCTGGTCGTCCTCGGAATCGAGCGTGAGCTGCAACTGCTTGCCATGGATCATGATGTTGGCGGCATTGGCCTCGTCGATAGCCAAACGCGCGCCCATTTCCAGATCCTTGCCATAGCTGGCGGATGGACCCGTTAAAGGACCCGCGAAGCCGATCTTGACGGAGCTGTCTTGCGCGAACGCTGCGTGTGCAATTGCTGCGAGACTTA
This sequence comes from Paraburkholderia sp. UCT31, assembly GCF_014397655.1. Taxonomy (NCBI): domain Bacteria; kingdom Pseudomonadati; phylum Pseudomonadota; class Betaproteobacteria; order Burkholderiales; family Burkholderiaceae; genus Paraburkholderia; species Paraburkholderia sp. UCT31. The sequence goes on from NZ_VZQP01000044.1 coordinate 28,378, forward strand.
GCGTCGTCAGGCTTTTCAGCACCATTCGCAAAGCCGTCTCAAATGTAGCCATTTTGCAATCCTTTAAAGGTTAAGTGTCCGCGATAAACGGAGTTCACTTCGCGGGGACGTCCCGCCAGCACGGCGTCGACTGGAAGGGTATCTTTTCAAAATCCGTTGTTCACGGAATACTTGCCTGAGCGTGATTTCTGTTTCATTGGTTAACCGTATTGTGGTTACGGTATCTACAAGCCGAATAAATGGCCCGCGAAAGATGGGCAACGGGAAGCGCGGCGCGTTCTCTGTTGCTGGTCCGATTGATCTTCGCGATCCGGAAATCGAAAGACAAACAAGAAAACAATTCAGCCAGGCCAAGCCAGGTTTGTTACGGGTAAACCCTTATCCATCGGTAACGCCGCAACGCGACGACGCCGTCGAGACAATGGAGCTGAATCCGCATACCTGCACATGAATCGCCGGGTTCTGCGGCCGTTTTTTGTTCCACCTATACTCACGTACCGGCGGCCCCGCTGGTCAGTTTCTTCGACTGTTGCGTCGTGCACCCGACCGTCTCGCCAGCCCTCACTCTGAACACGAACACCTGCTGCCCATGCGCTATAGGCTTCCGCCGCTGAACACGTTCCGGATCTTTGAAGCGGTCATGCGCCGCGGCTCGATACGACAGGCTGCCGACGAACTCTGCATTACCCCGCAAGCGGTCAGTCACCAGTTGAAACTGCTCGAAGAATCGCTTGACAGGCCGCTATTCGATCGTCACGTGCGCAGCGTGGCAGCCACGGAATCCGCAGAGATGCTGGTGGAATATGTGCGGCGGGGACTCGACCAGATCTCCGAAGGCGTGACGTTGATCAAGAGGGCACGCGCCACACCCAAGCTGTTTCTGCATGTCAGCCCGTACTTCGCAACCGCATGCCTGATCCGCCACCTTGGTCATTTCACCCGTCAGTTTCCCGAGCTCGATTTCAGAATGTCGATCGGTGTGGACCTGGTGGACTTCGACGATCTCGGCCTCGATGCCGCGATTCACTGGGGTTATGGCGGCAACAGCGATTTCACGGAAGTGCCGTTGATCGAGGACCTGAAGGTACTCGCCGCGGCCCCGGCGCTGCTCAAGCAGAATCCCGTGGAGAAACCCGAAGACCTGCTGAGGCATACGCTGATCTCACCACTTGGCGGTAATAGCCTGTGGCACGACACGCTCGCGCTGCTCGGTATCGAAGAAAGACATGCTCAACCGACATTGCTGTTGCACACGCACAGCGCAATGCTCGAAGCGACGCTCGCGGGTCTCGGCGTCGGCTTCATTTCGTATCTCGATGCACTCACTGAAATCCGTTCCGGCCGGCTGATCGCGCCGTTCGGCGTCGATCTGCTGAGCAGGCTTCCACTCGAAAAAACACCAAAATTTTTCCTGCTCTACAAAAACGACCGCAAGAACTCCGACACCCTGATGAATTTCGCCGAGTGGCTGCTGGAAGATGTATGTCGCGAGGAAATCATCGGCTATCCGTCCAGGTGCCGCTGATCCCATAGCGAAACGCAGCATGCTCAGGTGCGGGGCCGCTGCGTGAAGACCCCGGGATAATCATGCTCGGCCTGCTCCGGGCTCAGATAACCGTATGCGACGTCGCGCTCCACCTGCTCAGCGGGACGCTCCTCCGCCCGGCCATAGCCGCCGCCGCCCGGCAGCTCGAGCACCAGCCGGCGGCCTTCGGGAATCGCCTGGCGGCCCTTGGCACGCAGCGCCGTGCCGTCATCCAGGTGCACCTTGCCCGCCGCCCCATTACCGCCCCCCCGATGGCCGCGTGCGGGAAACGCGACACGGTCGAACATCGCATTCAGGCTGAACTGAAAGCCCTCGCGAGCGCCGATCTCGATGTTCTGACCGAGACCGCCACGCCATCTGCCCGCGCCACCCGAATCCGGCCGCAGTTCCTTGCGCCAGATCACGATAGGGCCAATGCTCTCCGTGACCTCGACTGACATCGTATGCACGCCGCTTGGGAATGCCGTCGCGCTGAGGCCGTCGCTCGCCGGCCGGGCCCCGGTGCCGCCACTGTTGAAGACGAGCAATTCGTTGCGTGTCTCGCGGTTATCGTCGCGCGCGCCCTGAAACTTCATCTGCAGGTTCCACAAGGCGCTCGCGCCTTCGGCGGGGACGATGCCGGGACACATATCCTGCAGCGCACCCAGCACCACATCGGGAATCAGATGCCCGATCACATGCCGCACGGAAACCGGCAGCGGCCGTGGTGCATTGAGAATGCAGTCCTGTGGCGCAATGATTTCGAACGGCCGCAGCGAGGCCCAGTTATTCGGGATGTCCGGCGCAATCGCGCATTTGAGCGCGTAGCACGCATAGGCCTTGGTGTAAGTCAGCGGCACGTTGATGCCATATGTGCTCGGTCCCGACGTACCGGCGAAGTCGGCGAGCATCGCGTCGTCGCGTGCTTCGAGCGTGACTGCCAGTTCGACCGGATGCTCGTAACCGTCCACCGTCATCGCATAGCGATGCTGACCGCGTGGCAGCGCCGCAATGCGTTCGCGGGTCGCGCGTTCGCTATGCTCGAAGATGAAATTCGCGAGCTCTGCCAGATTATCGAGACCGAACTCGTCCATCATCGCTGTCAGCCGTTTGCGGCCGGTTTCATTGCATGCCGCAAGCGAATGGAAGTCGCCGATCACCTGATCCTGCTCGCGCACGTTGCTTTGCAGAATCCCGATGAGATCGGCATTCAGCTCGCCGCACCGGAACAGCTTCATCGGCGGAATGCACAGCCCTTCCTCGTAGACTTCGCCGGCGTCCGGCCCAAAGCCGCGCCCACCGATGTCGACCACGTGCGCAGTCGCTGCGAAAAAGCCAATCGGGTGTCCCGCGCCACGAAATACCGGCGTCACCGTGGTGATGTCGTGCAGATGGCCGGTGCCGAGCCAAGGGTCGTTGGTGACCAGCACGTCGCCGGGCGCAAGTTGATCCGGGCGGAAACGCGCAAGGAAATGGCCGACCGATTCCGCCATCGAATTGACGTGCCCGGGCGTGCCGGTCACTGCCTGGGCGATCATGCGCCCCTGCGCGTCGAACACGCCGGCCGAGAGATCGCCGGCTTCACGTACGCTAGTGCAGAACGCAGTGCGGATCAGCGTAACGGCCTGCTCTTCGACCACCGAAATGAGCCGGTTCCACATGATCTGCTCACGAACATGAATAGTGGCGTTAGTAGTGTTCATGTTATGCATCTCCTTCACGACGACGTTGAATGAGCAGGCAATCGTCCTGTTGCAGGACGACGCAAAAACCCGGGGTGACGAGCGTCGACGTTTCGTCCTCGACGATGATCGCAGGGCCATCGATACGTATGTCGCGCGGCAAGCTTGCGCGCGCATAGACCGCGCAATCGTGAAAGCGGCCGCTCCTCGCATCGAATACCGGCCGGTGTTCGAGCGCGGCAATACCGCCGTGGTCTGGCGCTGCCGAGCCGGCGCTCGGCTCGATGCGCTTGGGACGCGCCTCTACAGTGCGTAAGGAAAGCGCCCAACTGACCACTTCCACGTCGAGCCCTGCCACCTCGTGTCCAAACAGCTGCGTATAGGCCTCGATGAAACTGTGGCGCAAGGCGGCCACGTCGAATGCCGTGAAACGCTCAGCCGCGACGCTGACGGGAATCTCCCAGCCCTGTCCGGTGTAACGCATATAGGCGCGTAACTCGCGTCGCAGTTCGCCTGTGTGGCCAGTCTCGCGCAAAAACGCGGCAACTTCGACGTTCATTTCATCTATCAGCGTGTTGACCATGCCGCTGTCGAATTCGCTCAGGCGCATCACCGCACTGCGCAGCGACTCGTAGCCGAATGGCGTGCGCAGAAAACCGATTGCGGAGCCCACGCCCGCGCCGGGCGGTATCAACAGTTGCGCGATACCGAGCTTCTCGCACAGGCGCGCTGCATGCAGAGGCGCCGCGCCGCCATAAGCGATCATCGTGTATTCGGCCAGCTCGCAGCCGTTTTCGACCGCATGCACGCGGGCGGCATTGGCCATGTTTTCGTCGACCATCTCCGCCACCGCGAAGGCGCCCTGCACTGGATCGCCTTGCAGCGGCTGCGCGATATCGCGCTCGACAGCGCCGTTCGCCGCAGCGGTGTCCAACTGGATCGTGCCGCCTGCGAAGCGGTTCGCATCGAGCTTGCCCAGCAGAAGATCGGCATCGGTGACGGTCGGCCGCCGGCCACCGCGGCCGTAGCAGGCCGGCCCCGGCTCCGAGCCGGCGCTTTCAGGGCCGACGCGCACCTGGCGCAAATCGTCGACATGCGCAATCGACCCGCCGCCTGCACCGATCTCGACCATCTCGATGACGGGAATCGAGATCGGCATGCCGCTGCCTTTCTTGAAACGATAGGTGCGCGCCACTTCGAAAGTGCGCGCGGTCTTTGGATGCTGTTCCTCGATCAGACAGATTTTCGCGGTCGTGCCGCCCATGTCGAAGGAAAGCACCTTGTCGAGCCCGAAGCGGGCCGCAACGTGGCTCGCGTAAATCGCACCACCGGCGGGGCCGGATTCGAGCAGACGCACCGGAAACTCAGCAGCGCTTTTCAGCGACATCAGGCCGCCGCCCGAGTGAATCATGTAGAGCGGACAGCGCATGCCTTCGCTTTCGAGCGCCGTGGCCAGCCGGTTGAGATAAGACGACATCAGCGGCTTGACATAGGCGTTCGCGCAGACGGTGTTGAAACGCTCGTACTCGCGAATTTGTGGCGAAACCTCGCTGGACAGCGATATGGCGACGCCAGGCAAGTGCTGCTGTAGACGCTCGCGCACCGCGCGTTCGTGGGTTGGATTGCGATAACTGTGCAACAGGCCCACTGCCACACTCGGGAATTCAGCGACGCGAATCGCCGCAATGATCCGCTCGAGGCCATCGAGGTCGAGCGGCACGAGCTCGTTGCCTTGCGCGTCCATGCGGCCGCCCACGGCGAAGCGGTCGCAGCGCGGCACGAGCGGCTTGGGCAGTGCGATGCTCAGGTCGTATTGCTCAAAGCGGCTTTCGGTGCGCATCTCGATGACGTCGCGAAAGCCTTCGCTCGTGATGAAGGCGGTGCGCGCGCCGCGCCGTTCGATCAGAGCATTGGTGGCGAGCGTGGTGCCGTGAACGATCGCTCCGATCTGCGCGGGTTCGATCGACGCCTGGGCCGCCGCACGCCGCAGAGCTTCGACAATCGCGCGTTCAGGCTTTTCGTAATCAGTCAGAACCTTGGCCGAGTAGAGTCGGTCGCCGTACTCCAGTGCGACGTCCGTAAACGTGCCGCCAATGTCGACACCCGCCCGAATCGTCTGTTTTCCGTTATGCATGCGCGGCTCTCTTACTGTGAATACGCGGTGGTGCGACAGGAAGCGCGTCGCGGCCTGTCACTGGTTCGATTGATCTTCGCTATTCCGGAATCGAAAGACAAACAAGAAAACAATTCCGCCAGGACAAGCCAAGCTTGTTGCGGGTAAACCCGTATTAACGTGTGGATTCGGTTATTCGCCCGTTTCGCGCCAGAACAAAAAGCGCGCAGGCGCAGGCTCGCGCCGAAGTTGGGCGAAGCAATCGCCCGGCATCTGAGCGCGCGGGGCGCACACATCGACGAGATGCGAAGACTGGGCAAGACCGGCGCGGTGTACGGCTGTGATGCAAACTGGGTAGGCGGGCGAGAAATCGCCCATGTTTCGGAGACCTCAACGAGCTGAAAGAACCGCCATCCAAATCGAGGGCGAAGTGGTATCTTTGAGGTGCATGCTGGTGAGATCGAACTGGCCTTTGCGAATGCGATCCATCAGTTCGATGCCGGAGAGGGTAACGGCGGCGCTGTGGAACCGCTTGAACCCAAGCATCACGTTTACCCGCGATTTGATGTGGCGGTGATCCTGCTCAATGAGGTTATTCAGGTACTTCGAGGATCGCAATTTCGTTCGCCTGGGTAGCGACTCGTCGGTCCTCATCTCGCGGACCGCCCGATGAGATGCCGCGTAGCCGTCCAGCGTAATCGTCTCAGGAGCGCGTCCCTGAGTTCTGATTGCCTTCGCGAAGAACGCCTTTGCTGCCGCCACGTCGCGCCTCGCGCTGAGGCGAAAATCGATCGTCTTTCCCGCTCGGTCAACGGCGCGGTAGAGATAGGCCCATTTGCCGCGAATCTTCACGTAGGTCTCGTCGACTCGCCACGACTGACCGGCTGTCGTAGCCAACCGATTCCAGCGTTTGACGAACTCCGGCGTGTAGCGCTTCACCCAACGCAGGATCGTAGTGTGGGCGAGGGACAGGCCGCGCTCAGCCATCATCTCGACAAGATCACGCAGACTGAGCTTGTAGCGCAGATACCAACGCACGCAAAGGACGATGACTTCGCGGTCGAAATGACGCCCGTTGAACAACCGTTCGAGATCTTTCAGCTTGCTCATTTGGCTCGTGGTCGTCAAAAGCTCAAGAGTAACAGACCGACGCACCGGAATTGCGCCACAACCGTTCCGAAGACGGTGACATCGAGTGCAACGACCCATGGTCGCTTCGGCAAGGAAGACTTCATATACAACGCAACGACGAACGAATACCGGTGCCCAGCAGGCGAGAGGCTCATCTGGCGGTTCTCAACCGTTGAGCGCGGCCTGAAGATCAGTAAGTACTGGAGTTCGAATTGCCAGCAATGTCCGCAAAAAGGGGGCTGCACGCCAGGACCTCAACGTCGCGTGACACGCCGGGAGCACGAAGCTGTTCTTGATGACATGCAGGCGCGACTTGATCATGCACCTGAGATGATGCGCATCCGGCGACAGACTGTCGAGCACCCGTTCGGCACGATCAAGGCATGGATGGGCGCCACTCATTTCCTGACACGGACCCTCGGGCGGGTGGGCACGGAAAAGAGCTTGCACGTGCTGGCGTACAACATGAAGCGGGTGATCAAGATACTCGGTTCAGAAGCGGTTATGAACGCGATGAGGGCGTGCCACCCGCACGGGGTTGTTGTGCTCCGATTTGACGTTCGGGTTGCCGTAACCGACAAGCCGCGAGGTGCGCCGAGACAGGCTTCGTCGATTCCCAGCGGCTGCTCGTTTTGACACAGTCTGGGCCATCAAGGGACATCCATGTCGCCCGATCGAATGACCGAAGGTGGACACACAAACGACGTTAAATATCTGTCCGGGGCATCTTGCCATACCGCCGGCAGGGTTCGGTCCGGGTCCCTGGGACGCGGGAAGCCGCCATTTGCAGGGAGAGCTAACGCCAAGAATAATGGTATGGGCGGCTTGATGACTGGCGATTTCGAGCGGCGAGTTTCTGCTGAACCGGCGATTATCTTGCACCGGTGATTCGTGAGTTGTCTCCACGGATCGGGGCGTACGGCTACCGCACCCTTGGCCGCACCGTCAACCGGGCAGCTTTGCCACGCAGGTCTGCCAATCGGCGTGCAGCGTCTGGGCTCGCGCGTAGACCTTCTCCATTTCCGCTCGCAGTGGTGCGACTGATTCATCGGCGAGGCCAAACTCCGCGCTGAGCGCCTCGTAGGCCGCGCTAATTTCCCGCATTAGCGCGGCTTCATCGACGCGCGTGAGCCGGCCTTGTCGTATGACTGCCTCGCCCGCGACAAACACGCTGTCGATGGCGGCGCCGCGCTCGGCATACACGAGTTGCCGCACCGGATCGGTCAAGGGAGTGAAGCCTACGGTGTCGGTCCGGTAGGCGACCAGGTCGGCGCGATAACCCGGAGCGATCGCACCTAGTTGCCCGCCTAGTCCGAGCGCCGTCGCGCCGCCGATCGTCCCTGCATGTAGCGCTTCGGCGGCCGACAACCAGCGCGAATAATCGTCGCCGCGTATCTTCGACAAAGCCGCGGCGCTGCCAAGCACGTTGAGCATATTGCAGGTGACGGTCGACGCGCAGCCGTCTGACCCGAGACTCACGTTGACGCCCGCGTCGAGCAGCTCACGTACCGGTTGCACGCCGGAGCCGAGCATCAGGTTGCTCCACGGATTGTGCTGGACGCTGACGCCAGACTGCGCCAGGCAGTCGATCTCCGCGTCCGACAGCCAGACCGCGTGGATCAGCGAGGTGCCCGGTTGCAAAAATCCCAATTCGGCGAGGCGCATCACCATGGGCTTTCCATAGAACGCTTGTGCCGTTACCACCTGCAGCCGCGTTTCCTGAACGTGGATGATGACCGGCAGCGCGTGCGTGTCGGCGAACGCGCGGCAACGCGCGAGAAATTCAGACGTGCAGCGCTGCGGCGCCGAAGGTGCGATCAGCATGCCGACCCGGTCATGCAGAGGATGGTGCCGCGCCAACTGGCTTTGCAGCAGCGCGAAGAACGCATCGGGCGAGGGCCGCGGCTGGGCGCGTAGTTGCGCGAGCAGAGCGGGCGGGAAAATTGTGTCGACGTCAGGGAAGTTATCGACGATCGCGCGATCCATCATCGAGAACCCGACGAGCGCGCGAATACCCGCGTCTTCGTAAGCCTGGAAAATCGCTTCGACGATGGCGGGGTCGATGGCCTGCCCAAGGCTCACGTCGTCGACCAGGGTGGTCGCGCCGCTGCGCAGCGACTCGAGCGCACCGATCAGGGTCCGCAGGTAAACCTGGCGCGGCGTCAGCTTGACCGGGCGGGGGGCGCGCACGTAGTGCATCCACAATTCGAGAGGGAGGTTTTCGAGCCGACCCTTATGAAAATGCTCGTGCGAATGTTGATGGCCGTTGATGAGCCCCGGCACCAGCAGGCAGTCGTCAAGGGGCACGCACTCTCCGTCGGTCGCGCTGCCGCCCGGCTCGACTGCGGCGATGTGCTCGCCTTCGATCACGACGTCGACGCGCCGAGGCTCATAACGCTGCCCGGCGCCGTGTAATGCTCTGACGTTGGAGAGGATCTTGCGCAAGGATTTCACCCGGTTGAAGGAACGTTAGCTGCAGGGGCTAGCGGAACTGCCGCGACAATCCGGCGAGCCGCTCCATCAGCAGCATGGAGATCAAGGTGACGACAATCAGCACGCCGGAGGCCGCAGCCGCCCGCACGTCGAGGCTGTCCTCGATGATGTGCCATAGGTGGATGGGCAGCACTTCTGAGCGGGCGTCCGACAGGAACAGCGACAGCGCGACATTGTCGAACGAGTTCATGAACGCAATGAACGCCCCCGACGCGATGCCGGGTACCAGCGCCGGCAGCACGACGCGGCGAAACGTGAACCAGCCGCCTGCCCCGAGGCATTTCGAGCTGTCGAGTAGCGCTGGATCGAGCTGCGCGTAACTGGCCGACGTGGTGTACAGCACATAGGGCGCGCACAGGGCGATGTGTCCGGCGAGCAGGCTGTAGAACGACAGGCCGGCACTTTCCAGGTTGAACAAGATCAGGATACCCAAACCGAGCGCGAGTGACGGGATGGTCAGCGGTGCCATGAAAAAAGAGTCGAGCAGTCGCGCAGCGAGCGTGCGGCGGCGTGCCAGAGTGACCGCGGCCGCCACCGCCAGCACGGTCGCACAGGCGGTCGCGGCGGCGGCGAGCCTCAGGCTTAGCAGCAGGTCGTCGATGATCTCGGGCGAATCGAAGATCAGTGCGTGATACCACCGCAGCGAGAACCCCGGCGGCGGAAACTTCAGCGAGTAGCCCGACGTGAGCGAGGTTATCAGCACGATCAGCGTGGGCCCGATCAGCATCAGGAGTCCGATGCCGCCGATCGCTCCCATCACGGCATTGAACGACAAGCGCCCAGGCCGGGTGCGGCGCGTCGGCATGACCTGCGCCGCGGCGGCGGTGTATTTAGCCATGGACAAATCCCCGGGTCTTGCGGCCGAAATAGTTGAGCAAGGTCACGACCAGGAGCACGCTCAACAGCAAAATCACAGCGAGTGTGGCGGCAAATGGATAATTCTGCGTCTGGATCGCCTGCTCGTAGATGTAGAACGGCATGTACATCAACTGGCCGCCCCCGACCAGCGTCTGAACTACGAACGCGCTGACCGCGCCGGTAAATACCAGCAAGGTGCCGCTGAGCAGGCCCGGCATGGCGAGCGGCACCGTGATCTTCCACCAGGTGCACCAACTGCTCGCCCCCAACGCGTGCGATGCCTCGGGCAGGCGCGTGTCGAGCGATATGAGCGTGGTGACGAGCGGTAACACCATCAACGGCAATTCAATCTGCGCGAGCGACAGGATAACAGCCAGCGGTGTATACAAGAGCCGCACCGGTTCGCCCGTTCGCCCGAACGCCACGAGTAGCGCGTTGACCAGCCCTTCATTGCCGAGGATCACGACCCATGCAAACGTGCGGACCACCGAGCTGGTCAGAAGCGGCAGAAGAATCAGCACCATCAGCAGACGCCTCCACCGCGGCCGGCTCACCACGTACAGATGGGCGACGGGATAGCCAAGTACGATCGTCGCAAGCGTGGTTGCCACGCCCAGCATGAGCGTTTGCCAGAGGATGCCCCGGTTATAACTGTCGCCAAAAAACAGCAGGTATTGGCGCATGCCGAAATGCGTCATGGCGGTGTCGCTGTGCAGGCTGATCAACGCGACGAGTGCGAGCGGCACGCCCACAAACGCGACGAAGAACAGGCCCAGCGGCAGCACGAGCAGCCAGTCGCGTGACATCCGGTGGTTCGCGTTCATGATGCGTCAGGCCTTGACCAGACGGTTGAAACGGTCAATATACTCGGCACGGCGCGGGTTGATCCGTGCCCAGTCCACCTGTACGAACGAGGCCATTTCATTTGCGTTATGGGCGATGGCGGCGAGCGCTGCGCCGAACGGCACTTTCGTGTTGGTTGGCGCAACATAGTAAGGCGCAGCCGTCATCTGCTGCTGCACTTCTACACTCAGCGCGGTGTTGATATAGGTCGCGGCGAGATCCAGCGCCTGGGTGTTCTTCACGATATTCATCGTGCTGCGCACCATTCCCCAGTTGCTCTCCGGTCGCGCGAGCGCGATCGGTACGCCCTTGGCCTTGAGTGACTCGACGTTGTTGATGTAGTGGCACGCAATATCCACCTGACCTTGCTGGAACAGCGTGCCCAGTGCGCCGGGATTGGCAGCGACCGCGCCGACGTTGGGCATCAGGCGCTTGATGTAATCGAATGCCAGGTCCATGTGGTCTTCGTCGCCGCCGAGCATCTTGGCGAGCGCCACCATCCATACCGTGCCCAAGGTCGAGTCGAGACTCACGAGGCCGACGCGGCCCTTGAATTCCGGCTTCAGCAGATCGTTCCAGGATTTCGGCGTGCTCTTCACGCGCTCGGTGTTGTACGCAATGCCATACACCTGCGCGGACACATACGCGCCGAGGCCCTTCGGGTCGATGAAGTGAGCGGGCAGATTCGCGAGGTTCGGCACGCGGGCCGCCGGAATGGGTTCGAACACGCCTTGCGCGATGCCCTGCAGGTAGGGTCCCTCGTCCATCATGACCACGTCGAATGGCGGATTGTTGCGCGCGGCCACCAGTTTGGTCAGGGTGTCGAGCGCCTGGGAGGCAGTGAGCACGGCGTTGACACCCGCAGCCTTGCGAAACGCGGGCAACAGGATCTTGCGTTGTGACTCTTCCCACGCGCCAGGAAAGGTGGTGGCCGCGAGGGACTCGGAGGCAGCCATGGCAAGCGGGCTGCCGAGCGACAGGCCAACGGCCCCAGCCGCTCCCATCAGTTGCAGGAGCTTGCGACGTTGGTGATCGATCAGCGACATAGGACCTCCGGATGAACGGTTGAAGTGGATAGACGGGTGATAGGGAAGAGGGCGACGTGCACGCGCCGCGGACAGGATCGGCGCCGTACGGCGTCGCTGCCGCGCGCGCTCGGTTGGATAAAGACAGACGTGAGCATCCGCTAAACGCCGGCGGCGCCGTGCGTCGGCGCACTGAAGGTGCGCACCCGCGCATCCGGTTTGAAATCGAGCGCCACGCGCAGGCGTGGCTGCAAGGCGGCACCCTCGGCACGTGGGAGCGATATCTTCACGGGCTGCCCAGCATCGGTCTGCAGATCGACAACCAGCGTTGGGCCGATCGGCATGGCCAGTTGAACGGTAGCAAGCAACTGCCGCGCGTTGGCGCCAGGCTGTGGCAACTGCCACTCCCATTGTTCGGGTCGAACCGCCAGCAACGCCGCGCCGGGATCGCGCCACGGGCCCGGCTGGGGAACGGACAGCACGGCGCCATCGGCGAACTCTGCCAGGCACTGGTTGCCATCCAGGCGCAGCGTCACCGGCAGCAGGTTTGCGGTGCCGACGAAGGTGGCGACGAACGAGGTGGCGGGCTGGTCGTAGATCGCGACCGACGTGTCGTATTGTTCGAGACGCCCGCGATTGAGAACCGCGACCCGGTCGGCCATGCTCATCGCCTCTTCCTGGTCGTGCGTCACCATCACGGTCGTGATGTTCAGTTCGCGCTGCAGACGTCGGATTTCGATCTGCATGTCGAGTCGCAGGTTTTTGTCGAGGGCCGCAAACGGTTCGTCGAGCAGCAGGATGCGGGGTTCGACGGCGAGTGTGCGGGCCAGTGCAACACGTTGTTGCTGGCCGCCCGACAACTCGCGGGGATAGCGCTTCGCAAGCGCATCCATGCGGACCATCTCGAGCATCTGCATGGCCTTGTGCGCGGCGTCGCGACGGGCCGCACCGTTGGCTTCCAGACCGTAGGCCACGTTCGCGGCCACCGTCATGTGCGGAAACAGCGCGTAGTTCTGGAAGACGATGCCCACACCGCGCTGGCGCGGCGCGAGGCCATCCACGCGTTGTCCGCCAATATGGACTTCGCCCTCGGACTGCACCTGCAGACCGGCGAGGATACGCAGCAGGGTACTTTTGCCGCACCCCGAGGGGCCAAGCAACGCAACCAGTTCGCCGGCCGCAACCTCGAGGGTGACGTCTTCGATGACGGGCACCGCTGCGAAGCGGTGTCTGATGCCGCGCATCTGCACGGCAGCACCAGCTTGTGAAGTGCTGGCGCGTGGAGGCGCAAATGCGGCGGCCGCGACGCCTGTGCCGCCGTGCTTCGCCTGCGAACCGATACTGTGCGGCGTGCTCATGCGCTGGCCCTTTTCCATAATTGCGCGGCGGCGTGTTGTGCGGCGGCGATGACCGCATCGGCGTCGCAACGGGTGGGAGCGCCGCCGTCCACCACGATTTCTCCATCCACGATGACCATCTCCACATCGCGCCCGAGTCCCGTATGCACGAGCGTGCCCAGCGGATTCGGGTGCGGTGTCAGATGCGCGCGCCGGAAGTCGAATACGGCGAGGTCCGCGAGCCAGCCCGTCTGCAGCCGACCCAGTTGGTCGCCCAGGCCCATCGCAAGGGCGCCGTTATGGGTGGCCATCGCCAGCGCATCGGCGGGCTGCCAGTCGGGGGCGACCTCGTCCAACTGGATGCGCGCGATGGCCAGCGCCCAGCGCATGACCTCGGTCATATCCGCGTGCATGTTGTCCGTGCCGAGCGCGATGCGGGCGCCGGCGGCGCGCAGGCGCGGCGTCGGCGCCATCGTCCCCCCCGTCGCGTTGCCCTTTGGAATGTGTGCGACCGTAATCCCGGCGCGTCCGACGCGCTCGATGTCGCCGTCGTCCAGATACAGACAGTGCGCCGCCACCAACCGTTCATTGAGCAGTCCGACATTGTCGAGTAGCTGCGCCGGGCTTTTGCCCGAACGCCGTTTCACTTGCCCGACCTCAGTGCGGCTTTGCGCGAGGTGAGTTGTTACGCCAAGGTCATGCGCGCGTGCCGCATCGGCGATCAGACGCAGAAAGTCGTCAGAGCAGGTATCCGGTGCGTGAACGGCCAGTTGCACGCCCGTGCGGCCGTTGTGCTTGCGATGCCAGCGCGCGGCGAGCGTCAGTGCGTCGTTGAGCGTACGCTCCCCGGTCGCGGCATGGTATTCCCAGCGCCCGTTCGCCACGCCGGAGAAATCGACGTCGTGAAGGCGTCCGCATGAGAACACGCGCAAGCCAAGGTCGGCCATTGCCTCCATTGTGAGGTCGGCATGAACATAGCTATCGTTGATCAGCGTCGAGCCGAACAGCATCGCTTCGAGCGCGCCGAGACGAGCCAGCGCGACCGCTTCGTCCGGGCGCACGTCGTGGCCGTGCGGAATGCCTGGCGTGTACGCGGGCGCGAAGCCCAGATCTTCGGCTACACCGCGCACCATCGTCAGAATGGCGTGGGTATGCACGTTGACATAGCCCGGCACGATAAGGCGTCCGCCTAGCCGTCGCGTGGTACGCGCGCGCGTTTGCAGGCTCAGGTCCTGCGCGCGGCCGACAAAGGCAAGCCGGTTGCCGCGTATGCCGATGGCCGCGTCATGTAACACCGGCTGGGCGGGGTCCATCGTCACAACGGTGGCATCCAGCAACAGCAGGTCAAGGTCGACAGGTAGGGCAGTCATTAGTCAACTCATCCGGTTCAGTTCAGGTGTGCAGGTGCTGCAGGAAACGCTGGGTGCGTTCTTCGCGCGGACGGCCGAAAACGTCGCCGGGCGCGCCTTGCTCGACGATCGTGCCGCCATCCATGAAGACGACCCGATGGGCGACGTTGCGCGCGAAGCTCATTTCGTGTGTGACGACCATCATCGTCGTACGGGCTGCGGCGAGATCGCGCATGACTTCGAGGACTTCGTTGACCAGTTCTGGATCGAGCGCCGAGGTGGGCTCGTCGAACAGGATCATTTCCGGCTCCATCGCGAGTGCGCGGGCGATCGCCACCCGCTGCTGCTGTCCGCCTGACAGTTGCGCGGGTCGCTTGCCGACGTGCGGGGCAAGCTGGACTCGCTCCAACGCCTGTTGCGCGCGATCCCGAGCTGCATCGCGCGACAGCCCCAGCACGCGCTGCGGGCCCGCTGCGACGTTGTCGAGCGCACTCAGATGAGCGAACAGGTTGAAGCGCTGGAAGACGAATCCGAAACGGCTGCGTTGCCGGGCGAGTTCGGCCTCGGGTAGCGCACGGCCGTTTTCGGACAGGCCGATGCGCTGACCGCCGAGTCGGATCGTGCCGTCGTCAGGTTTCTCCAGGAAGTTGATACAGCGCAGCAGGGTGGTCTTGCCCGAACCCGAGGGGCCGATCAGCACCACCGTCTCGCCATGCCCCACTTGTAGCGAGACCGAGGGCAGCACGACCTTGTCGCCGAAGCGCTTATGCAGTTGCTCGATGGCTAGCAGCGGTGAACCGGCGGCTTCACGCTCGCGCACAGCGGCGAGCGCCGCGGGTAGCTCGGGGGCGGTGATGATGGAAGACATGGTGGGACCAGAGTTCATGGAATCAGTATTGCGGCAGCCGCCGCTCGAGGTAGCGCGACAGCCACGCAAGCGCCGAGATCAATGCGTAGTAGTAGAGGGCGATCAGCAGGAAGATCTCGAACGGCGAGAAATATGTCGCTATGATTTCTTGCCCGGCGTGTGTGAGCTCGTACACGGAGATCGCAGAGAGCAGCGCTGAGCCCTTGATTAGTGAGATCAGCTCGTTGGTGAGCGGTGGCAGAATGCGCCGCCACGCTTGCGGAAAGAGCACATGCACAATGATCTGGCCATGGCGCATGCCGATCGATTGGGCCGCCTCGGTCTGGCCGCGATCGACGGACTGCATGCTCGCCCTTACGATCTCGCAGATGAACCCGCCGGCATTCAGGCTCAGTGCGATGACACCGGCCCAATATTCGTTGAAGTTGATGCCGATGACCGGCAGCGCAAAATAGACGAGAAAGATCTGCACCAGCAGCGGCGTGCCGCGCACGAAATCGACATACGCCAGCACCGCGATACGGACCGCCCTGAAGCGGCTAAGCGCACCAAAGCCCAGCGCGAAGCCGAGCACAATGCCGATCGCGATTGCCGCGAGGCAGACCTTCAGCGTAGCGAGCAGGCCGACCGCGAGAATCGGCATGGCCATGACAATAATGCTCCAGTCCATGGGCGCCGGGCTCTCAGGTAAGCGCCGGAATCGCGTCCGGCAAATTCATGTCGAATCCAAACCACTTCTGCTGCAGCGCATGCAGCGTGCCGTCGCTCCTGAATTTGCGCAGTTGCTGATCGATAAAGCCGATCAGCGCGGTGTCGTCGGTACGCGCCGCGATGCCTGCCCAGTTGTCCGCGCCGATACCCTTGACGATCGCGTATTTTCCTGGTGCATTCTTGAGCACGAGCGCGAGCGTCGGCAGGGTATTGAGCACACCGTCGACTTTGCCTTCGGCCAGCGCAATATAGGCGGCCGGATGGTCATCGAAGGTTTTCACTTCTTTGAAGCCCGCTCCGGCAGCCGCTTTCAATTGAGCGTCGAGCTTCGGCTCGAGCGTCTGACCCGGTGAACCGAGCTTGAGCCCCAGCACCTTGCCGTTCATCCCGGCAAGACTGGTCACGCTCTTCTGATCTGCTGCCCGAATCAGCAACGCCTGCGACGCTTCGACGTAAGGCACCGAGAAATCAACGTGTTTTTCGCGCTCGGCCGTATAGCTCAGACTGCTCATGACCAGATCGAACTTCTTCGTATAGAGCGACGGAATCACACCCGCCCAGACGGTGTCGACAAACTCCGCCTTGACGCCCAGATTGCGGCAAAACGCGTTGGCAAGATCGACGTCGTAGCCAATCATTGTGCCGTTCGCGTCGCGATAGGTCAGCGGCGGATAGGTCGCTTCGCAGCCGATGCGCAGGACGCCGGACTTCTTGACCTCGTCAAGCGTGAGCCCGGCAGCCAGCGCAAAGCGGGGCAAACCGATCGACACCAGGGCCGCGCCCACGCCGGCACGGTAGAGGAATTGGCGACGCGAAAATCGTTCGGACATCAGGCTCTCCAGAGAAAATCAAGGTACCTACGAGTTAAGACAGCGTGCGAGACGCAGCGAAGTACGCAAGGAGCGCTACGCGGCAGAACCTTGCTTACCCGCGATAGACGGCGGGAAAGGCAAACCGCGGCAGCACCCGGTGAGCTTCGATACGCGGGTTCAACGGCCGGTGCGGCTGTGCGGGTTGCGGCCGCAAGGCCGGCAGAAACTCGCCGCGGCCGCGCGTGCCGCAGGGTTGTGAGCCGTCCCAGACCACCGCGCCGCGCGAAAGCGTCAGCGCTGGCCATGCCTTCATCCGCCAGCCCTCGTACGGCGTGTAGTCGACGTTGTGATGCAACGCATCGTTGGTGAGCGTGAAAGCACGATTCGTATCCCAGATCACCAGATCGGCGTCGCCGCCGATCGCGATCGAACCTTTACGCGGATAAAGGCCGTACAGTTTCGCGGCGTTGGTCGCAGTCAACGCGACAAAGGCATGGATATCGATGCGTCCGTTCATCACGCCTTCCGACATCAGCAAGGCCATACGTGTCTCAATGCCGGGTATGCCATTGGGCACCTGATCGAAGGACGGGTTTTCGCCAGCTACCTGCTTGCCGTGCGGGCCGTCGTAGCGAAACGGGGCATGGTCGGAGGAGAGCACCTGAAACGTGCCGTTCACGAGACCGTCCCAGACGGCCTGGCGGTTTGCTTCATCGCGCGGTGGCGGGCTGCAGATGCATTGATATCCGCGTGGGCCGTCTTCGAGCATGTCTTCGGTGAGCAGCAGATAGTGCGGACATGTTTCGGCATAGACCGCGAGACCTTGGCCCTGCGCCCAGCGAATCTGCTCGATCGCCTCGCGGCCGGAGACGTGCACGATCAGCACAGGTGTGTCGACAAGTTGCGCGAGGCTGATTGCCCGATGCGTCGCTTCGCGTTCGACCAACATGGGGCGCGACAGTGCATGACCGATCGGCGCGGTGATGCCTTGTTCGAGCAATGCCTCGGTCAGCCACGCAATGCAATCGGCGTTTTCGGCATGGATCATCACCATGGCGCCGTGGGCGCGAGCCAGCGCCAGCAATTCGACCATCTGGCGATCGTTGAGCTTGAGCGCGTCGTACGTCATGTAGATCTTGAACGACGTGTAGCCCTCTTCGATCAGTTGCGGCAACTCCTGCTCAAGCACCTGCGGCGTGGGATCGGTGACGATGAGATGGAATGCGTAGTCGATGACTGCACGGCCGTCAGCGCGTTGATGGTACGTATCGATGGCCGCCCGCAGGGTTTGCCCCTTTCGCTGGCACGCAAATGGAATGACAGTGGTGGTCCCGCCGCAGGCGGCGGACACG
Organism: Paraburkholderia sp. UCT31; assembly: GCF_014397655.1. Taxonomy (NCBI): domain Bacteria; kingdom Pseudomonadati; phylum Pseudomonadota; class Betaproteobacteria; order Burkholderiales; family Burkholderiaceae; genus Paraburkholderia; species Paraburkholderia sp. UCT31. Next base: position 46,477 of record NZ_VZQP01000044.1, read on the forward strand.
GTGCCGCTCAGGAAGTCGTCGGCCATCACGCTGTCGTCACCGGTGTCCTGGTCCAGGTGACAGTGGCTGTCCACCCCGCCCGGGGTGACTAACCGCCCGGCCGCGTCGATCTCGCTGACGCCCGGGGCCAGTGCGCTGCCCAGCGCGACGATGCGCCCCCCGCGCACGCCGATGTCGGCGGCAAAGCGGTCGGCCGCGGTGGCGATATCCGCGTTGCGGATCACAAGGTCGAACCCCGCCGCGTCGCTCATGCGACCTCCCGGAACAAGCTCCCCCAGCCTTTGACACGCGATGTCTCGATGCCGGTCATCCGCAGCGCTTTCCAGACCACCGTCGAGATGGTGTCGTACACCGGAATGCCGAGCTCCGCTTCGAGCTCTTCGGCGAGCGGCGCGCCGCGCAAATTGGTGCAGAAAATCGTAATGGCGTCGGGTTTGCTTTTCGCGACGTCACGAGCCATCTCGCGCAATGTGTCCGCGCTGACTTCCGAAAACGAAAAATTGTCCTGCTTGTTCAGATGACGCTCGCCGACACATTCAAAGCCCGCGCCGCTATAGGTCGACACGACTTTCGCCTGCACGTCGTCGCGATACGGTGTGACGAGTCCAAAGCGACGCACGCCGGTCGTGGCGAAAATTTCGTTGAGCGCCAGCACCGAGGTGCATGCGGCAATGCCGGTGCGCGCGGTGATGCTGCGGCATAGACGCTCGTCCGCTTCAAAACCAAGCCAGCCCGATGACGTCCCGTTCCAGCCGATCACATTGAGCTTGGCGTCGGCAAGCAGCGTTGCTGCCGCGAGAATCTCCTCGTCGTCGAACTGTGCCAGCGCCTGCTCGGACATCGCGATCTGGGTCACACGGAAGCGGCCGAAATGCGCGCTGACGTCTGGCACGCCCGAAAGTATCGCCGAGGTGACCGGTTCGAGAACCGTGTTGGAAGATGGGGTCAACATGCCAATCAAAGTGCGTTGCGTCATGATTTCCATATCAGGGGTAGCCTTCTGGCAAGCAGGGCTGGAAGGGTGCTTGCTTGACGCTTGATGACGCAATCTTTATGCCAACATAAATAAGTGTGTTTGTACTCAAAAAAAAGAAAATTGTATGCAATCACATGTCTCGATCAGATGGTGCTCCCGGCCGGTTTTTGGTCGCCTCAAACTGAGCCAGTGCATGTGGACCGCGACGAAATGAACGGCCGCAATAGTTGCATGAAGATGGTGCGCGCCCGCACCAAATTGGGATTGATGAGCTCGATCAGAGCGCACATCGCGCGGTGCGTCTTGCTCCAAGATCGCAATGCATATTTATAAATTGTTGTATACAAAGTAGTTACCAATTCATTTGGTCGCGCGTCGCTTCACGCCAGATCTCGGACGAGTATCCGCACACGAAACACAAGTCTGAACGACCGCACGATGAGGCGGCGCATTGCACGGTTGGCCTTGTGGGACGATCGGAGTACGCTGCGCGGCGATCAACCAGGCATAGTGACGCGGCGAATTTATGTGCACAAAAACGCTCGCGATTGTTCTATCATCGATTTATTTCCCAGCTGCGAGAAACACTTTGAGCCGAGCCTCCGTCATGCCTGCCAGTAAGAGTGTCGCGTCCAAAACGCCGTATACCAACGAGGAAATCTACGGACGCATCCAGAAGGCCGTGCTTGAACATCGCCTTGCACCCGGCACCAAGTTGATCGAGGAGCGGCTGGCGGAAGTCTCGCGTGTGAGCCGAACGAAAATCCGGGAAGTACTCAACAAGCTTGCGCATGAGGGGCTTGTCGAGCTGGTGCCGAATCGCGGGGCCTTTATCGCAAGTCCGAGTGTCCAGCAGGCACGGGATGTGTTCGTCACGCGGCGTATCATCGAACCGGAAATGGTCCGGCTCCTGAGTCGCACCGCCACGTCCGCGCAGGTACGCGCGTTGTACAAGCACGTGCGGCAGGAAAGCGATGCGCGCAAACAGAATGACCGGCCTACGATCATCCGGCTGTCCGGCGAGTTCCATGTACTGATCGCGGAGATGATTGGCAACGAAATCCTGCTGCGGATGATGCGTGAACTCGCTCCGTTGACCTGTCTCGTCATCACCCTCTATGACAAGCCCAACGCACCGGCGTGCCCGCATCACGAGCACAGCGAGCTGATCGATGCGATCGAAGCGCACGATGAAGCGCGTGCCGCCGCATGCATGCTGGAGCATCTGCAGCATATCGAAGCGACGCTGAACTTCGATGAGGTGAAGGACGCGTCGGCGGATATCGAGGCGATCTTTTCCTGAGCAGGCGAGGCTTCGCGTCGGCGCCGGTTGGTCGAGACCGTTGGTGTTATCAGAAAAAGGCATGTCTTGATGATCGCGTCGCGCATCGCGAGGTTAAGGGTCGGCTTCTCGTAGACCCTTGCTTTGCACGTGTCGACGACAATCTGGCCAAGTCACCAATTTCAACAAATCCGGAGAGTCCAATGCCTGTTTTTATGTCCAGGCTGGTTTGAACGAGCCTGAGGCCTTCACCGAACCTGATCGAACGTCAGAGGCGGGCCCGACTACGGGCATTCGAATTTTCTGGTAGCGGTCATTCGCGGCAACCCGCGCGCCACTTTGGTGAGCGACTGCTCTGGCCGACCAATTGTCCTTGAGTGGCCGTACCGAGCGTCTGCCGGGCTCCGATACCTGCCTTTTCACCTCTGACGGCTCGACCGCGGACAACGGGTCGGCTACGACGTCCCGCAACAACTTCGCGGATATAACGCATTGCGCGGAAGAAGTTTAATGGTTGTCCCACCTCGAAATTGTTCCCGCGTTTGCTCTCGCGGGAACATTCATTCTCGAACGGCGCCAATCGTCTCAGAAAGTCGCGCCGTCAGACTTGTAGTGACCGTCATAAGGGCCAGCGGGCAGTCCCTGGCCGGCTTTATTGACGGAGATCGCGTTTGCCTGTTGAGCCAAGGGGACGTAGTTCGGCTTCGCCTTGGCGATCGCCGCCGTGATTGCCGCTACTATCAACGTCGCAAGCGGGTTACCCGCGTTTGCGGCTTGCGGCGAGTAGACCATGGTCTGTCTGTGCGTCCACAGAGTTTCGCCAGTGGTGCCGCTCTTCAGCGCATAGCTGAGATCTACTGTCACCGATGTCGCGAGAACCGCATACTTCGCATCCCACCGGTTGATGGTGATGTACATTACCGAGTCTGCACCGAACATCTTGCCCAGAACGGTCGGATCGTTGGCGTGAACGAGATCCGCGTCACCGAGCCCATCATCCTCCATGACTCGCTTCGTGAGGTTCACCGGAAAGACGTAGTAGCCGCGCTCTGCCAACGGCCGGCTGATCGTTGACAGAAAATAGTCTGGCGCATCGATATCGACGCTGCGGTTGATCACTGGCACAACAAGAATCGAATGCGGATCAGCATGCCGGAACGTTGTGTAATTGTTGTGGACGGGAACTGGCGCGCACGCTGCCATCGCAACTACAGCCGTTACGGCGAGAGTGAGCTTCAGGAGGCGGTTTGCTGCGCTCATTGCTTCGTTTCCTTCGTGCTGGAGGCAACCCTGATCATGGTCGTCATGAAGACGGTCGACTCAGGCCAGGCTGTCTTCTCCTTTTCGAAGAAGACAGCAGCTTGCTTCGAGTCACCGGACTCAAGTAAGACTTGACCATATTCAGCGTAGATTCCCGGAGGCACCTTCTTCCCCGATGCCTCGGCTTTGCTGATCGTATCAGCCAGGTGTTGAGCAAATGCCGCAGTGTCGCCTGGCGTCTTGTAGTGTTCGTACAAGGACGACTCGTAGTTTCCCCAGGCGTATTTCGTCTGAGGAGCACAGGCAGCGGTCATTCCGGCTACCGTGAGCACGACTGCAAATTTCCAGACTTTCATTGTTATTGCCCTCCAGTCGTTACGTCCACTGCGACCGCTTCTCCGCTGGCAGCCAGGATTCTTTTCTTTGTCAGCACCGCGTTGCCGTGACGCACTTCAACGGAGTGCGGGCCTTCCTCAATAGACATCACGCCGTTGACTCCGTTGTACTGGTTCGCTGGTCCGATCAGCTGCCCGTCGAGCACGAGTTCGCTGTCGCTCGGAGCGCCGACAAGGCTAAGGGTTGGACGAGCGCTGCCCGAAACGACCTGGCTATGGGGCATAGCGCAGCCCGCGAGGGCAACGGCAAGCGTTGTCACGCAAATGGATCGCATCATTTGTTGGTTACTCGGCTACGAAGAGAGATTTGTCTTTCGTGACGGCCCCGCTTGTCACAAGGGCCACAGAGCCTTCATTCACTTCGCTGTCGCCAAAATTCGAAGTCACGCGAATGGTCGCGATGGGAGTCGCGGGCAATGTGATCGTGAAGCCCGTTTGCCCGCTCTGAATCGACTCGCCCGCCTTGTAGACGTGGAGAGTTGAACCGGGCTTGATGCCTTGCAGCGCGCCGCCGCTGATGTAGACGATAGAGCCGTCTGCCTTGAGGATGTCAGACTTCCAGGGGCGCTCCTTGAGCTTGGTCATCATGCGGCCGATGACGTCGGAGATCGCAGCGGAGATTGCTTTGTCATTGAGCGAGCCGTCGTAGTCGGCGCGACTCCCGAATCCCGCGATCTCTCCCGACTCGGTGGAAGCTTCGCCGGTACCGGAGGCAGAGAAGAATACATATCCTGTCTTGACATCGACCAGTCGGAGTTCGACTTTCGCATGAGCATTCTGAACCTTCGTCGCGCTCAGGAAGCCCGCCTTGCCTGTGGTGCTGCGACCAAACTCGGTTACCGAGCCCAGAATCAGCGCGTCCACACCTATCAGGCCCGCGTCTTTCGAAAGAGATTGTTCGGCGGCCACCTTCGCAATATCGGGGCGTTCGAAAACGAGAAACTGCTTTGACGCCACCAGGCGGCTTGCTAGGATGTCGCTGGCCTGCTTACCAAGTGGATCAAGATTTGCATCGGTGACGAAGGTGCGGCCATAGCGGGTTTCGTTGCTGAAACGTCCGATGGCGATCTTTCGTTTAACCGCCGCCTCTTCGTCAGTCACCAAGCTGACGGCTTGTGCTGCCTGTTGCTGGGTTCTGGGAGTGGGCGCCTCCTTGACTTGAGGAGGCGTAGATACGGTTGCGCAGGCCGCGAGCATCGCACCCGCTGCGCTGATGGCTAGAGCTTTTTTCATTGTTCCCCGGAGACCACATCTAGTAAATTTTTTCCACAGTCTATGGTTACATTCAGTTACAAGCAAGCGTGTCGTGTCCCGATTTGACGGGAAATACAACAGTGCGGAAAGGCTAAGAAGCCTCCCGGCCGTCAATCGGTCTTCGGCCGACACATTCTTTTAGAGGCTGCCCATTGAAGACGCTCGAGTGGAAATCTCCGCATTAGATAGCCGCTCCAGAACAGGCCACGATAAGGATACTGGTTGATCGAATGGCCGCATGAACCAAGAACTGCTCGAAGTGATCCCTGCCGCGCAAGTGGGCCAAGTTACGGGCGCTACGCTACGTTGTTGCAAGCGGGACGCTGGTCGTGGCCAACCGAACCATCGGTGGCCTTCGGGGCTCTTGGAGCGGTCGTAAGGAAAGGCCGACTTTGGACGGTTGCAGTGAGTTCTTGCCTCTCAGTTCGCCGGTCGGACCTGGCTGGAGCGATATCGAGTGCCGTCGGTTTGCAGCGCCATTAGGAGGAGGGAGCCATATGCTGTACGGCCTTCTACGTCCACGACGACTGATCTCGGGGAAGCGCGCGCTGCGGGTCGTACACCTCAAGCCGGTCTGTCGACCCGAGCTCATCCACGTAGAGAACCAGGTTCACACCCTCCGGCGACAGACGTGACCTGAACATGATCCCTTTTGCACCGGCAGCCACAACTTCGTCACCAAGTACCCAGCTCGGCGGTTCGATGCGCTGATTAAATCAGCAACCACGCCAGTCGCAATAAAAGTCTTCCCACAGCGCAGCCCATTGGCCGGCCCGATACCCACCGGTGAAATCGACGACAGAATCGATGGTCAGCTGGTAACTGACGAGCGTGCCGGGCGGCATCAATGGCGAGACCTGCTGATATTCCCGTACGGCAGTGTTGATATCCAGCGCAAGATAGAGGGCGGAAAGTCCGATGCGGTTTGCCCGTCCTCCATGCTTGCCCGCGCCAGCGCCGCTCGTAGGTGCGACCGCCCACTTGGGCGAGTGCATCCGGTAGGCCGTGATGCCGGAAATGGCGGCGAGGATCATCCTGCCGCGCCTGCTTCCAGAGATGAAACGTAGCGAAGGAGGTCGTCAGTCCGGCCATCGGAAACCAGTTGCTCCGCCGTCTTGTAGTCAAATACAGGCAACGGTTCATTCCTGTACCAGAACAGGGCCTGGCTCACGTCCCCACAAATGTCCGTCGCTGCACGGATAACACGGAGGGCTTCGCGCAGAAACCGCTGGACGCTTTCCGAGGCGGGCTGACGACTGAGCGTATTGCGATGCACATGCGCCTGCTGGGCCAGCGTCTGCAGGTCGATATGCAGGGCCTCACCGAAGCGACGGGCGGAGACGACCGGCGCGGGACTGTCCGGGTCACGCAGCGATGCCATAAACTGTTCGAAGCTGGCGCCTGCGGTCGGACTAATGAGAACGGGTTCCGGGTTCATCTCGATACTCCGTGCACAATATGTGCACAATATTAGCACGAGGGTCGACATCGCGGGTGACAGGCTCCGCGCGGTCGCGAATCTTCGATTTGACATAATACAAATTATCAACATTTGAACGATCGTGCTTTTATTTCTACCCGCCAGTCGCAGATCCCGCACACGCCGGTCCTCGTCGCCGCATCCGCTATCGGATGACGAAGTCGTTTGCCGTCAGCCACAGCGACTCGTCTGGTCGCGCCAGCAACTTTCTCTGTGCGACTCCGAGGATGCGGTTTCGGCCGTTTTCACACGTCCTGAGTATGCGCGTCGCGTCGGCGTTGAGCGGTAGCCAGAAGTGTTCTTCGAGTGCGTCACGTGAAACGGTGCCTTCGACCTCGCGCCCGCGGACTGACAACCAGCAAACCACGGCGAAGCCGTCCGGCGAGACGGCGGCCGCGCGGTCAGACACTTCCATGTCGCACCTCGACGATATCATTCGCAACGTTTCCTTGTGCGGCGCTGCGCAGCGATAAATCTACCAGAAGTCAGAATCAGCGCGATCACCGACAAGGTGACGTTTCAGCCCGTCAGGCGTTCGTGAACGACGATCGCCATGGTGCGTGTCGAGTACTCGACGATTTGCTCAGGCCGGCGTCGCTGCAAGCGGTTTTGTCTTGGGTGGTGGCTGCAGCCGGCACGGACGGTTAGTTGCATATGTGAAATCAACCTTTCTCTCGCAAATGGTGAGCTTTTTCGGGGGCAGCGTATGTCACGACCAGCCGGTCTCTCGGCACTGCAGCGTGAAAACACCAGTGAGACTGGATTCACCAGCGAGAACGCAATAGTCGTTTCTGAAGAAGCGTTCGTAGATCGCGGCGCGTATCGGTAACGACGTGGACGTAGATGGCGTCGTCGCGCACCTCATATACAACCCGGTTCTGACCGCTCAACGCTTCCCCGGAAGCTCAGACCGCCGAAATCTGGAAGCTCCGCCGGGACATAACTGCCCTGCGGGAGCGGACCCTTACATCCGCGATAGCGGCCATTGGTTGAGTTGCGCCCGCGAGTTTGAATACGAACGTTGTAGGTCCCGCACCGAGGACCACGCCCTGTCCTTTGCGCCTTGCCATCCTGGCCTTCAGTTCTTCAGGGGTCACTGCTGGAAGAACGAAGCGAACCTGATCGCACTCGGCGCGGATTCGATCTCGATACGACAGCCGGAGAGCTGAACACGAAGCAACTGCCCCCGTGTCAACATGCCGACTCAGCGTCGCTGCTACAGAATCGAGGAAAGGCCACCGGTCGAAGTCACTGAGCGGAATACCCGCTCGCATCTTGGCGATGTTCGATGCCGGGTGGCAATCGTCTCCCTCAACGAAATGCCATCCAAGAGCTGTGGCGAGCGCCCTCGCGAGAGTGGACTTACCGCATCCGCTCACTCCCATAACAACAAGTGCCCCGCGACCCGCTACGCGTCAATGGCCGACCGGTCCTCGTCGGGGACGGCACCAAGGTGGCCAGGAGCGGCAGGAAGATGCCTGGCGTCAAGCTGCTGCATCAACAGTCCGACTCAAACACCAAGCCCGAATACATCATGGGACACTCGATGCAGGCGGCGAGCCTGCTCGTGCGGGCCGCCAACAGCGTCTTCGCCGTACCGCTGTGGCCGCGTCCTCCAGCTGCCTTTAACGCGAATCACGCGCGCCTGTCCCGAATCCGTCGGCCGCTCAGTTCATTGCTTTCTGGAAGTTTATTAGCGAACCAACGTGCTTAGCTAATTTCTGTGAGCCGCTTCTTTGGCTAAGTACCATACGGAGTCTTGAGACGCTTACATTGTCGGATTTATCCAGCATTCTTGTCTGATTTATCCAGCATTCAAGATGCTTGTTCCACATCCCAGCGCCTAATATTCTCCGTGCGGGCACCGGCTTGGCGCTGCACACGCTCCCTCTTGTACTATTGTTGTCGTGCGACGCTGTAATCGCTCGTGCGCTACTGCAGTTGATCGAGCCGTTACACCTGTTACGCAGGGAATATTGCTCGGCCACTGAGTGAAGCCAAAGCCTATCCGGCTTTCCGTAAGCCTCGTCTAGTTCCCGTGGCAGACCCCGACTCGCGAGAACATCCTGGCTTCGCTTGCAACGCGCATCCTAACCTTGACATAAAGAGGACTGCTAGTGATCCGATGGTTATTTACATGCGTCACATAATTTAGGGATGCGATATGTCTTTATCGGTCGGCATCCTTATGCGAATGCAATGCGGGCAATAACAGGGACCAGTTCCGTATTTCCCTGCATAGATCTCATCGTGATCGCTGCAGCGTTCAAGCGCTGCGGCGTCGCGTTCGATGTTGTAGAGCTCGGTCAAGAACACGAACTGGAAATTGACATCGCTCCACTCGAATAAGGCGCCGCTCGGGTCCTTACGTTGCGTCACTGGCGGAGGATCACCGAGACCGGTGAGGAAGTAGATCGTGCCCGTGTAGAGGACGCCGTCGTCATCGCTCGCCCGCGGGAGCGAGGAGACAGCCAGGATCGAAAGGTACTTATCGATGTGGTCCGGGAAAGTGGGCCCGGCGAGGAAGTCCGGCGCGAGTAGATCGTAGATGCCAAGGTTGCGGACAGACGTGGCCATAGATTTCTCCTCGCCTGCTAATGGCCTGATTGAGTACCATGTTCGATATGCTGATGATCGGTCTGCAAAAGATTGCTAACCATCGATTCGGCCTTCGACGCAAACTGTTCAGGCAATGTCATCACTCACCTCTCGCTCGAAACGGGGAAACCTTCCTGACTCACGGAAATTCAGGAGACCTGTCATTGAAGCTTCTATGCCAAGGTGAGGGCTTGCGCAATTCTCGATCCAGAATTGAGCAGATACTACGTTAGCGTTGCGGCGAAGACTTTCACGCTCTGCGGGGTCCTTGTCGCAAGTGGGTTTTTCGCCTATAAAAAACTGACTCGAGACGCAAAGCGTTGACCCACCGAAGCAACGAACATCGCAGTGCGCCCGTCCTGGATTATGCTTTCATGCGACGGCGCGGGAGTCCTAATTGTGACGTTTGTGAACGAGTCACCTTCCGCCAACCAGACACTGCGCGTATGGGTTCGCTTCGCCCGGCACGTCAGTGCCGATGTGAGGCAAACGCTTTCAGCGATGCTGCGGTGTACGGGCATCGAAACTGATTGCATGCCATCGCCGCCCACTGGAACGGGCCTGTTCGTGTTTGACGCCTACGACGACGAAACACTCGAGTCCCTGCGAAGCGCGAGCCGCAACGCGGCGGTCCTCGTGATCGCGATGGTGGCTCCGGCCATCGCCACGCCCATTCAGTGGGACCTGTTGCGAGCGGGCGCCGCCGACGTCCTCGTATGGCCGCAACTTCCGCGCGATGCACTGCAGGTATCGGCTCGCCTCGGACGATGGCTCGCCGTGCAGAATCTGGTTGATTCCCCACGCGTCAGTAATTCGCTGATCGGCACGAGCGATGTTTGGCGCTCGCTCGTCAGACAGGTCGTGGAAGTCGCAGCGTTCACGCGAAGCTCTGTGCTCATCAACGGCGAGAGCGGCACCGGCAAGGAACTCATCGCGCGACTCATTCACGATCTCTCGCCGAACAACCCACGTCACGAGATGGTGATCGTGGACTGCACGACGATCAGTGCCGAGTTGTCCGGCAGCGAGCTGTTCGGACATGAGCGGGGCGCTTTCACCGGCGCCGTGTGTCAACGAGAGGGGGCGTTCGAGTTAGCCAACGGTGGCACCCTTTTTCTCGACGAGATCGGTGAACTGCCTCCGCCCCTGCAGGCTCGACTCCTGCGTGTGATCCAGGAACACAAGTACAAGCGTGTGGGCAGCAACACATGGCAGCATACGGACTTTCGTCTCGTGTGCGCAACCAATCGCGATCTGGACACGGGCATGGTTGATGGAACGTTTCGCAGAGACCTCTACTTTCGCATCGCCGGATGGATCTGCCGCACGCCCTCATTGCGCGAACGACGAGCCGACATCCCGGCGCTTGCACGGCATTTCGTCTCGAGCGAATGGAGCAACAACGAACGCAAGGAGCCGGCACCCGAGTTCGACGATTCCGTGCGCGAATATCTGCTAGCACGCGACTACCCCGGCAACGTGCGGGATCTGCGTCGCGTCGTCACGCGGCTACTGCATAGACATACGGGGCCGGGTCCCATCACGGTGGGAAATGTTCCAGAAGAGGAGCGGCCATGCGCGTCCCTTGCCGCGACGAGTTGGCCCGACATCACGTTCAATTCCGCCATCCGTCACGCCGTGCAACTCGGTATCGGCCTGAAGGAAATCGGCCAGGCGGCGACCGAAACCGCGGTGGATGCCGCTATCGACCTCGAGCAGCAAAACCTGCATCGCGCTGCGTGCAGACTCGGCGTGACCGACCGGGCTTTGCAAATGCGGCGCGCCAATCGTGCTGGAACAGCCTGAATGCCGGTGGAACATTCTGTGCCAGGTCCCGCCGACTCGCGACAGTAAAACGAGCGCAGTCAACCGCATGTTCAGGCCCGCACCGCCCACCAATCAGGCAACACCTCCGGCAACCTGTTCGGGCGAGCCGACACGCCAAGCTTCCGGGGATATCGCTGCACGCCGCGAATCAGCCGCAGGAAGTTGCCTCCCATGATCATCGCCTTGTCGGCACGCCCGATTTCCAGCGCCTGCACCTTGGCAAGCTCCACACCCGGATGCAGCCAGGGGCCGTCGGTACCAAACAGCAGCTTGCTGGCACCGGCCCGGTGTACCGCCTGTTCGAGCAGGTCGTATCGCCGCACGCCGGAAGTGTCCGCGAAAATGTTTGCATGCCTCACCAGATGATCGATCATCGCGAGCTGTGCGTGCCAGTCATCGGCGAAGCTGCCGAGGTGGGCAATGATGAACGCGACGTCGGGGTACTGTTCTGCGAGCAGCTCGCACACACTCGTTTCTCCCACCGGGTCGTACAACACGGGCAAATGGAATAGACGCGCGGCGTCGCAGATCTCCCGGCTGATGCGTGCATCATGCCGGTGCACCTTGATTCCGACGAACCCGTACTGCTGAACAGCGACGCGAACCATATCCGAAACGCGGCCGCGGTCGCGTTCGGCATGAACGAATGCAAACCCGTAGAACCGGTCCGGCTGGCTCGCAACGATGCGCGCAACCTCCCGGTTGGCGAACGCATAGTCGCTGTGAAATGCGGCGAACAGAACCGTGCGGCGAATACCCGCCTTCGCTGCGCGACGCAAGTAGGCGTCAAGCGACGCGGACGTGTCCCAGGGGCCGGTCAGACCGTCGCCCAGACCCGCGTGGCAATGGCAATCGATAATCATGGCGCAGCCTCCAAAAGCGGATCAGATCGTGTATCCGCATTTGCGCCGGCGCAGCGGGTGGCGAGCATGGACATGAAGTGAATGCTCGTCTCGATGCCGCGAAAATAACCGGCAAGGCTAAACCGCTCGTCGAGCGAGTGCATCGCATCATCGGGCAGTGCGAAGCCCATCATCACAAGTGGCACGCCGCGACAGGTCAGCATGTGAGCGATCGGAACGGTGCCGCCCAAACGCAAAAACACGGGATCGATGCCGTAGCCCCCTTGGTATGCCGCTCGAGCCGCACTGACACCCGGAGCGTCGCGCGACATCACGAACGGATGCGCACGCATGGTGGTTCGCGTCACGACCCGCATGCCCTGCGGCACGTTGCGCCGGATGTGTGCCGTCAGAAGATGTTCAACCTGATACGGGTCCTGGTCCGGCACGAGCCGCAGATCGATCCGCGCCATTGCGCGCGCAGGCAGGATCGCTTTGGCGCCCGGCCCTGTATAGCCACCGTCGATGCCCGACAGGATCAACGCCGGACGTATCGTGATGCGCTCGTAAAGCGAGTAGCCTTCTTCCCCCCAGCCTCGCGACACCCTCATTGCGTCCAGCAATTCGGCATCGGTGGGGCCAGAGCGGCTCATGTACGCGCGCGCTTGTGGCGTGAACTCGCGGACGCGATCGTAGATGCCGTCGACCGCAATCCGGCCGTGCCGGTCATGCAGGCCCGCGAGCAATTCGCTCAGGGCCTTCAGCGGGTTATATACAGCGCCGCCGAAATTGCCCGCGTGGAGGTCGCGAGGTGCGCCGCGCAGTTCTACCTCGACGCCGAGCGCGCCCCGCAGGGACTCAACGATAGCCGGTCGATCTGCTGCCAGCACCCAACTGTCCGATACCACCGCAACATCCGCTGCAACAGCATGCGAATACATACGCATGAATTCACCTAGGTGGGTGCTTCCGGTCTCCTCTTCCCCTTCGAAGAGGCAACGCACGTTGACCGGCAATGCGTCCGCCGCGCGAAGCCAGCTTTCGAGCGCCTTCACGTGCGCGAACATCTGCCCCTTGTCGTCGGATGTCCCTCTGCCGTATAAATGGCCTCCGCGTACCTCTGGCGAAAACGGCGGCGAACGCCACTCGCGTTCAGGGTCAGCGGGTTGCACATCGTAGTGCCCGTAGATCAGCAGGGTTGGCGCGTGCGGTCTATGCAGCCAGTTTGCAGTCACTATCGGATGCCCTGCCGTGGGAGTAACACGGACCTCCTCCATACCGGCTTCACGCAGGTGCGCGGCCAGCCATTCAGCGCAGCGCGTCACGGCAGGTGCACGCGCCGGTTGTGCACTGACGCTGGCAAATCCCACGAACTCCGCGAGTTCAGCGACGAAGCGCCGCCTCGCCGCGCGAGCGCAAGCAATGGCTGAGTCGATGCGTGGCATGCGCACGATTGTGGACCGGTGTGAGTAGATCGATGCGCCAGTGGGAGGGCGGCATTTTGGGTGGCTATGCGCCCACCACGACGATTACGCGTCCATGCCGCACCCATCGCCCCGATGATCGCCCGTCCTGTTTCGCACCCTGTAGAAACTCGGCTCCTCCGCCGACGGCCGGCTTGCCGCCGGCGTCATGGTTTTCCTGCTCATAGGCCTCCTGTTCGTAGGCTTCTGCCTCGAAGGCACCCGTTTCGAACGGTCCAACGCCGGGTGCACCGGACGTGGCGGGTACGACACCAGGGAAGGACTGCTGGAAAGTGGACCGACCGCCAGACATGCACCGAGGACATCTGCAGGTGAAAGCGTGCATGTCAGCACGGGGCCCCGTAAGCCCAAAAGCGTGGGGTTGAAACTCCCGTTCGAACTCGCCACCGTCACCGCCGGCGCCTCCATCGCCCCCACTGCCACCGTCCCCTCCGTTGCCGCCGTCATCTGCGTCGCCGTTTCCGTCGGACGCGCCGTTGCCGTCGGGTGCGCCGTCCCCGGCCGAGGCGCAGGCCTGCTGCAAGGCCTCGCGCGTATCCGGTCCGAGGATCCCGCTCGGTCGGATGCCCTGGCTCTTCTGGAAGCTGCGGATCAGGCTGCGCACGGATGCCTGCATGACACCGTCGAGGGGAAGATTCGTCGACATGACCTGATTCAGGCAGTCCTGGGCCCACCGCACATCTTCCGATCCTTGCGAACCGAAGCCGCCGCCGGGACCCTGCCACGAGGTAAATCCGCCATCGATTCCGCGCCAGCCCGGCCAGTAATGATGTCGGTGGCCATGTCGAAAGCCGCCTGGGCCGGGTGCCGCACCACTGCTTCCGGGTGGCCACCCACCCGCTCCCTGACCTGCGCCAGGTTGTCCCCACGTTGGGGGCGAGGCGTATCGACGAGGCTGGTTTTGCCATCTGTTTGTCCCGCCCGGGAACGTCCCTGTTTGCGTTGGGCCTGTCGCGCCCTGGCCGATCCTGAATCGCGCGTTACCTGTCGAGCCCTGGCCCATCCCTCTTTGAAATTTGCCTGTGCCGCCTGGGCTCGTCTTGCCTTGCGCTCCCAACTGTCTGTACTGCGGCATCCTGCTCTGCATGCGCGTGTTGCCCAGAGCTTGCGCGCCCTTTAGTCCGCCGTGCGCAGAGAATGCCGTGCCTTTCGCGGTTCGCTGGCCGGCATGGCCTGCGAGACCTGGCAGCGCACGGCGCGCAGTCAGGCTCGGGCTTTTCTGCAAGTTTGCGCCACCACGGGCCGCCACGCCTTTCTGAGAGCCGGCTTGCCTGACGTTTGCCATTGACGTCGTTCGCATACGATTCTGCTGGGTGGATGTGTGGCGCGCGCCTCCGTGCATGCCCGAGCCCAAGCCAGTCTTCAGGTGCGAACCCGACGCGTGATGCGTCGGCGTCCGGCCGCTCCGGCCGGCTTCCTGTTCGAATTCCATGCTTCGTGACTGACCATACGGAGAACCTCCGTGCGGCATCTCGCCGAACCTCATCATCTGATCCATATCGCTTCTCCGCAAAGGCCGGACACACTGTGTCCGGCATCGTCCAGTTGGGCAGCGGCACGTGCCGTGAAATCGATATCGGCTTTGCTGTGCGCCGCTGTCACGATTGCGCCAAGACGCAGTTCCTGAGACCGGCAGACTTTCGTGAGCAGCATTCGCACGCCACTTGCCCGAAAGCCGTCATGCAGCGCTTCGACATTGCGGCCGCACATCGCCTTGAATGACTGCATGGGGAACGGCAACGCTCCCGTCGCGATGAGTCCCACACGGGCGAAACAGTCCCTCAGCCGCATGACAAGTGCGACCAGCCTCCTGCGTATCGCATCGCCCTTTTCCCTGTTGATCGCAAGTGCTCGCGAAGCCGCACGAAGCACCGCCACCGACGGCGGGCTGCAGTGAATCCGGGTCTCGCTGCGACGGCGAAACCAGTCGACTTTTTCCGCGCTTCCCGAGAGTACCGCGACAGGTGCACCGAAAGCCTTCGCAAGGGATGCACCGACAAGGATGTGTGGTCCACGCACACCATGCCAGCACAATGAGCCGCCGCCGCCACATCCGAGTACATCATGGGCATCAGGATTCGCACCGAGCACGCCGAGCGCCTGCGTGTCGTCGAGGACGAGTTGACCGCCCGTTTGGCGCGCGATCTGCGCGTAGGCTGCAACCGGCGTGACCTTGCCACACGACGGACAGTAACCGTCCGCCACGATGACGGGACGGCGTCCCTCGCGCAGCCAATGCCGCGCCCGTCGTGTAAGCGCCTCGACATCATGGTGCGCAAACTGCTCGACCGGGGTGCCGCGGGCGGCCGCGCGCTCGACGCCCCACCGTGCGATGGGATACGTGCTCGCGTCGAGCAGGATCGCGATACGCCCGGCGCCCAGCATGCCCAACAGATCCCAGAAGAGGTGCAGCGTGGACGGCAGCATGGTCGAGGCCTCACAGCCCTGCAGTTGCGCAAGCCCTGCCGCGACAGCGTCGCTCAATGGCGGCTCCTCGAGCACCATCGGCTTGCCGAGACTCAGTTCGTCCCATGGACAAAGCGACACCGTGGGATGCCTCAGGCCGAGATACAGGGCGGAAGTGAAGTCGAGCATGGTGAAACTCATCCGTCAGGTCGTTTCAGTTGCCTTCGCAGGTGTGGGTGCTGGGCACGCCGCCGGTCAAGCCGCGCGCTCCTGCAGAGCCAGGCGTTTTTGCAGCAGCACGGAGGGCATCATCGCGTCCAGCTTCGCATCGCCGGGCTCCGCCGTCAGGTCGACGCCGGTGGCAGCGCGATACGCATGCGTGTACCCCTGGATCTGCGGGCGCCAGAAGCGCGCCCAGTTGAAAGCCTGCACTGGCTCGAAAATCGGGCTCCACGCGCCCCAGCGAATCGACAGCAGAATCTGTTCGCCGAACACGCCGAGATTGTGAAAGTGCAGCACGCTGGTGTCGGTCCAGCCTTGCAGCTTCTTCATCGCATCGACGCGATCCATCCACGCCTCCGGATACGCGACCATGATCCGCGTGGGCAGATACTCCCTGAACTCAGGGCGCGCAAGCAGCCATTGCTCCATCAGCATCTCGATGCGCGCGGTCGACGGCAGATCGCCGAACCCGTTGCTCGAAGCCTGCGACAGAATCAGATGCACCTCTTTGAGCGCATTCAGTACGGGGAAAGCATCGGCTTTGACGGTGGTGTCGTCGTCCTGCCTGTAGAACGCGGCGCAAAGCCGCAGGAGGTTGTGAAAGGCCTCGATGAACTTCGAACGTGAATCGGCCGGCCGGATGTCCTGCACGGCCTTGCCTTGCAGACGCAGACCGTATTGGTGATCGTATTCGTAGTTGCGCACGACTACCGTCAGCCGGTGCTGTTCATCCTGGCAGTGACCGAACATCAGGGTGGCGAGCGGGCGCAGCGGATCCATCTCCAGGTTGGCAAGCGGATCCGGCGTTTCGACCGATCTGACGTTCTGGAAGCGGCGCTCCACCGCCTTCACGGTCTGTGTCGTCATGCCTTCTTCGTGCCAGTACGACCAGAGCAGTTCCAGCAGACACGGGTCGCGCAACTTCTGCTGCATGATCGCGTAGTTCTCTTCGTCGTACATGTCCGCGCCGGGACTGTTCGGGAAACTGCGCAGACGGACGTCAGGCAGCTTGGAGCGGATGATCGCGAGATACGGCAGCGCGGATATGCCGTTCACGCGCTGCATATAGTGGTCCTTGTATATAGGCAACAGGCTCGTACCGGGTACCGGAATGCCGCGCCGTTCGAGCCAGGAGTCGTCGCAACCCCGGTCGAACGCGGGATCATGGCGCAGCACACCGCAGTTGACCATGACGAACGCCTCGGTCGCAGCCTTCAGAATCCTGTATGCGTCGGTATCGGTGAACGGCAGCGCGCGCCGCGTGAGCAGACCGCGGTAAGTATCGCGCTTGGCAGGAAAACGATGCTGTTCAAAACCGGATGCAGCAGGCTGCGTGTTCTCGCCATCGAAGAGGTACGACATGAACGACTGATAGGTGTCGAACGAGAGTGCGTTCGTACAGTTCTGGATGCCGGTCCAGAAGGCGACGTCACTCGTAAACTCGGTGACGGTGCGGTCGAGGCGCGTGTTGATGTCGCCGTGGATCCTCAGGCGGGGCGTTTCGTCGGCGTGGTATTCCACTCCCACGAACAGCTTCGCTGGCGGAGGTGTCGCGGCGTCGAGCACGTGTCCCCCTTTCGACGGTTCGAAATCGGGTAGATACGGGAACAGAAACGTCACGTCGAGCCGCTGACGGCCCGGGTGCCTGACTACCATGTTGGCATGCGCTTTCGAGTCCTGCGCGTAACTCACTCCCTCGGGCCACTCGACACACCATTTACTGATGTCGTGATCTCCGCATTGCGCCTCGAGCGTGACCTGATCGCCCACGCGTACGATCCCCGGTGGAACGTTTGGCCCCTTGGGATCGAGCATGCTCATGATGATCTTGGGTTGCACGTCCGGAATCAGTTCAATGGGCTCTTTCTTCTCTTGATCGACCCGTTCGTGTGTGCACGGATGATGCTCGTACACGACGTGATATTCGCTGCTCTCATTGAACGTCCCCATTTTCAGTCGGCATCGGCCATGCCCATCGGTCCTCCCCTGCGAGATAAGCACGTCGTCCGAATGAGGAAACCGCTGCAGGCTTCCCTGCGTATCCTGATGATTGGTCGCTTCCGAACCCGGCCGCTCATATAGACCCACCGTGGCATCGACGAATGGCCGGCACTCCTGACTGCCGTCATGCACCCAAACCTCCACCACGTGTGCCGTTGAACCACACCGACCTTGAGTTTGTTCCATGTCACACCTCTTCACAATTAATCAGTCATGCTATTTAATGGTCAGATACTGCGCCGGTGAGCTATCTCTACGTGATCCTACGTGGTGGACGCCGCACAGGAAGCGGCAGCATCCAGCGTGCTTTTGAGCGCCCAATGCGTGAGCAGTTTTGCGAGCAGGTGGCTCTCTCCTTCGGGGCTAAGCAGACCGTCTGCGCGCGCCTGTCCGATCACGGCGAACACCAGCGTCGGTGCTGCGCGATATGCGTCGCCAGGCGTGCTGCACCAACTCCGGTACAACGCCGCGAGCCGCGCAGGCTGCCGCTTCTCGACTCCCAGTGCTTCCCGCAACGACAGCCCGCGCAACGAAGGAGGCCGGTGATCGACGAGGAGCGCGACGAATGCCGGAATACTCGCCTGCAAACGCGCTAGAAGCAGACGGCGATCAGCCTCGACCGTCGAGACCGGATAGAACGACTCCCACAACTGCGCGAGGCGAGCCCACTGGGGATGCGGATAGAGCTCCGCGCCCATCGCACAGCTCAACTGCACACGGATCCACGGCACGGGGTGCGGGTCGTCGACGCTCAGACGGAACACGAATGGCCGCGGCAGACCAACGACGGCCATCAGCCCCTGCGTCGAACCGATGCCGACGCGGGCAACCGACCACAGATCGGCGACAATTTCCGCGATCCAACGCTCCCAAAGGTACCAGAGGTCCGCATCACGCGCATTGCCGCGTTGCAGACTCTGTAGCACCTGACGCAGCGATGCAGTGAGATCGAGCAGTGCCGCCGCCTGATGGCCGACTTCATGAATGAGCGATGAAGCAACGCCACTGCCCACCATGCGTTCCCGCGGCACCCGGATAATCGCGACAGGATTCGATCCACCACCGGGCAGACGCGTGCGTGCCCGGCGGATCGCCGCGCCAATCCCGCGATCGAGGTAGCAGATGATGGGTGGCGGTTCATAGTAGCCACCCGGTAATGCGACCGCGTCCGCCGACACGACATCCAACCCAGACAGCCACACCCCCGTCTCGTCCTCGCAGCGTTGCGAGATCACGTCGTAAAACATGTCGAACTGTGTGAGCACCGCGTTGAACTTGAGCCGCAGAATCGTGAAGCGGTGCTGCGCTTCAGCCGCACTCACCCCGCGGGGCCGTCCGCTGCGCAGCCACTCGATGTAGCCGCGCACGAGCTTGCGCAAGTTGACGCGCCCTTCCATCAGGAAGCGTTCGATCGCGGTCTGCGCGCCTGGCAGGAGCGCGGCAGCGGGCACCATCGGCTCCAGAAGCGCGAACGGTTTCACCCGTCCGAGTCTCGCGAGAAGAGCCCGCGCTTCCTGCTCCAGCGTCCACGCGGCGAAGTCTGAGATGAACATGGCCCCTCGCACGCCTCAAACGCCGTGTAGCACGATCTTGTTGCCGCGACGCGTCCAATGTCCCGTCGCCGGCACACCTGCGCGAACCGGCGCGCCGCCTGGCGAGCCACCGCTTAGCAATCCCGGAGCGAGGCGCCGCACCGACTCGATCGCTGCGGCTTGCGCGGCCGCGTGCGGATCGGACGATGCCGGGGCCGTCGCAGCACGGTGAATCGTGTCCGCCGCCACCCGCACGAATTGTTTGGCGCCTTCGAATTCGCGGTCTTCCTGTTCGAGCATCTCCGCCTCGAGACCGAGCGCGTTACCCGCCGCCGACGCGAGACCGCTGCCAATCGATGCCCCAAGCGGGCCGCCGAAAAAGCCCCCAAGCGCGCCGCCCGCGAGAGGGAGCGCCTTTTTTGCCACACCTTTGAGCACACCACCGACTGCCTTGCCAATCGGCGAGCGGATAATGCCGCCTGCGACATTGGCAACGCTCTTGAACACATTGCCGAGAAACTGCTCGAGTTCGGCTTCGTTGTTGACTCTGAGCAGTTCGCTGGCCAGTTCCATCTCCTGGGCTTCGCTCAGGATCGTCTCGCCGAAGGTTTCGGAGGTCTCGAAGGTTTCGAAAGCCTCTCCGCTCGACTCCTGCTCTCCGAATTCGTAGGATCTGCCTCCAGAATTTCCGAACGCAGGGTTGAATTCCATTTGGGTACGGTCGATGTCGTGCATGATGAAGCCCTCGTAATAAGTGGAACGCAAACGCGTGCCGCCTGCCTGTCACAACCGGAATCAGCAGTCAGCGACGATGATCGTGCGGCCGTGCCGAACCCAGCGGCCGCCACTGCCGGGGCCCGCCGCCGTATGCCGCTGATGCATGTCGGCGAGACCACAACGAAGCGACGCGCTCGCGCGCGCCGTTCTCAAGAGGCCCGGCGCCTGGTGCGTGGCGGAGCGGGCCAAGGCTGCAGCGGCAACGTCACGCGGACTTGCACCCGGCGCGAGGCTGACATGCCTCACCGCATCCGATGCGAGCCGGACGAACTGCCTGCTTACTTCGAACTCCTTATCTTCCTGACTGAGCCCTTCCAGTTCGCCCGGAAAGACATGCGCGGCCTTCTCGACCGCACCGGCGCGTTGCATCGCAGCGGGAACCAGCGCACCATCCGGGCCGGCGCGGCGCACCGCGACGGGCAGCACGCAGCGAGCGGTGTGCGAGAGAAGATCGACAAGCGCATTGCCTACCGCCTGCATTGGCCGCCGTCCGACGGCACGGGATACCCGCTCGATGAGATGCCGCAGGAACGCGTTCAGGCTTTGCTCATCGGTCACTTCCAGTGCAGCAAGCGCGAGTTCCATTTCAGCATCCTCGTCCAGCCGCTCAGAAGACTGACGCGCGCGGTCTGCGGTGGCTGCACTTGCCCCGAACACCTCCTGTTCGGGGCTATACGCGACGAGAAGGTTTTCCATGGCGTGCTCCTTTGATTGCGGGCCCGCACGCGAAATTTGCGCTGCAGGCGCAAGTCTGGTCGTTCGGGTCACGCTCCTTTGTTTGCAACTCGTATGCCATGAGCACTTGCCCGTCTGATACGGAAGGTAAGCCGGGCGCTGCGAAGCTCGCTTCGCATTTGAAGAAAGATGATCGGGTTGAGGCGAAGCGAGCTTCGCACTTGCCATCGGCAGTGGGTGTAGGGGCAATGGGCAACCGGCGTAGAACGAAGGAATTCTGTCCCGCTCGTGCCACGAAAGCCGTCAACTTCAAGGCATCCAGTTCGTCTCCGGAGAATATGCCGATTATTCAGTCACTTATCACCGAAGGAAATGCGTCAGCACCCTTCTCGTGACAAGGGGCCACTACTGCATGCGGGTATCGAGCGCAGACGTTCATGCAAGGACTCCGATCGGTGAGCCAATACGGGAGACGCTCGCAGACTTGAAGACGACCGCTTCACGCGAGGCAGGACGCCATGTACCGACGCGTGATCTTCAGGGCGCCAATTTCCGCCATGCCAATCTTAAGGGCGCCGATTTCACTGAGGCCTATCTTCTGCTCGCCCATTTCGGAGATGCCAAACTTGAGTTCGCCAATCTTTGGGGCGCCGATCTTGAAGACGCAAAAGGCCTCGACGCATACATCGCTGTCCTTGAAAATGCGACGGGGGATGAGCGGACAAGACTTCCCAAGGATGTGAAACGCCCAGAGCATTGGCCACACGAAATGACTGAACCAGAAGAGTGATTGCTTTCGCAGTGGGAACGTGCTTGTCTGGTTCCTTACAGAAGCCATCGTCCGGCGGCTGCGCCGCGTCTATAATCCCTCCGACCATTTCGTGCCGCCTCTGGTTTATGTAAGCATGGCGCCGGCGACGTCTTGACTGGAGATCGCGATCTTCAGGCTGCCGTGTTGAGCTGATCGGCCACGACCCCCGGTGCGAGTTCGTCGATGCGGTTAATCGCATGGTCGGCGATGCGTGCGAGCACAAAGCACAGATACGCCTCAGGATCGATGCCGTTGAGTTTTGCGGTGCCAACAAGGCTGCAGATTGCGGCGGCAAGCATCCCGTCCGCAATCCGTCTTTATCCCGCTGTAATTGCCATCGGCCCCATGTCGGCCACCAAGCGTCATTCGGTCTTCCCGCCGTTCGGACCTTCGAATGGCGGCTCCGCCGACAGCAAGCAGTCGCTCGATCGCCGATACAACGTAAGCGGCTGGCGAACCCACCTTGACGAACGGTGAATCAGGCTACAGCGGTAAGAGGCTGGCAGTTATGTGGTAGCAATGCGGCGATGTCGCTTGCCCTGTGGGTGGGCAGCCGTGTCAGGATGTCTTTCAGATATGCGTGGGGTTCGTGACCGTTGAGTTGCGCTGAGCGGATAAGGCTCATGATTGCGGCCGCACGTTGGCCAGCGCGCAGCGACCCGGCGAACAACCAGTTGCCCCTGCCGATGGCAATTTCCCGTTCATTCTGCCCATATCGGGCAGGAAGTCGAGATTCATTATCGCTGGCATCCGCTGTATGGGCGTCGCGTCAAGGTTAAAGACATCGAGCGTCGCGGCGGAGGTCAGGTCGTCCATGTGGAGGCGGACGCCGGTGTAATCAGGATGATCGCGGCATGGATGCTCGATGCCGCGATCTGTTCAGCGATGGTTCTCGGCGAACCGAGAATTAAGTGACCCCCGGCAAAGCCGAAGGCTACATCGACTGGGCGGAGTTTGAACGCAACCAGAAGAAGCTCGCGACAAATGCTTACGGCAAGGCGGGCGACGTAAAATCCGGTCGTGGTGGCCGCGCGCTGCTCGCTGGCCTGCTTGCCTGCGCACGCTGTGGACGTCGCCTGTCGGTGGCCTACGCTGGACGTATCCCGCAGGCCGTGTACCGGTGTGACCGCTTCGACACGTCAGCGCGATGTATGAGGTTCGGTGGTTCCCGTATCGATGCGACTGTCAGCAAGGAGCTTCTGCGCGTCGTGGAGCCATTGGCGATCGAAGCGGCCCAACAGGCTGAGCAAATGCACATGGATACCCTGAACGAGCAGCAACGGATCGTGGAACTCGAACTGCAGCAGGCCCGGTACGAGGCCACGCTGGGCTGAGCGGCGCTACGCCGCCTGTGATCCCGAGAACCGCCTGATTGCCGCGCAGCTGGAGAAGAACTGGGAAGCGGCATTACGTCGTGTACAGGCCTGCCAGACGCGCGTGGAGACGGTGACTGCACCAAAGGCGCAGGCTCCCCTGCCTGACTTTACGAAGCTCGCCGAAGATCTTCATGCTGCGTGGAATGCACCGGGCGTCGCCATGCGCACACGTCAACAGCTCGTTCGCGCGCTCATCGTCGATATCGTTGCCGACGTCGATGAGGCTACACGCGAAATCATTCTGACGATCCACTGGCAAGGCGGTCAACATTCCCGGCTACGGATTCGCAGGCCGCGAACTGGCGAGCATGGCTGCAGTACGTCAGACGAAGCGCTCGCGGTTATTCGCAGCATGGTAACCCGATGGTCCGACCAGGACATTGCTGCGTCACTGAACCGCATGGGAATACGCATAGGACAGGGCAAGACCTGGACCGCACATCGTGTCAGCTCTGTACGGCATGTCCGCGATATCCACGCCTACAAGTCGGCAGATAAGGATGGCGACTGGCTGACGATGTCTGAGGCAGCGAAGGAGCTTGGTGTCACTCACTACATGATCCGGCGTCTGATCAACGATCGGATTCTGCCTGCGGAGCAGGTCGTGCCTGATGCCCCATGGCAGATTCGTGCGATCGATCTGCACAGCGAAGCGGTTACCGCAGCACTGGCGCGCAAGTATCGCCCGTGTCGCAACGATGTCGAAGGGCAGATCCCAATGTTTATCGAGGTTTCAGAAGGAAATGCACAATGAACGCCCCGTTGCCCATGGACGGATCTGGTTTTCGACCCAATTGTTACCTGGCATGCTATTCGTGCGCTCCGCACGGCGCGCACGGCGCCGAGGTGAAGCGTATCGTGCGAGTTCCGGGATGGGGGCGTCGGGAGCATGTCTTTCGGGCAGGCCGGCATTAGACAATGAACGGCGAGCTCGGGTGGTTAAGGAAGGTCTGCACAACCCTCTTTGCAAGCGTTATCTTTCACATCCAGCGCGGCCTCTGCGTTCAGATCTTTGCTGGCAAGTCAATCGCCGGGGCTTTTTTCGCGCGCCGGAGCGCTTCAACCAGACATACGGACTTTATCGGCTCGGTGTTTCAAGCTTTGCGCAAAGCTCTACGCGCCATCCATAAATTGCCCAAAGCAAACAGCGTAGTGATCTGGGCGGTGTTCTTCATCAAACCACGATAGCGGGTCTTCATGTAACCGAACTGCTGCTTGAGGATGCGAAACGGGTGTTCGACCTTGGCTCGAATACCCGCCTTCAGGCGTTCGATCTGATCGTATATCGCGTCCACCGAATCACTCAGATCCAGTTTCCTGCGCTTTGCCGGTCGCATTGCAACATGCCAACGAACCGCGTCAGCCTCACAACGCTTTTCGATACCCTGATATCCGGCGTCCGCGTACACATCCGTTTCTTTACCATGCAGCAATGCCTGGGCTACGTTGATGTCGTGAACATTGGCCGCCGTTCCGAGGACCGTATGGACCAGGCCCGAGTCGGCGTCCACGCCGATATGCATCTTCATCCCGAAGTACCAGTTGCCACCTTTCTGCGTTGATTGCATTTCCGGATCACGCGTGCCGGAGCCATTCTTTGTCGAACTGGGCGCGGCAATCAGAGTGGCGTCGACTGCCGATCCAGCCTTGAGCATCAGGCCTTTCTCCGTCAGGATTTCATTGACCAGCGCCAGCATTTGCACCGCCAGTCCGTGCGTTTCCAGCAGATGGCGGAACCGGAGAATCGTGCTTTCATCCGGCAAGCGAACCATCCCGCCGTCGAGACCCGCGAACTCGCGATACAGCGGAACGTCATAGAGTGCCTCTTCCATGGCAGGGTCTGACAGACCGAACCATTGCTACTGAGATGGACCCGACGCACCTTCCGGGGGAAACTGAGCATCTCGTTCTCACGAACCGATGTGGAGGCACACCATGGAAATCGATCTTCTCGGCATTGACCTCGCCAAGCGTGTCTTTCAACTCCACGGCGCCGATGCGCGCGGCCGGGCGGTGTATCGCAATAAGGTTTCACGAACGGCTCTGATTGAAACCGTGCGGGCCTTGCGTCCTCAGATGATCGCGATGGAAGCTTGTGGCTCTGCCCACCACTGGGCGCGGCGTTTCCAGGAGGCAGGTATCGAGGTGCGCCTCATCAGCCCCCACTACGTTT
>NZ_VZQP01000045.1:0-69746 GCF_014397655.1 Paraburkholderia sp. UCT31
TCGGCCCTTCTGGCGGCCAGCCCCGGGAAGGATTTTTTTAAAACAGGGGAACGTGCCTTTCCGCGCGTATTGCGGCGTCGGTCGTCGCTTGTTTGGCTCGGCCAAACGGCGCTCCTCTCTCCTTGCACTACGCGCGGAAAGGCACGTTCGCAAGCCCGTTATTAGCGTGAACAGGCCCTAGCAAGGCCGTTGCGGTGAAAACTGAAATGCAGCAGGCAATGCTGGCGCTGCATCGCATGCGCGAGCAACTTGTGAAGTTCCGGACCATGCAAACCAACGGCTTGCGCGGACTGCTAACCGAGTACGGCGAAGTTACGGCTAAAGGACGGGCGTCGGTGCCGAAGCAGACCGGTTCGGGTGGCAAGGTAAACCTTCACGGCATAAGTAAGCGCGGCGGCACATATTTGCGAGCGCTGCTAATCCACGGTGCACGCAGGGTGTTGATAAATGCGAAAGAACCAGGCGCGTGGGTCGAGCAGCTGAAAAAGCGGTGGCATCCGAACGTGGTGATTGTCGCACTGGCAAACAGAATGGCGCGGACGATCTGGGCGGTACTAGCCAATGATCGTCCGTACCAGAAGGGATACGTGAGCATACATCCAGCGGAAGTGGGAAACGTCTCGTAAGAAATTGACCCTGTTGAAGTGGAGCGTCGAAGGTTGCGTCGGGAATCGAGAGTGATGGCAACACAGGTCGGACCGTGATTCACTAAACCTGAATGGCTCCAGGAGTTCCGAGCTCGTGAGAAAAATGAGGTGCGGGTCAGCGGATTCCATAGTGGCCCGCAGCGGAAGAACCAGCTGCAGCAAGGCCGGATATACAGCTGCAACCCATCCTGTCCGTCTACGCACAAGAGAGCTTGCTCAAACGGGAGACGTTCATATACAAACTACTATCGGCAACTTGAAACAACGGTCGCCGAACTCGCATTAACTTAAACCAACCAGCCTCCACGATTCCCGGGGCGGTTCACCGGTGCGCTTGACGTGACTCCCCACTTGCGCATCTGGATTGCTGTTCGTACGTCAACTCTTTCGTCGACTCTGCGTCCGGAACTCAGTAGGCGACATCGAGAGCTCTTTACGGAAAAGCTTCGACAGTCTCTCTCCGTTGCTAAGACCGGTTCTACGAGCGATCTTGTCCACCGGAAGATCGCTGTTGGCGAGCAGCTTGCACGTAAGATCGAGCCGCACACCAAGAAGGTACTTTGAAGGCGTAACACCGAGCTCCCGTTTGAACAGACGCAGGAAATTGCGCTCACTCATCGAAGACGTGCGCGCCGCATCGCCCACCGATATGGGCTTCGCGCAGTTCTGGACGATCCAACGCGCCGACGCACGCGCTTTCTCGGCGAGCGTCTTTGCATCCATCTCTTCGAACGCGGGGGCCAATGTACGCCCGCCATCCGAGCCGAGACGGTCCGCCACGCGCGCGGCCAACTCCGCTCCCAGATCCATCTTGAGCAGTGCGAGCGAGGTCACCAAAGCCTGATCGCGATCATGCTCCGCAGCGCTCGCGGATAACGATCGGAGACGGATATCATGCTTCATCGAAGGCCAATCGCACCGCGCCACGCCGGCAGCCGACAAAACCATGTGCCCATTCCCGATCGCGGTGACGCTGACGCCTCTTGCACAAACCAGTCGCAACAGATCAATGAGGTTGTCGTCGACGGAGGCGTGCGCGACACCACTTCCGCTGGGAATGAAGAGGTTGTCGAGACGATCGAAATCGCGCGTGGAAAAATGCTCTGTCCAAACCATCATCGATGACGAGCACGCAACCCCTCCACCGCGAGCCGAGATGAGGTTCACGCGATATGTCACGGAATGATTCGAACTTTGCGATTGTAATTCATTAGCGACATGCAGAGCTTCGGCGAGCGTACCGGCGGCCAGCAACGAAAATCCGTCATACAAAATAATCGCCACGTGCTTCACGATTGTCGAACACTGAACAGACCGAATGTCCTGTCTCGGACAATCAAGCGGTGCTAGCGCGTCAGATAAGATTGGCGTCATGCGGCCTCCAGTTCGGCAGGTTTCTATTCGTCACACGGAAAGAAGACAGGATTTCCATGTGTCATCGGACTTCGATTTTCTCGTTTTCAGATTTATCCTTGCCGTTTTAATCGACAAGGTTTCAGGCGAGAAAAATACGTTGCCGAAGGGCGGTGGTGCAAGCCCGGCATCCGGGTCGCGGCGCGCGATAAAAACGACTGTCAGCGGAAAATGCAGCGGCCTTGCCTCAATGTCGAGATGCAAGGTGTCCGCTTCAAAATAGCAGAGGCGTCACTGCAATATAGGCAGCAACCCCGGTAATCAGAAAGAAAATAGTAATAAAAGCATCGACTTCCCGTTTCGTATAACGATATCGGGAGTCTGCGCCTGATGCGAATCAGCGAGATTCCCATATATCGGTATTCCTGGTTCAAGCGTATTCTTCATATAGTAGTCTTTCAAGATAAACTGGCGAAATAATGAGGAGTTGTGCCACGTAAATATCGTTACACGCCTAACTTACCGCGTGAAAAAAAATCCCACCAATTACTTTCAACCTTTATCGGCCGGACAGGGCTAAGTTTTGACTTAATGAAACTACGGCGCGTTCAACTGGCCGCATACCTTGGTGAATTAGTAGGGAAGGTCTGCAAAAGTCCAGGTGTCGACGTCTGGGTGGACGAAAAGCGCTGCAAGGCGAAGCCGCTTCAGATCTAGTCCCGGCCAATATATCTGATTGAATCATTCATGCCCATGGCTTCACCGAGTCTCGTGACCGCAACCATACAAATCCGGTCTCCGGCCTCTTCAAGCGTGATGGTCTGTTCTTTGTAGGCCAGTGCGATCGCCTCCACTGCACGCATAAAGAACTCCGACTCCTCATCCGTCCAGTCTACGGGAAGGTCAGCACTAAGCCCTTCTGAATTCATCCCTGCCTCCTTAGGATACCTTGTGAGGCTTACGAAGCAAGCTGGATCTCGCTCATTTGCGCTAGCACCGGATCCGAAGACTGTTAAGTGGGCCTACGTCGTCGCGCGGTCTCCGAGGTCTCGTTTGCCGAGAACTGAGCTGCGAAGCCGTGCCTCAAACTGGAGAAGAATCGTTTCTTTCGAGAAATTGGATGCGGCGTATTGCCGTCCGAGGGTGCCAAGGCGCTCACGAAGCGACGGGTCGTCGGCGAGACGAAGGATGGCGTGTGACAATGCCGTGAAAGAGCCGGGCTCGACTGCGACGCCGACCGAGTTGATGACGCTCCATAACTCGGTACCTTCATTCGCAGTCGCAATTACCGGTCGGCTGCTCGACAGCATTGGGCCAAGCTTCGAAGGCATGACGAGATCCGCGGCGCCCGCAAGCTGTGGAAGGACGTGTATGTCCGCAAGCGATAGCAATTCATTGAACCGCTCTTTAGGTTGCAGCCCGAGAAACTTGACGTTCGGTACGTCACGGGCCTTTTCGAGCAGGACATCTTTTGCTGGTCCAGCGCCACAGATCAGGAACATGATGTCCGCGCGCCACGTGAGAAGCTTTGCAGCGTCGACAATGATTTCCAGACCTTGCTTAAGTCCGAGATTGCCTGAGTAGAGGACGACCAGCGCTCCGTGGCCGATGGTGAGCTGCGCGCGATAGGGGTTGTCCGTGCTGTTTGGATGCGCGTGTTGAGTATCGACCCAGTTGGGAAAGGTGAAAGCTTTTTCCGAGGAGACCCCCTTCTGCACGGCGAGCCGTGTCATCGCTGCGGAGGGTGTCGAGACGACGTCGGCGCGTGACATCAACCATCTTTCCACGCGCAAAGCCAGCTTTCTTGCGACATGGCCTTTCAATATGCCCAGTCGAAACGCTGCGTCGACTTCGTAGTCCTGTACATGAAGCCAACATGAGGCGCTGGCGACGCGGGCGGCGAACAACGCGACGGGAGACGCGAACAAAGGTGGCTCTACGAGCCACACGGCGTGCGGACGCCACGCGATCTGCCATAGGGCGGCCGGACTCGCGAAGACCGCGAAGCTCATCAGATGTAGCACGCGCTTCAGACCCGACGGGCGCTTGGGGCACCAGAAGGGAACGCGTATGACGGAAACGTCGTTGATTTGCTCAGTCGAGTACGTCAACGCGTTATAGCCAGCCTTGATGCGCCACTCAGGATAGTATGGAGACGCGGTTATCACGCGTATCGTGTGCCCCTGTAATGCGAGCCACTCCGCAAGCTCCGCGGAGTACTTTCCCACCCCTGTCACCTCTGGGGCATAGTTGAGCGAGATTATCAGCACTTTCATTGAGTAATCCACATCTTGGGAAAAAGAAGATCAAGTCTGCGTTGGGCACGGGAATGTACGACCCATGCGTTCGGACTCTGATGGAGGCTATCGTTCCGTGTCTTGCTCGCAGTCGCATTCGTATTCGCGTTGTGTCAAAGCTGCGCGTTCGCTTTCCTGATTCGAAGATCGCAGATATCCAATTGCCCGGTCGGACAAATGCTTGTCGTGCCTCGCCTAGATGGGCTTCGCCAGCCAGGACATATGATCGCTAGTCGTGTGGGCGCAGGAGGCCTGGTGCCGGTCTCTTCCCACTCGCGGTGGGCGAAAGCCGACAACTTCTTGCCAATTTCCGTCTTGACCGGGGGGCATCAGGGCGCGGCGCTTATATTCCTTTCACGTCGGGGTAACGCTGATCGTGGGTAGAACATTCTCGTCATTCAATTCAAGGCGCGGGCTTGACGAGCATTTAGCGGGAGCTAATCGTGCAAAGCGTTCAGTTGACCGGGACTCCCATCGTACTTTCGCGATTCATATTCGGCACCGCCAGTCTTTTCAACAGTGGCCCCGAAAAAGCAAGGCGACGACTATTATTCTCTGCGGTGGACGCCGGGTTCACCCATTTCGACACGGCCCCCTACTATGGCTTTGGCTTGGCCGAGCGCGATCTTGGCCACGTTCTCAAAGCACGACCGGAGGTCACTGTCACCACCAAAGTCGGTATCTATTCGCCCGGCGGCGAGGAGCAAAGCGGGGCCGCTGTTTTTGTTCGCAAGGCGACAGGGCGCTTCATAAAGGCCATCTCGGGTCCAACGGTGGACTTTTCAGTCGCCCGAGCGAAGAGAACACTCGAGGGCAGTTTGCGTCGTCTGAAGCGTGACTCTATCGACATCTACGCGCTGCACGAGCCTGAACTTTCCCTGCTCAATACTGATGAATGGTTGAAATGGCTCGAGAGTCTCCTACGCGACGGAACAATCCGTACTTTCGGCCTCGCGCTAACTACGGATAAGGTCGAACCGTTCCTCGCTGCCGGCTCGGAACTGACCCGTTTCATTCAGGTCCACGACAGTCTCTCCGGTCGCGAGGCTGACGTACTGACCTGCTACCGCAAGCCCTTCCAGATCACTTATGGTTATGTCTCCGCGTCCCGCAAGGAGGGGTCGCCGCTGTCCGTGACAGAGGTTCTGCGTCGGGCACTACTTCGCAATACCAATGGCGCAATCATCGTGAGCACGAAGCAGTTGGCCAGGCTGCAGCAATATGCCCGGCTCGTGGAGGAAACGGCCGATGCTCAATGACCTGGGCGGGCAGGGCGCGATTTCGCGGGCAGCCGATTTCATAGTCATCGGCGCGGGAACCGTCGGCCTACCGATCAGCGTACTACTGGCGCGCAAGACAGGCGCAACCGTCATCTGCCTGGAAACCGGCGGATTGCGCCAGGAAGAGGACACGCATCCGCTCAATGAAGTCGTCCAGCAGGGGATGTTCTACAAGGGTGCCTCGCACGGACGTTTCCGATGCCTGGGCGGTACCTCGATGCGATGGGGCGGTGCCCTCATTCCCTTCCAAAACTCTGATCTCTGCAATGCCCACTGGCCGATCTCACTCGATGAACTAAGCCCTTTCATCGGTGACGTCGAGCGGCTATTCTCCCTGGAACCGGGACCGTATTCCGACGTCTCCTTTCCGTTCGAGCTCGGTGGGACCCATGTCAATCGTCTCGCCAAGTGGCCAGAATTCCGGAAGCGCAATGTAGCGGCGTTGTTGGACGCTGACGTCGCTGCGGCAGCCAACCTTCAGGTCTGGTTGAATGCCCATGTCGTCAAAATCAAAACTCAGACTGAAGGCGTCCGACTGGAAGCGGTATCGCAAAATGGTGACAGGCTAGCTATTTCGGGGAGGAAGCTCATCGTCGCCGCTGGCGCGATCGAAACAACCCGTCTGGCATTGCTAATCGACCGTCAGAACAATGGAGCCGTCTCCGCCATTACGTCTGCGCTCGGTCATAACTTCACGGATCATATTTCCGCAGAAGTAGCGGAAATCGTCGCCTCCGAAAGCGCTTTGCTAAATAAGATCGTCGGCTTTCGATTCGGCGCCGCCGGTTCAATGCGCAATATTCGTTTCGAGCTAGCGCCACAAGCGGAGGCGCGGCGGCATCTGCCGCCAGGTTTCTGCCACATCGGGTTCGAGGTTGAGAAACCCGGTGGCTTTGATGTGCTACGGGAGATATTCCGGAATGTACAGCGTCGTAAGTCACCGCCGCCACGAGTAATCTTCGATTTGATTGCGAATACCCCCTGGCTTGCGCGCGCTATGTGGTGGAGGCTCGTGAACAAACGTCTACTGTTTCCCGCCCACTCGCGCCTGATTGTCCATGCGGTGGTTGAGCAGCTTCCATCTCCCAACAATCGTATCACTCTCAGCGATACGTGCTGCGACCGCTTCGGCTTGCCACTCGCAGAGATCAACTGGAGGTTGTCCACGGAAGACAAAGAAAACGTAATCGAGACATCGGAACTATTCAAAAGAACTTGGAGAACGAGCAAATTCGCCTCGCTTGGCTTATGGAAATCGATCCAGCCACAGCAAATCTGGGCCAACATCGATAACGCAGAAGGCATCTTCCATCCGACAGGTTCGACTCGCATGGGTGCTTGCCCCGCCGATGGCGTGGTGGACAAAAACCTCAACCTCTTCGGTGTCGCGAATGTCCAGCTGCTTGCCACGTCAGTCTTGCCGACGGGAGGTGGGGCGAATCCGACTATGATGCTCCTGCTGCTGGGGATGCGATGTGTCAATCAGCACGCTGCCGGCAGCACCCCGCCAAAAGCTTGATGCTTTCCGCCAACCGCGGGTATTGAACCGTGTGGACGCTACGATGGTCCGTTGAGAGAGGAGTCTATGCCTGAAGATGCAATCAACCGGGAAGGCGTTCATCCCAGCATCATCCTGAAAGGCGTGAATTCGAGACAGGGACCTTCATTTTCGTTGTCGAACAGATTTCTGAGGGTTCTTTGGGGCGTCATCTACATCGTTTTTTTCGTGCCGACGCCGCGTGTCTTTCATGCGTGGCGTCGCTGGATTCTGCGACTATTCGGGGCCACTATAGGCGCAGGTGTTCACGTCTATCCGCGTGTGCGCATCTGGGCGCCATGGAATCTTTCGATCGGCGACTTTACAGGCGTTGCCAATGGAGTGAACTTGTATTCCATCGAACGCATCACGTTAGGTGAGCGTTGCACGATCTCGCAGGGCGCGCAGCTCTGTACAGGAAGTCACGACTACAACCATCCGACGTTTCAGCTAACTGCAAAGCCGATTATTGTGGGATCGGACGCGTGGGTGTGCTCTGAAGTCTTCGTTTGCCCTGGCATTCATATCGCGCCGGGAGCGGTTGTAGGCGCGCGATCAGTGGTAACGCGGAGTCTGCTGGATGAGTGGACTGTGTATGCCGGCATGCCAGCAAGGAAGATTTCTCTTAGAGTCAAGCACGGAGAGCCCAATGAGCAAAGTGTCTGTACTAGTGCTGACGAAGAATGAAGAACAGGATTTGCCTGGTTGTCTTGAGACCGTCATCGGGTGGTCCGACGACATCCACGTATTTGATTCGCTCAGCACAGACGGGACCGTCGCGTACGCCCGCTCGGTATGCGCGAACGTGATCTCCAGACCATTCGACGACTGGTCCACTCACCAGAACTGGGGATTGAAAAACATCCCATTCAAGCACGAATGGGTGCTGTATCTGGATGCCGACGAGCGCGTTCCCCCATTGCTCGTGCCGGAGATTGAAACGGCGGTCTCGAACGCCGGCGATGCGGTGGCGTTTCAGATTAGACGCCGCGACTTCTTCAATGACAGGTGGCTCAGGCACGTGCAGGCTTCACCGTACTTCGTTCGGCTTTTCAGACCCGAGCATATCCACTATGAACGGCTCGTCAATCCCGTCACCGTGGTGGATGGCAAGACTGGCCGGCTCGACGGCTATCTCGATCACTTCCCTTTCAGCAAGGGGCTATCGCACTGGCTTTCACGGCATAACGCCTACAGTTCGCTGGAAGCAGATCAGTTTCTTCGCAATAAGGCGAACGGCAACAAGTTCAGCCTTTCCAAGGCGCTGTTTGCGGCCGATTTTCAGACTCGCCGCTATCATCAAAAGCGCCTGTTCTACCAGCTTCCATGCCGCCCGGTGATCAAATTCGTTTTACTTTACTTCGTTCGTCGAGGCTTTCTCGACGGACACCCGGGCTTGGTGTATGCGACGCTGCAGTCGGTCTATGAGTACTTCATCGTTCTGAAAGTCAGGGAGAAGATGAGGGCGGCGAGAACGCAAGTCGATCGCCCTACGTTAAGCGAAGAATTGAAGAGTTGAACCGCGCATGCGCGTTATGATGAATGTCAGTGTCAGCCGGAGATCCCGCGTTGAGAACCCTTCACATTATCTCGTCAATCGAGCGAAGGTATGGTGGTCCTGCTGAGGCGCTCAAACGGCTCGCGACGGAGCTCCGGCTTTGCGGACACACTACCGACATTGTCTGTCTTGACTCATCGATTGATGCTGACAAATCGGACGACAATGCTTTCGATCTGGTTGTGAGGCTAGGCCACCACGCTGGCAAATACGCGCTCAACTTCAGGCTTGTTGGGTGGCTGACACAGCATGCGAAGCAGTACGATGCAATTATCGTAGACGGCATATGGCAGTTCCACAGCGCGGCGGCCGTTCTCTCGCTTCTTCCGCAAAAGATCCCATATTTCGTGATGCCGCACGGCATGCTCGATCCATGGTTCAACATCGGCCGCCCGTTGAAACATGCCAAGAAGCTAGTCTATTGGACATTTGTGGAGCGTCATGTCATCAGCAATGCGAAGGGGGTTCTCTTCACCACCGACAGTGAGCGCGAACTGGCGCGCTTGGCGTTTCCGCTGTACAGGGCGAAGGAGCTGATGATGATGATTGGCACGGCACCGCCACCTTCGACGGAAACGTTGGACGTTGCGCAGCGGCATTCGCTAGCGACGCCGGGCAAGATTATCCTTTTTCTCGGGCGAATTCACGAGAAGAAGGGCTGCGACTTGCTAATCCAGTCGTTTCACGATCTCCAGAACTTGAGCACCGACTATCGCCTCGTCGTCGCAGGCCCCGATGATCATGGACTCGAAGCGAGATTGCGTCGCGAGGCCGTGCGGCTCGGCATCGCGGATCGTGTTAGCTGGCCTGGCATGGTAACGGGGGCGCACAAGTGGTCCCTGCTGCGCGCTGCCGACGTCATGGTTTTGCCCTCGCATCAGGAAAACTTCGGCGTGGTGGTGGCCGAAGCACTAGCGTGCGGCGTGCCGGTGCTCTTGACCGATAAGGTCGGAATCTGGCAAGAGGTCGTTGCCGATGGAGCCGGGTTCGTGGACGACGACACGCGAGAGGGTATCACCCGCCTTCTGACGCAATGGGCAATGCTGCCGGACGACGAGAAGGTTGCGATGCAATGTTCGGCAAAGCAGTGTTTCAACAATCGGTTTCATATCTCCAGAGTCGCGCAGAACTATATCGCGTTGATGAGCAAGCAGGTAGCGTAAGCATTTCTGCTTTAACACACGCGTGCAGGATGGCTGTCGCAGGAAGTTGAGTTCGTCAGCGCGATTTTACGCTCAACCGTTGCTGCCCCTTCCGGGACATCTCATTCGCGGAAGAGCAGCGTCAGAGGATCACACGCTCCAATGCCGCTTGCAGATAATTTTTTCGTGCGCGCACCGGTCTCCATCCTGCGGCTCTGTTTTCGTCGCTTGCCGTTTGGTATCGGAGCCTCGGAAGGGCGCGACAGGGATCGCTATGTGCGCGCCGCGCGTTCCGCTGCATGCAATGCGGTGAGTGCCGCGATGGGTTTTGCGGTAGTGCTGCTCTCGGTCTCTTTAACGCTTCCGTATCTCGGGCAAGAGCGCTTTGGCATCTGGATGACAATATCAAGCCTCGCAGTGATGTTGTCGGTGCTTGACCTTGGCGTGGCGAATGGCCTCGTCAACCTGGTTGCGGACGCGAAAACGAGCGACGATCAAGAGAAACTGCAGACGATTGCGACTCGCGGCGTACTGCTGCTCGTGGTGATCGGCGCAGCCGCTGGAGCTGTGCTCGTTGGTGCCGTGAGGTTGCTGGACTTCCAAAGGCTGCTCAAGATCGAATCGGCAGACGTCACAAGAGAAGCGATGGAGTCAACCGTGGTTTTCATCACGCTGTTTTGCGTGAACATCCCACTAAGCGGCGTGAGAAAGGTTTTTCATGGTCTTCAGCGAGCATGGGAGCCACATATCGCTGCTGCGATCGGATACTTTTTCTCGCTACCGCTTCTTTATCTCTGCAACCGCTATCGCGCACCGTTGCCGTATCTCGTGCTTTCTACCTATGGCATGCAGGTCGGCTCGACGTTGATTCTCGTTTGGCGTCTTCGACGTGAGGGGATTTTTCGAGTTCATCGCGGCATATGGCTGGGAACGGGGTGGCAAGACTCGAGGCTGCTACTGCGGACGAGCAGCATGTTCCTGATTCTTCAACTTGGCATGATATGCGGCAGCGCATGCGATCCCCTGATCGTTTCAAACATTCTCGGCGCGAAGGAAGTGGCGACACTGGCCGTTGCGCAGCGGTTGTTCCAGGCGATCACCGTCGGGATGGCCATGCTGTCGGGGCCGCTCTGGGGTCTCTATGCCGACGCACACTCGCGCGGTGAGAAAATGTTCATCAGGCACACGCTGAAGGTGTCCATGGGCGTCACGGGCGGCATCGCGGTGCTGACAAGCGCGCTGATTCTGGCAGCTTCCCCCTGGCTTCTGAAGGTTTGGACGGGCAATCACCTGGCTGTACCTTTCTCATTGCTGTGCGCGGCGGGGATACTGGCGGTGGTTGAAGCAATGGGAAACGCTTTCACCATCTTTCTGAATGGAATGAGCGAATTGCGCCCGCAGTTGCTTGCCGTGCTGATCTTTAGTGCGGTATCCATTCCGCTCAAGGTATGTCTGCTCTTGACGTTCGGCACAGTGGAATGGGTGGTCTGGTCGTCCATCATTGCGAGCATCATCGCCGACTATGGCGTCTATATTGGCCTCTTCAGGAAGCAGATTCTTGCGCACGCGTCGCTCGGTCCGCTTTCGTGACTTTCACACCCACCTTCTGAACGTATGGCCGACTTCCAGGAAAAGTTGCGGTTGGCGGGGGACGCGCTCAAAAACAGACGTGGAGCCTTGAGGAGAATCATGGCCGCCTGCTTCAGCCTGTCTGGCGCATCTGCACAAGCGGCGCAGCGGCAGGCATCGGGACTGCAGCCGTCGCACACGCAGAGCGGTTCGACCTCGATGCAGCCCGTGAGCGACTTGTCGCCCGACGACAGGGTGATAGTCACCAGGTCTTCGCTCGCATACACCGAAATCCGACACCTCGCTGAATTTGTGCTTGCGCAAGGTCCGATTCAGGGCTACGCCAGCTTGCGTGACTACGGCGGACCGCTTACGAGACTGCTCGTTTTTCAGCACGCTGCGGGCGAACGCGATTTGGATGCTGCATATTATTGGCTCGATCCTACCGACGTCTCGAGCCGGGACAACGGTGGCACAGTGCTGGTTTCGAAAAGCGGAAAGCGTTGGAAGCGCGTATTCGAGGGCGACATCCATGCCCGATGGTTCGGTGCACGCGGTGACGGCACGACGGATGACGGTGACGCGATCAATCGCGCCGTCGCATTCGCAGGATCGCTCTATGCGTCGACGGGCCGGACTCAGTGCGTTGTGCTTGATAACGGCACGTTCTACCTTGCAGCCGCGCGCGGAACGCTGGCCATCCCTTGTCACGACGATGGCACGGTTAAGCAGGGAAAAGGCGGAAGACTCCCGTCTGAGCCTGCCATGCGACAGCCCTATTGCGTAGGCGTATGGCCGGGGGTCAAACTATATGGGCATAACGCCGTAGTGAAGGGCAACTATCGCTACGGCATGGCGGACGCGTCGCAGCCAGTCACTTTCGGCTTGCTCGATCAATTCGACACGGCGATGGATGCAGGGCTCGAGAATCTGACATGCGTGGATTGCTTCATGGCTTTTGGCGCCCTGTCCGCGACGCTCGCAGGCTGCATCTTTGACAGACTTCACTTTGTCGGCTGCGGGGTGGGTATCTATGCGGCTGTGCTGGAACAGTGCACGTTCAGCAATATCGAGGCGCTGCGCACGGGCGTCCCTGTTCTTGTCGGAGGGCAATGGGTCGATCGCAACGACGACTACAACGAACGAGGCGGCTTCGCGGACAAGTGCACCATCATCAACGTACGTAACATCTATGACCGCGTCTATGGCGACGATGAGCGCAAGATCGATCAATGGTTCGATGCCACGTTCTTCAAGTCAATCAACAGCGAGCGCAGACTCAGCGCGCGGACTAATGCCGCGTCACCGGCGAGGGCGTATCCCTATCGGGGCATTTGCGGATTCTGCATACGCGTCATGGCGCGCTATGCGCGCCCTTCGAATAGCAATGTCTTCATGCAAATAACGCACGCTTACTCGCCGCGTCCAGCGGTGCTGGTTGATGCATGCCAATCGGCTGTCTTCAACGGCGTTTATATGGAACGCGTCGGCTATCGCGACCATCGCAAGCGAACCGGTGCCGTTGGCGCCGGATGGGACGATCCTTACCTTGGTCATGGCGTCCTCGTCCCGGCGTTCATAGGAGAACTCGACGTCTCCTCCTGCGTTTCCGGTGTCAACATCCAGCAGTCTTTCGGCGTTTCGGTCGTTCGATCTGACGGACCTGTCGGATCCGTCCAGTTATCGGACTGTGTTTTCAAAGAACCCCAGCCTCGCTACACCCTGCCTGCCACCACTTTCACCGACGATGTGACGATACGCAGTGGAGCGTTTCGCGCATTGGAGGATGCCAGGCATCGGATCGGTGGATTGGGCCTCTACACCGTGCATTTCGATGGCGGCAGTTTCGACACTGAGATTTCCTGCCCGAAGGACGAAGAAGGGCATGCAGTCATGGTGCTGGTGTCACGCGATGCGAACCGCGTAGAGAGCGCGTCGTCCGGTCTCTATCTGCTGCAGCTTTCGCGTAATAGTACGAGCGCTCCGGTTGGAACGCTCGTGTCGGGGAGCGATGTCCTGCGTTTTGCTGTAAGTCCGCGGAACATGCTGGAACTACGAGCTACTGTCCATGGCGCACACCACGTCGTGATGATCGGCAACCGGCCGTTCGAGACTTAGACCGACCCGCATCTGGGGCAAAGCTGATCAAGGCCACCGCAGAGCTACTCCGAGCGTTATAGATCGGAGTGAATAAGGAAGGCAGAACAGGATGAAGCAGCAGACGCTGCCGATGGCAGCTGATGGTATCAGGATGAACGCCATGAACATCAATACTGCGGCGATTGACGATGCTGTCCTCGCGCTCCTCTATTTGACCCTGCATGACCATAGCCGGGCTTGGAAAAGCTTCGATTGGGATGCGCTCAACCGACTGCATGAACGAGGGCTCATTGCCGATCCGGTCAACAAAGAAAAATCCGTGGTGCTGACGGAGGACGGCCTGCGAGAATCTGAACGCCTCTTCAAGCAGCACTTCGTCACCGCTGGCAGCAAAACCAATTAATGAAACGAATTTCCAACTCACGACACCAGGGGTCACGCTACTGGCCAGTGGATCGTTTCATTCCAAACGACCGTCCTATCGTACCCGACAACATCTTGGCGATTTCGGTCTCGACACGGCGCAAGCAGCAGGCTTATCTAAAATAGACTGCGGCGGCGAATGTTCCGCGTTCTCGAATTTCAGTCATTGAAGTAGTAGCAGAGTACCTGTCCACATGGACGCACGGTCAATGCGTCGCGTCGTCGCTCCCGTAACTGGTTGCCCCTGGCGTTATCCCGCTGGCGGGCGCAAAGCACTCCACCCGAGAAACCATGGCCTCAAGGAAACAGATCACGCGCGATGATCCGCTGCAGGGCGATGAGATCTCCATCTCGGATTACCTTCGCACAATCGGCGAGAGCTGGCGTCTAATCGGCATGATTGCGCTCGGCGTTCTCGCGCTGGGATTGTTGTACGGCCTGATGCATCCGACCTTGTACCGGGCCGATGCGCTCATACAGATTGGCACACCCGCGTCCAGCTCTCCCGAAGCCGAAGCGTTGGGCCGGCTCGCCTCGATATTCGATTCGAGGGTGAAAGCCAGTGCAGACGCCGAGATGGAACTCATTCGCTCACGCCTGGTGGTCGGCGAGGCGGTGCAGCAACTGAATCTCCAAACTACGGCGCAACCTCGGTACTTCCCACTTATTGGCCGTTGGATCGCGCGACTCCGCAGCGGATCCGCCAGCATGAAACCCCTGTTTGGACTGCGGCAGTTCGCCTGGAGCGACGAGTCGATCGAAGTATCGAAATTCGATGTTCCTCACGCTGCAGTCGGCCACGAATTCATCGTAAAGGCGAGACAGGCCCCGTACTTCAAGTTGATTGCGCCTGACGGCAAAGCGCTCGGAATAGGAAAAGTCGGCCACGAGCTGGTGGTGCCTTTCGGCGACGGCAAGGTGCATCTTCTCGTCAATAGGTTATCCGCTTCTCCCGGCGGGGAATTTACACTGAAGTCAAGTTCGATAGAGGGCACGATCCTCGCGCTGAAAGATGCTTTGGTCATTTCAGAAAGAAAGTCGCAAACCGGCATGATCGGTGTTGCCCTGGAGGGACCCGACCCGGTGCGCACTGCGGACATCGTCAATGCGGTTGCTCAGCAGTATCTCGCTCAGGATCTTGCAAGGCGTACGTCCGAGGCCGAACACTCGCTTCTCTTCCTCGAGGATCAATTGCCGAAGCTGCGGGACGAATTACAGCAAGCAGAGGATAAGTACAACGCTTTTCGTAATAGCAATGGAACCGTCGATCTGAGTGTGGAAAGCCGGTTGTTGCTGCAACAGGTTGTCGATCTCGATACCGCCTTGCGCGGACTCTTGCAGCAGCGTGACGACATCTCGCAGCATTACAAGGAGGGTTACCCGCTACTTACGGCGGTGGACTCGAAGATCGCCCGATTGCAACAAGACCGCGAAGCGCTGAGCCAGCGTGTTGCCAGTTTGCCGGACAAGGAGCAAAACGCAGTGCGACTGATGCGCAACGTTCAGGTCGACACAGACCTCTATACGAATCTCCTGAACAGTGCGCAACAGCTTCGTGTCGTCAAGGCGGGCAACGTAGGCAACGTGCGCATTGTCGATCTCGCGGTGCCCCCCGAGAAGTCGAGCAAGCCTAACTGGCAGGTACTATTGTCGTTGTCTGCCGTGCTTGGGCTTGTACTGGGAATCGTCACCGCGTTCCTTCGCAAGGCGTTGTCTGGTGGAATCGAGCGAAGCGCCGAGATCGAGGCAGCCCTTGGAATACCCGTTTGCGCTGTCGTGCCGCACAGCGAACGGCAAATTCGTTTGCAGGAAGCAATGCGCCGCAAGGCTCCGGGCATACATGTGCTTGCTGCGGTATGGCCAGGGGATGTCGCGGTCGAAGGCGTGCGAAGCTTGCGAACAGCGTTGCAATCGATCGGATCGGAAGTCAGGAACAATGTCGTGATGATTACAAGTTCCCGTGCCGGGGTAGGAAAGTCGTTTGTCGCGGCCAATCTTGCAATCGTGTTGGCGACAGGCGGGAAAAAGGTGCTCCTGATCGATGCCGACATGCGCATGGGCGACATACACAAATCCTTCAACCCGGCTGGCGGCCCCGGCTTGACCGAGTTGCTAAAAGGTGCGGCGTTTGACGACGTGGTCGTCCGCGATGTC
Organism: Paraburkholderia sp. UCT31; assembly: GCF_014397655.1. Taxonomy (NCBI): domain Bacteria; kingdom Pseudomonadati; phylum Pseudomonadota; class Betaproteobacteria; order Burkholderiales; family Burkholderiaceae; genus Paraburkholderia; species Paraburkholderia sp. UCT31. The sequence continues at coordinate 16,061 of NZ_VZQP01000045.1, forward strand.
ATGAATGGCGTCGACCTGATCCCGCGCGGGGGCGAGACGCCAAACGCCGCGGACTTGCTCACGACTCGGAGACTGAGCGAGATACTCGATGTTGCATCGCGGCGGTATGACGCTGTCGTCGTCGATACGCCGCCTGTGCTTGCTGTCACCGATGCAACGCTGATCGGCCGGCAGGCCGGTACAACGCTGCTGGTCGTTCGGCACGGTCGGCATCCGGTGGACGAACTGTATGAGGCGCTCAACCGGTTGCGCAGTAGTGGCGTGAACGTGGCAGGAACTCTCTTTACCGATGTTCCGCTCGACAAGGCGCGATACGGTTCAGGCTACGGCAGGTACGACGGGTACGGCAAAAGCGGCGGCGAGTCCAATGTCAGGACAGCCTGAACGAATCGCAAGAAATATCACGCACAGCGCAGTATCAAAACAAGGAGAAGGAACCATGTCGAACAAGGTTGCACTGGTCACCGGTATCACAGGCCAGGATGGCTCTTATCTTGCTCAATTCCTGCTCGACAAAGGATATGAAGTGCATGGCGTCAAGCGGCGCACCTCGCTCTTCAACACGGATCGCATCGACCATTTATACGAGGACGACCATGCATCGCAGCGCCGCTTTCATCTTCACCATGGTGACCTGACCGACTCGTCGAGCATCTTGCGAATTATTCAGCGGGTGCAACCGGATGAGATCTATAACCTCGCCGCGCAAAGCCATGTTGCGGTTTCGTTTGAAGAGCCTGAGTACACGGCGAACGCGGACGGCCTGGGTGCGCTGCGCATGCTAGAAGCCGTGCGAATTCTGGGCTTCGAGAAGACGGCCCGGTTCTATCAGGCGTCGACATCGGAGTTGTTCGGGCTCGTGCAGGAAGTGCCGCAACGGGAGGGCACGCCCTTTTATCCGCGCAGTCCGTATGCGGTAGCGAAGATGTACGCGTACTGGATCACGGTCAACTATCGCGAGGCGTATGGCATATACGCTTGCAACGGCATTCTGTTCAATCATGAATCACCCGTTCGGGGCGAGACGTTCGTTACGCGCAAAATTACGCGCGCCATCGCACGTATTGCAATCGGTTCGCAGAATTGCCTTTACCTTGGCAATTTGTCGGCGAAACGCGACTGGGGACACGCGCGCGATTACGTCCAGATGCAATGGCTCATGTTGCAACAGGACGAGCCTGAAGACTTTGTCATTGCATCTGGCGTGCAATACAGCGTGCGCGAATTCGTTCAGCAGGCGGCGTGCGAACTCGGCATCAAGCTTCGGTTTGACGGAAGCGGAGTCGATGAAGTCGCGATCGTCGAAAGTGTGAGCAGCCGGGAGTGCCGGGTCGCGCCCGGGACGGTCATCGTGCGAGTGGATCCTCGCTATTTTCGACCGACAGAGGTCGAGACCTTGCTCGGCGATCCGTCGAAAGCCCACGCGAAGCTGGGATGGGCACCGACCGTGACGTTCGGCGCTCTTGTCAGGGAAATGGTGTTGTCCGACTATCAGATCGCCAAGCGGGATGCGCTGATCACGCTGGCTGGCTACAGGGCGTTGGAGCATCACGAGTAAGGACGAAGTTTGGCCGAGTCGGCATGTAACTCAGGAGCGTGTGGAATGTCGCCGCGTTTCGTATTTTCACTCGCAGTCTTTACGGTCTTCGCGGCAGGCTTGGCACAATACGCGGATCAGGCGCTTGGCGCGCTCGGCACCGGAGCAATCAACGTCTGGAACTTGAATTCGGCCGCCATGGATGACGCAGGTGCTGTCAAGTACGTGAAGGACGCGAGCATCGCCTTGATCGGAGTCGGGTGGCCTCTTGCGCTCGGTCTGAATCGCTTTCGGGGGGGAATGCGTACGTTTATTCTGATGTTCTTCACGTGGATTCTTTGCATCGTATCGGTGGGACTCGTGCCGTTCATCGCAGGTTGGACGCCATTGTTCTTCCTACCGGCGGGATTGCGCTGGGTTCTGCTGATTCATGCGTCATTCGGCCTGTTTTTGTTCGCGCGTTTGCTGCCGGCCGAGAAGCAGGGACAAACGGTTCTCGTCCTGGCGTTGCTCGCGCTTGCCGCATTGGACTTTTACGTTGTCCTGCGACAATGGATACAACTCGGACAAATACAGCAAGTTCTATTTACGCAGGATCGGTACACGGGCCTGTTCAGTAACGCGGCGCTAGCAGGCATGTATGCGATTTCGCTTGCAAGCATGGTGCTCATTCTGGACCGCGCCCGGCTGTTTTATCGGCTTATATTGCTCTCCCTCGCAGTCGCGATTGCCGTCTCTTCGGGAACGCGATTCGCTATGCTCAGTATCGCGTCCATCGTCGGCGTAGTAGTTTGGGAAGCGCTTGGGGGACGGCTGAGCCGTAATGATCGGATGCTGCTGGTGGTGACTGCGCTACCGATTGCTATTTGCCTCGCAATCGTTGGCTATTCTCACATGGTGGAAGCGGTCGGCCGCGGTGATGTGCTGACTGATCAACTCGACGAAGGCGGTCGTTTATCCAACCTTGGGAAGATAGCGGAGCAGTTGTCAGAGGCAACTCCGGGAGAACTTTTTCTGGGGCGGGGCCTCGGCGTAGGCACGAACACAGCCGTCATGCTCCTCCAGCGTGCGGGCGTCGACCCTGAGCAATACCGGTTCAATCAGATCATCGATAACGCCTTCGTGACGATGCAGTTTCAAATCGGAATCGTGGGTATGCTAATTTTCGCGACGGGTGCGACGGCGTTTTTCTGGCGCATCCGTCCGCGTCATTCGAGGCGTCAGTCAGTTCGATATGTGGTGTTCGTTGGGATCACGATTGCGGCCTGCATGGACGTCAACCTATTCGAGCAGTATCCACTGGTGACGACTCTGATGCTCTGCTTTGGGGACATCTACGGGTGCTCTCTCGGCGCGTATTTGTCCGCGCGTCGATCACGTGGCGTTGACTCGCCTGGCACTGAAGCAGAAGTCGCTGACGTGGAGCAGCAGAAATGCTTGTTTTCATAGCGCCTTACAGCGCCTCTAATCGTGGGGCGAATGTGAATCTGGGCGCCGCACGCAAGGTGGAGTTTTTTCTGGCGTTGGCATTGCAACTTTCCAAGGATGTTCTTTTGATCAATACGGGCCACGTAGAGGCAGGATGGTCACGTAGAAAATTTCGGGATTCCGTCATCGGCACGCAACGCATTCGGGAGATTTCGCTTCGCTGCTACCCTGTAAGGCCCATCGGCAAGCTGCTGAACCTCTTCGAAGTCTTGGCGCTGAGCGATGAGATAGCGAAGGTCGGCAAGCCTGAAGCCGTATGGATCTATAACGCGTACGCGTTCGAGTCGATGCTCGCTCGCGTGCTGACGCACCGGTTCGGTGCGCGTCTGATCCTCCAGTTCGAAGATTGGCTGCTTTCTCGTCGCCGCTGGCATCCGAAGCCGTTGCTCGACTTCATCGCATGGCGATACGTATTACCCGCTCCATCGTTATGTCTTGCGGTTAACGATCACTTATCGACACGCGAACATCAACGCAGCGGTTGTCCCGTGGTGCTGTGTCCGGGCGTGGTGTCGGACGATCTCATTGAAGCTTGTGGACAGCGGCGTCCATTCTCGCGAACGGCAGATGCTAGAACGATGGTTGGCTATTTCGGTGGGCTGAGCGTCGAGAAGGGTGCTGACGTGGTTCTCGACCTGATCCGGAAGTCCGGCGGACGCCTTATGTTTCACGTCTGCGGAACGGGTCCGCTGGCACGCGAGTTCGTAAGGCTGTCCGCCGAAGATTACCCGGTGCACTTCCACGGTCGGGTGGACGAAAGAGTCTTGTTCAAATTGATTTCCGACTGTGACGTGCTGGTGAACCCGCATGTTTCGATAGAGAAAATGGGTAACGGGGTCTTTCCTTTCAAGGTTGTCGAATATGTCGCGTCGGGAAGATTGGTCATTTCCACCGAACTTCCCCCGATGAGCATGAAGGAGATTCACGACGCCATATGCTTTGTTTCCGCGGATGCAAGGTCCATCGCCGATGCGTTGGCAAACGCAGAGCAGACGTATCGCCGCAAACGCATGAGCATCGAGCGGGCAATGAAAGCAGCCGCCCAACTTCTGACGCGAGACGCGCTAGAAAGGTCGATATCCAGGGCTTTGAGCAGTCGAATCAAGGACTAGTCCATTGAACCAATGAAATTGCACCGAGCTAATAGTGCATAAGCAAAATGAATCTGAGCGAAACCGAGCGCGAAGAGCTGATGTCGATGCAGCGCAGCCGCACGATGGCCGTTGGCCAGGTGAGGCGTGCGCGGTTGATCTTGCTGCTCGACGAAGGAGCCTCGCGTGCGGCGATCATGGCGGAATTGCGTTGCGATTCGCGTTTCATTACAACGTGGCAAATGCGTTTCACCAGTGAGCGTTTGGCTGGCTTGTACGGCAGACATCCAGGCCGGGCACCGCGACCTGACCTGGCGGTTCTCGAAGCGAGAGTGCTCGACTACACACTGCGACGTAAGCCGGCCGACGGCTCGACACACTGGAGCAGCCGCAAACTGGCGGCACAGTTGGGCATGGCCTTCATGACGGTGCAGCGTATCTGGCGCAAGCACGACATTCGGCCACATCGCCTCGATACCCACATGGTGTCCAACGATCCCGACCTTGAGGCGAAGGTAGCCGACGTGATCGGGCTGTACCTCAATCCGCCGTTGCATGCAGTGGTGTTCTGCGTGGACGACAAGACAGCCATCCAGGCGCTGGATCGCAAGGACCGGATGTTGCCGCTCTCGCCGGGACGCGCCGAGAGCCATGGCTTTAAATACAAACGCAACGGCACCCTGAGCCTGTTCGCCGCATTGAATGTTGCCACCGGTGAGGTGCTGGGCAAAACCGCGCCACGCCATACCAGTGCCCAGTTTGTTGCGTTCCTCACCGAGGTGGTATGGGCACAGCCGCGCGGAAAGGAGATTCACGTGATCTGCGACAACGTGAGCAGCCACAAAACCAACGCCGTTCAAACATTTCTGGTTGACCATCCGAAAGTGTCGATACATTACACCCCGACGTATTCGTCATGGCTGAATCAGGTCGAGAACTGGTTTGCACGCATCCAGCGCGACGACATTGCGCGTGGCGTATTCACCAGCACCAAGGATCTCAACAAAAAGCTCATGCGTTATATCTGTCAATACAACAAGCAGGCGCGCCCATTGAAATGGAAGTACTCCGATCCATCGCGGCGAATCCGGCGCAATTCATCCGGTTCAACGGACTAGGCCGACGCTTTGATCAAGCCGCTCTAACCGGAATGACCTGTCGTGGCCTTGAAAGTGACGTGATTTGCTGGCATTGAGGGACAGGAACCGCAGTCGGCAGACGGGTACCCTGGATACCAAAGGCGGAACTTCAATCCGTGGTGCAGGATCGCGGACGCCGCGCGAATTCGTCAGGCGCTGGCGAGCCCGGTACGCTGCACGTCATTCTCGAAGTCGGCGTAGGTTGAGGCGATGCCCTCTCTGAGCGTAATCGTGGGCGCCCAACCCAGAGCGGCGAGCTTCGATACGTCGAGCAACTTTCGCGGCGTCCCGTCGGGCTTCGACGAGTCGAATCTCAGCGATCCAGAAAAACCGACGACATCGCAGATCAGTCGTGCGAGGTCGGCAATCGCTATGTCCTTTCCATATCCGACATTAAACATGCCCTCGACCAGGTCGTTGCTCAGCAGGACGAAAACCGCGGACGCCAGATCGTCTACATGAAGGAATTCCCGTCTTGGCAATCCGGAGCCCCATACCGGGAGCGATTCGAGTCCGTTCAGCTTTGCCTCGTGCGCCTTGCGGATGAGCGCAGCCAGCACATGGCTGCCTTGAAGATCATAGTTGTCGTTGGGGCCATAGAGATTCGTGGGCATCACCGATATGAAGCGCGTTCCGTATTGCTTGTTATACGCTTCACAAAGCTTGAGACCCGCGATCTTTGAGATGGCATAGGCTTCGTTGGTTTGTTCGAGAGCGCTCGTGAGCAGGTAATCTTCTTTTATGGGCTGAGGGCAAAGCTTTGGATAGATGCACGATGAACCGAAGAACACGAGCTTCTGCGTGTGACTCTTGAATGCAGCATGAATCACATTGGTTTCGATGACGAGGTTCTCGTAGAGAAACGAAGCCGGCTGAGTCGAATTGGCATGAATTCCGCCGACTTTGGCTGCGGCCAGGAGGACGACGTCTATGTGCTCTCGAGCGAAAAAATCCATCACGGCGCGCTGATCCAGCAAGTCGAGCGACTGTCTGGAGGCCGTGATCACGTGATCATATCCGGAACTGGCAAGGCGCCGAAGGAGAGCCGAGCCGACCATTCCCTTATGTCCGGCGACATAGATGCGAGAGTTTCTGTTCATGTGAATGGCCAATAGTCGAGAGAGACACGTCGGTCGGAACGTGAGTTGCCCCGCCACTTGATTCAAAGGGCTACGACGTGCGATTTCATCAGCTTAGCAATGCGTATGGACCATTCAAGGTCATGGCGGACGGTGCCAATATATTGGCGCGGTCCGTGTGCGCCTCTCCGCGGTCGTTGCCGAGGATATAAGGATGCGCGAGGTGACGCTGCAATGTAATACCCCGGTCAGCCAACTTCATTCCGTATTCGGCCATCTGACCGTGTGACCGCCGAACCGATCCTATGCTTCGGGGACGCATGAAGGACCTCCGTGGGCCAATTTATGTCGTAAGCGGCTCTGCTCCCGGAAGGTTCGGTGTGTCGGGATACTACCGGCTCTCTTCGAGGAAAAAAATGGAAGCTCTATCGATAACGGGCAACGCAGAGGTCGTTCATGACTCGAATTTCGAAGTAGTCTCGTTCGAAGGTGAAACGCTCGCCATGATCATCCGGGATTCGTTCTCGAGAAGTGGTGTGAGTTTCTTTACTCCGAAGGAGTTTCCTCAGCAACTCGCGTACATGGAACATCCCGCCGGAAAAGTGATCGACGCGCATCTTCACTGCAAGTTGGTGCGGCAGATCGAATGGACGCAAGAGGTGCTCTTCGTCAAGCGTGGCCGTGTCCTGGTGAAGTTCTATACGCCCGATAAGGACTACCTGTCGAGCCGTGTACTGTACGCGGGCGATGTCATCTTGCTGGCGTCGGGCGGTCACGGCTTCGAGATGCTCGAGGACGCGTCTTTCTTCGAAGTCAAACAAGGGCCCTATATGGGAGAGCAGGAAAAATCGCGCTTCGCGTCCGCAAACCTGAGCCGATGCAGTGAAGCGAGCAACGGCCCAGGCGTCGAGCTTGAAGTTAAGGACGGCGCGCGATGATTCCGGTCAACGAACCCCTGCTCGACGGAAAGGAGCGCGTCTATCTGAACGAATGCATTGAAAGCGGGTGGATTTCTTCGGACGGGGCGTTCGTCGAGCGTTTCGAACGTGCGATGGCGGGTTACGTCGGCCGCAGACACGCGATTGCCGTCGCGAACGGCAGCGCTGCGTTGGACGTGGCGGCGGTGGCTCTGCGGCTCGGTCCCGACGACGAAGTTATCATCCCCACGCACACGATCATATCGTGCGCATCGGCCATTGTTCGCACCGGTGCCCGCTTGAGACTGGTCGACTCAAGTCCGGATACGTGGAACATGGACGTGACGAAGATCGAAAGCGCTATCACGAGCCGGACGCGGGCGATCATGGCCGTGCACACTTTCGGTCTGCCGGTGGATATGGCTCCGTTGCTGGATATCGCAAGGAAATACGGCCTCGTTGTGATCGAAGATGCTGCGCAGGCAATCGGACAAACCTATAACGAAGCGAAGTGCGGCAGTTTCGGCGATATATCGTGCTTCAGCTTCTACGCCAACAAGCACATCACGACGGGGGAAGGGGGCATGATCGTCTGCGACGACGACGAGCTGGCTACGCGCGCGAGAAGTTTGCGAAACCTGTGTTTCAAGCCTGAGAGGCGATTCGTCCACGAAGAGCTTGGCTGGAATTATCGGATGAGCAACCTCCAGGCGGCTGTCGGGCTAGCGCAATTCGAGAAGCTAGATGCGCACATCGCGCGAAAACGCGAGTTGGGCCGCCGCTACGAAAGCCTTTTGCGGGGAGTGCCGGGAATCGGGATGGCGCCGGTGGCATTGCCATATGCCGAGAATATCTATTGGGTCTTCGGTATGGTATTGGACGACAGCTTGCCCTTTGATGCCGACGAGCTCCGGTCCATGCTGGCGGAGGCAGGTGTCAGCGCGCGGCCGTTCTTCTGGCCGATGCACGAACAGCCGGTTTTTCTCAAGCAAGGGATGTTCAAGGGCGAGAATTTCCCGATTGCCGAACGCATGAGTCGAAGGGGATTGTATCTGCCGAGTGGTCTCGCGCTTACCGAAGCACAGCAGGACTACACGGTGGGCGTGGTGCGCGACATGCTGGCCACCGCCTTTTCGCGAAGTTTCTGCAACAGCAGGTCAAGTTCAGCGCGGTGCTGACCGACTGCTCGCCGCAGCAAATATGGCCCGTCACGCAACGGAACAAACACTTGATCCGGGTGGCAGGTGGTGGCACGCGGCTTTCGGCGAGCCGCTTTGACGCGATGCGCTTAGCCAGCGCAGGACTGCCTGGCGGTTCAGCCTCGACTCATCGACGAGGCTGGCTATGATATGCCATTCGTTGTATTTTCCGACGTTTTCTCGCTCGGGCTGTTTCCGCGCATCACCGTTTTCTCGCGACGAATGTCGCTGAGAGATCGGTAGCACCCAACTCGCCGCCCATGCACTTCAAACTGTCCAGGACCTCGAATCCGCTGAGGTCCAGCATCAGTTCGATCTCGGGCTTGAACATGTAGCGCATCACATGCGTCTCGAGGACGGTCTCGACCGACAGCGTTTTCAAATCCGTTAGCAGGACGGTGTAGTTGAACGCGACAGTATTGTCATGAGGACGCATCGTGGGCTCGGCGATTTGTATCACCGCGGTTTCTTCGCTGGAGGCGCGTTTGATGCGTACGTCGGGCGGAGCGGCGAGGACCGCGGGACCGTACCAGCAATCGAACACGAACAGTCCTGATGGCCGCAGGTGCGTCGCAGCGGTGTGACACATCGCCATGAAATCGGAGTTGGTCGTTTGATAGCTCGCAACATGGAAGAGCGAGACGACTGCGTCGTAGAGTTCATTCGTGCGGACGATCCGCGCGTCGCCTTGCTGAAACGTCAGTCGCTTCGCTACTGCGCCTGGCAGAGTGGTACACCTGGCAGCGGCTCGGGCAAGCATATCGGCGCTCATGTCAACGCCAGAAACACAAAATCCCGCGGCTGCGAATTCCGCCGCGTGGCGTCCGGTGCCGCAACCTAGATCCATCACGTGACCTCCAACTATTCCGTACCGCCCGAGCAATCCGGTGACAAACGACGCTTCCGCCTTGTAGTTCTTGTCATGATAGAAAAGATCATAGTATTGCGAATATCTCGTGCTGAAGCTCATGAAGCGACTCCATGTCTGGTCGTATGGCGGTGGCGAAGTCACGCGTGACGCGAACGCACTCTTGTTTATTCGAAGGCAACCAAAGCCAAAGCTCAGGGTGCTCATGAGAAAGGGTATCTAGCGGGGATTTTCAGACTACATGCATGACCGTTTTCAGCAAGGTGTTGACGGGTCGTTTCCTTGCTGAAGCATTCGCCGTCTGATCGGTCTATCGCTCAGCAAGTCCAGTGGGTCGGGAAACCCTGATGAGCGGCTTTATGGTTTTCACTTTCAGCGCTGAAGAAATCAGACGATGTTTTGGTCTTGTTGATACCGGGAGCGACATTCTCGGCCAGAAACATGCTTTTGGCGGACACCGCGGCAATGGTGGATCGAATATGGCACTAAGCTCACGAGGTCATTCGCTTTCCACAGCGTTCCAACGCAAGCCAGAGCAGCGATCTGGAACCGAAGCAAAATGGAGGTAACGGCATGTCCCACGCTACCAGCTTAGGCGATGCAGGAAATAACGGTATTTTCCACCGATTTAAAGAACGCGCAGTCAAGCTCATAGGAATTTTGTTGTACGACGGTTTTTCGCTGCTGGAAGCGGGCACCCTTGCCGAGGTGCTTCATATCGCCAACGAGATTCAGTCTCGCAGTCTGAGAAGAAACGCAACTTACAGCGTCCGTCTAGTCTCTGCCTGCGGTGGGATGATAGCCTGTTCGTCATCCGTTTGCGTTTGGACCGAGCGCCTGGGCGGCCAGCGGTTCCAAGGCTTCGACGCACTGTATATTGCGGGCGGACCCGGCGCAAAGCGTGCAGCCGCCGACGAGGTGCTCATTGGGTTATTGACCATAGCATGTTCGCAGACCGGCGTCGTCAACCCTCTCGGCAACGGCGACTTGCTGCTGGCGGCAGCGGGCATTTCTCGCCGCGATTGGGCTTCGGTCGATCCGGGCATCTGGAGTCCGGAGACGTCTAACGTCGCGGCGTCGACCGAAGGCGGGGATGCGCTGATCAACTCGCTCGCGCTCGTGAAGCGGGACCTCGGATACGACATCGCGACAGCGGTTGCCGATCACTTCACCGTCTCCAAAGATCAGAATTTGACGACCATGCTGAGCACCATGGGAACGAACACGCAGGCGGAAAAGGCACAGGAATCCGCGCGCTGGCTCGAGCGAAATTGCGGACGCCCGGTTTCAATAGGTGACGCGGCTCGTACGGTGGCGATGAGCGAGCGGAACTTCCTGCGTCTGTTCAAGCGCGAGATGGGAGTGACACCGTCGGAATATCTTTTGCGAGCGCGCCTCGATCTCAGTTGTGAACTGTTGGTCAGAAGCGACTTGCCGATAGACAAGATCGCTCGCAGGGTTGGACTGACGAATGGCGAGCGGCTTTCGAAAGTGTTCAGGAGGCAATTCTCGATGTCGGCGACGGAATACCGCTGTCGAAAGAAAAGCGGCGCCACGGCCGATCCTGTGGAGAGGTCCGCTTAGGAGCTGGCCAGGGAAAGTTTCGCCGCGAGACAAGGAGGCCTTCGAATCAGTTGGTCGGCATTCAGATTCAAATATTTTCGAGGAGCAACAGATCTTCGCGCATCTGTTCGCCTCGGAAGCTCGATGTCCGAGGGCCGCGTGAGCGTCAGATGAGCCTTGCACAAGGGCTTTTCTCAGGAAGCCGTCGGACCGGCCAAATACCTGCCTTAATCAGTCACGAACGGCACCAGCAAGCTCGCGCAATCTAAATTCAAACCGAGCGCGAAAACCGTTGTCGAGCGCTGCAATCATATAGATGGCCAAGAAACGTGGAGCGAGGAGTGACGAATTCAAACGATTCCTTGGAACGGCCTATTCGCATGGTCGCGTTTATAGACTATGAACATACCTCTGGTGGAGGTTATCAGCAGGCGAAGAATGCTGCCTTGCTGCTAAAGAGTCTTCCGCCGGAACTTTGCGCGGTTGAGTTTGTGACGACGCGGCGATCCACCATCGATGATCTGCGACGCAGCGGCATTGAGCCTATTTTTTTTCCGGTGCCCCGCTTGCGCGGACTGGCGGCGAGACTCGGTTCAATATATAGCCGTGGAGGCCCGCGCGCGTTTCTGCGGAAACCGGGCAAGATGGCTTCGGTGGACCGCTTGCTTTCGGTGATGCGCGCGGACATTGCGTACTTCACAACGCCGTCCCGCCTCGCACTGGCGATTGATCGATTCAACTACCTGTTCACCGTTTGGGATCTGTCCCACCGCGACGACGTCGAGTTTCCCGAAGTCCGGATCAAGCACGAATTCGAGCGTCGCGAATTTCTGTACGGATCTGCCTTGAAGAAGGCCTGCGGCATCTTCGTCGATTCGCAGGCCGGCCGCGAGAAGGTTGTCAGGCGATATGGAGTAGACAGCGAACGCGTGCATTTGATGCCATTCTCGCCTGCCCGCGCGACAGTGCTTTCCGAGGAGGCGTACGCGGAGCACTTCGTCGATGTCAAGACGAAGTACAAAATTCCGCGCGATCTGAAATACGTCTACTATCCCGCGCAGTTCTGGTCGCACAAGAACCATGTGTTTCTGTTGAAGGGACTGCACGCGCTGGAGTCCCGCTATGGCATCCGTGTAGGTGCGGTATTCACAGGAAGCGATTTCGGCAACATGAGATACGTGCGTTCGGTCGCCGCCGATCTCGGTCTGGGCGAGCGTGTGTTCTTTCTCGGTTTCGTTCCGGACGGCGACGTGCCTTACTTGTATCGCGAGTCGATCGCGTTAGTGATGCCCACATATTTCGGCCCGACCAATCTGCCGCCGCTCGAGGCGTTCAGTCTGGGCGTACCGGTCCTTTACCCGGACCTCGAGGCGCTGCGCGAGCAAGTCGGCGACGCGGGACTGCTGGTCGATCTGGCTCGGCCCGACAGCATGGCGGATGCGCTTTTCAGTCTGATCGACCAGCCTGCATTGCGCCAGTTGATGATCGAGCGCGGCACGCGGCGTCTTGCGAGCAACGATGACGCAGCCCGCTTGTCGACGCTAGCGCGGGTGCTCGAACGATATCGCACCCGTGCGGTGTGTTGGGGAGAGGAAGTCTGGATGAATTAGAGTACGGTGAGGTCACAGACGAGACGGGCGAGATCCGCGATTGCAGTGTCCCCGTCCGTATCCGATATTGAACACGCCTGCGGCCCCGTCGGCGTCGAGCAAGGCCAGTACGGCGGACCCGGGGTCGTTCTGCAAATCATCGTTGTCGTTCGGACATCACCGATATGTACCGCGTTCCGTGCTGTCGGTTGTACCCCTCGCAAAGCTTGAGCCCGGCGACCTTCGCGATAGCGTAGGCTTCGTTGGTATGCTCGAAGCTGCTCGTGTGCAGGTACTCTTCCTTTATGGGCTGCGGGCAACACTTTGGATAAGTGCATGATGAACCAAAGAAGAGCAGATCAGGTGGTGCGTGTGAGACCACCTGGTACCGCGAAACTCGCTTCAGCCAACGTCATGGCATATTCGGTCAACCCGTCTAGTGACCCTGGAACTGCTCCTATGCTTGCAGACGCGTGAGGTCGTTCTCTCTTCATCAAGCGGGGCCGCGTGATGGTCAGGCTCTATACGGCCGATCGAAAATTCCTGACGAGCCGCGTGCTGTGCGCGGGTGATGTCATCTTGCTGGCGTCAGGTGGGCACGGGTTCGAGGTCATCGACGACGTATCTTTCATCGAAGTCAAGCAGGGCCCCTATGTGGGAGAGCAGGAGAAAGTGCGCTTCACGGCGAACCCATAACCGATGAATCGAATTGGCGATGCCGGGAAGTACGTGTTCGACGCAAGACCAGAGGGGTGGATGATGGAAGACGCGGTGAGTTCTGAAGACGCAATGGCAGCGGCGAAGGCAGAAGCGTCGCTCGGGCACTCCTGTCGGCGCATCGTCCCGGTCATTCTCGCAGGCGGATCGGGCACGCGCCTCTGGCCGATGTCGCGTGAGCAGTTTCCAAAGCAATTGATCGATGTGGTCGGACGGGATTCATTGCTGCAGGCTACCGTCACACGGATGGAGGGTTTCGTCGGCGGCTTCGACGTCGACACTCGGCCGATTATCGTGTGTGGGGAGGAACACCGGTTCCAGACAGAAGAGCAGGTGCGGGCGTGCGGCGTCTGCGCGAAGATTATCGTCGAGCCTGCGCGGCGCGATACGGCGCCGGCGCTCACGCTCGCGGCGCTCGCAGCCGTTAATCAGGATGACGACGCGATCATGGTGGTGATGCCGTCTGACCATTCCATCTCAGACATTCCGGCGCTGCATCGTGCGATCGCAATTGCCGCTGAATATGCCGAACGCTCCATGATCGTGACGTTTGGCGTTGCGCCCACACGGCCGGATACCGGCTTTGGCTACATCCGAATCGGCGACGCCCTCGAAAACGGCGCACATCTGATCGACCGCTTCGTCGAAAAGCCCACGACCGAACTCGCCGCGCAGTACGTCGCTGCAGGCACCTACTGGTGGAACAGCGGCATCTTCATCGTGCGAGCGGGCGTGTGGCTCGAAGCGCTAGCCAAGCTCAACGGCGACATGCATGCGGCCTGCACCGCGGCGTTCGCGGAAGGCAAGGCGGACGACAACTTCATTCGTCCTTGCCCGTTTCAGTTCGGCCGTGTGCCGGCGGATTCCATCGACTATGCGGTAATGGAGCACATCGGCGCGGCCGGCTCGCCTTGCAAAGGCGTGGTCGTGCCATTGGCGGCGGGATGGTCGGACCTCGGATCCTGGGATGCCGTGTGGGAAGCGATGGAGAAGGACGGGCTCGGCAACGTCGCGAGCGGGCGTGTCGTTTTCGAAGGCGCGACCTCGAGCTATGTGCGCGCCGAGGGCGGGCGGCTGGTTGCATGCGTTGGCACCGCCAACGTAGTCGTCGTCGACACGGACGACGCTGTGCTCGTCGCCGACCGCTCACACGCGCAGGACATCAAGACGCTGGTGGCGCGCTTTCGCGAGCAGCGCGCGCCTGAAGCCGAGACGCACCGGAAGGTGCGCCGTCCGTGGGGCTTCTACGATGCGATCGAGCGCGGCGAGCGGTTTCAGGTGAAGCGCATCGTGGTTGCGCCTGGCGCTCGCCTGTCATTGCAGATGCACCACCATCGCGCCGAGCACTGGGTCGTCGTGCGCGGCACCGCGCTCGTGACACGGGGCGAGGACCAGTTTCTTCTTTCAGAAAACCAATCGACCTTCATTCCGCTCGGCGTGCAGCATCGGTTGGAGAATCCGGGCAAAGTGCAGCTCGAAATCATCGAGGTTCAATCGGGCAGTTATCTCGGCGAGGACGATATTGTGCGCCTGGACGACTGCTACGGCCGAATTTGACCCTATCGCATTGCATAGTGCATCGGAACCCAATCCTATCGACTTGAGGATTGCCACATGATGGCAGCGTCTCACTGCTCATTGGAGATGATTCTGCTGTGTCTCGCCATTCGGACGGATCACGACGGGCGCGGTTGCCCGTATCGTGCGCGTGTCCGATGGCGCACAGGGCGTACAGCCGGTCAACAACTCTAGCGACCAGCTGTTTAACCCAGGCAAACCAGGCTATCAACGATGTCGCCAATAACGCTTATGCCGGCATCGCAGCGGCAATGGCTATGCCGAACATAATGCCGTCCGGTCCCTGGCGCACGGCGCTCGCGGGGCGCGTGATAAACGCACAGCCAGAGGCGTGAGGTTTCGGCTTCAGCCCTGAATCAGCGAGAGCCCGAGCAAAGCGTCGACCTTTCTGACGACGCTCCCGGCATTGGCCAGCGCCTTTGAGGCCGATTTCACCGACGTGCCGTACGCGGCGGCCGTCCAGTTTCCCCTTGATGCCCAAGCGCACGCGACAGATTGCCCACCTCGCGCTTGAGCAACTCCGCGAACTGCGCGACGCGCTCATCGGTTACGCGCACGCTCGGCCCGAAGATGCACACCGAACCTGCCACCTGGTTCGCGCCGTTGAAGAACGGCGCGGCTACCGCGACTGCGCCGGCGATCAGCTCGTGATGGCTGGTGCCGAAGCCTCGTGCGCGGACCGCGTCGAGATCGGCGGCTAGCGCCGCGACGTCCTGATCCGGATCGGTCAGATAGCGCCGCAGATCGTCCGTCGACAGCGGCATCTGCGAAAGAATCGTGCGGCCGCTCGCGCCGAGCACGAGCTTCTCGCGATAGCCGACCCCGCGCCGGAAACTCAGCGGCTGCGGACTTTCCAGTTCGGCCACGCAGATCCGGTACGTCCCCTCCGGCACGAACAACGCGACCGTCTCCGATGTCGCTTCCCAAAGCTCGCGCAGCATCGGCTGCGCGAGCTGCGCGATCGTATTGTTCGCCATCCACGCGTGCGCGAGTTGCGCGACCGAACTGCCGAGCCTGAAGCGTTGCGGCTCGCCCGACGAGGCGAGAAAGCCGTTCTGTTCGAGCGTATTCAGCAGGCGGTACAGCGTCGGTCGGCTCAGGTCCACGCGGGTCAGCAGCTCCGCGACGGTCAATTCTTTGTCCCCGGGTCGGTACGCCAGAAGAATTTCTAGCGCCCGTTCGACTGCCCGTACATTTTCGTGCGGCTTTTTTTCTTCCATTTGAAATTTCCTTTCTGCAGCGGTCCGCGTCGATTGCACATTGTAGTGAAAGTCCCTAGCCGCAAGAACTTGACGTCGATCAATCTGTCCGTACAATGAGAATACATTCTCATACAACGGACAACCGGATTCGGAGGAATGATGGACAAGAACATGTCGGAAACTCTGGTTCGCACTGGCCCAGGCACGGCGATGGGCGATCTGATGCGCCGCTACTGGGTGCCGGTGCTCCTCGCCAGCGAAATCGCAGAGCCTGATTGCCCGCCGGTGCGCGTGCAGATCCTCGGCGAAAAGCTGCTCGCTTTTCGCGATTCCGACGGCCAGCCGGCGCTGATCGACGAGTTCTGCTCGCACCGCGGCGTGTCGCTGTACTTCGGCCGCAATGAAGAGAACGGCATCCGCTGCTCGTATCACGGTCTGAAATTCGACCGCAACGGCAACTGCGTGGAAGTGCCGTCCGCGCCGCAGGCGTGCAAGCACATGGGCATCACCGCGTATCCGTGCATCGAACGCGCGGGCATCGTGTGGGCGTACATGGGGCCGAAGGACCGCCAGCCGGCGCCGCCGGATCTCGAGTGGTGCAATCTGCCGGAGAGCCACGTGTTCGTCTCGAAGCGGCTGCAGGAATCGAACTACCTGCAGGCGATGGAAGGCGGCATCGACACGAGTCACGTGTCGTATGTACACCGCTACGAAGTCGACGAGGACCCGATGCACCAGGGCACGAAGGCACTCGACTACATCAAGGCGGACGGCAACGTGATCTTCGAGATCGAGAAGCAGCCGTTCGGCCTCACGCTGTTCGGCCGCCGCAACGGCGAGCCGGATTCGTACTACTGGCGCGTCACGCAGTGGCTGTTCCCGTGGTACACGCTGATCCCGCCGTTCGGCGATCACTCGCTCGCGGGCCACGTATGGGTGCCGATCGACGATCACACCTGCTGGGCGTGGAGCATCAACTTCCGCCCGGACCGTCCGCTCGACGAGCAGGAACTGGCCGACCTGAACGCCGGCAAGGGCATTCATTGTGAGTACGAGGAGGGTGGCACGTTCCGGCCGAAAGCGAACAAGGACAACGACTACCTGATCGACCGCCAGGCTCAGAAGGAAAAGCGCGCGTACTCGGGCGTGTTCGGCTTTGCGATGCAGGACGCGTCGCTGCAGGAAAGCATGGGTCCGATCCAGGATCACAGCAAGGAAAAGCTGCTGCCGACCGACCGCGCGATCGTGATGGCGCGCCGCATGATGTACGAGGCGGCAACGGCGCTGGTGCCCGACACCGATCCGCCCGCGATCGACGCCGACCAGCAGCGCGTACGTGCTGCCGGCGTGCTGCTGCCGCGCGATCAGAAGCCGCAGGAATGGGCGGTGATCCATCTGCACGACGGCAAGGACCAGCCGATCTACTCGATCTGATGCACCGCGGAGCCGGACTTCGGTCCGGCTGCGCGTGTCGTCGTCTGGTCCGACTGGACCTTCTGCCCATTCCGCAAAAGGAGGCCGGCTGCGCGCCGGCATGCAATGCAGCAACGTAAAAGACTCGAGGACAAGGTCGCGCTGATCACCGGCGGCGGAGGCGGCATCGGTGCCGCGACCGCGCGCGTGTTCTGCGCGGAGGGCGCCGCGGTGGTGCTCGTCGATGCGAACCCGGAGGCGCTCACGCGCGTCGCCGACGAACTGAAGGCGGCTGATCCGTCCGCGCGTGTCGAGACGTTCGCGGCCGACGTGTCGCACGACGCCGATGCGGTGCGCGCGGCGCAACTCGCCGCCGATTCGTTCGGCCGGCTCGACGTGCTGGTGAACAACGCGGCGATGCGCAACTACAGCGCGCTCGCCGACGCGACGCCGGCCGAGTGGCAGGCGATGGTGTCGGTCAATCTGGTCGGCACATCCAACTATTGCAGGGCAGCGCTGCCGTTCCTGCGTCGCGCGGGCCGCGCGAGCATCGTCAACGTGTCGTCGTGCTACGCGGTGACCGGCCGCAAGGGCATGGGCCTGTACGACGCGACCAAGGCCGGCATGCTCGCGATGACCCGCACACTCGCGTTCGAGGAGACCGCGAACGGCGTGCGCGTGAACGCGGTGTGCCCGGGTTCGACGCTCACCGAATTCCACATGAACCGGGCCATTGCATCCGGCAAAAGCGTCGAAGTGCTGAAGACGCAACGCCAGGACACGTCGTTGATCGGCCGTTGGGCGTCGCCCGAAGAGATCGCATGGCCGATCCTGTGGTTCGCGAGCGACGAGGCTTCATACATAACCGGCACGACACTGATGGTCGACGGCGGCCTGTCGGCGATGTGAGCGGAGGAGGTGGCATGAACATGACCGATTCCACGCTGATGGTGCGTGTCGCCGCACGGCGCGACGAAGCCGATGGGATTGCCGGCTTCGAGTTCGTCGACATCGACGGCCGCGACCTGCCGCCGTTCGAGGCGGGCGCGCACATCGACGTCTATGTGCCCGGTGGGCCGGTGCGGCAGTACTCGCTGTGCAACGCGTCTCGCGAGCGTCACCGGTATCAGATCGCGGTGTTGCGCGCCGCCGGTTCGCGCGGCGGATCGCAGCGCATGCACGACGCGGTGAACGAAGGCGACGCGATTCGCATCGGCGTGCCACGCAATCACTTTCCGCTCGCCCGGCATGACGCGAAGCCGCTATTGCTCGCGGGCGGCATTGGCGTGACGCCGATTCTCTGCATGGCGGAGCAGCTGGCGGCAATGGGCGCGGCGTTCGAAATGCATTACTGCGCGCGCTCGAAGAGCCGTGCGGCGTTCGTCGAGCGAATCGCCGCGTCGTCGTGGGCGGACAACGTGCAATACCACTTCGACGACGCGCACGGCAAGCTCGATCTGAATGCACTGCTGACGGACGGCGGCGCGGACCGGCATCTATATGTGTGCGGTCCGCAGGGCTTCATGAACGCGGTGCTCGACACGGCCCGCTCGCTCGGCTGGAGTGACGATCGTCTGCATTACGAATACTTCGCGGCGGCGCAGCCGTCGGGTGATGGCGCGTCGTTCGACGTGCGGCTCGCGCGCTCGGACCGCGTCGTGTCGATTGCGGCCGATTGCACGGTCACCCAGGCGCTCGCGGCGGCGGGCGTCGACGTGCCGGTGTCGTGCGAGCAGGGCATTTGCGGCACCTGCGTCACGCGGGTGCTCGAAGGCGAACCTGACCACCGCGACCTGTTCCTGTCGCCAGAAGAGCAGGCCCGCAACGATCAGTTCCTGCCGTGCTGTTCACGCGCGAAGTCGAGGGTGCTCGTGCTCGATCTGTAACCGTAATCGCCGGCCCGGCCGCCAGGCGCGGTCGGCGCCATCCATCAGAAAGAAAACGGGCGGCCGCTGGCACGCCCGGCATCGGAGGAGTCATGGAGAAGAATCTGGCGTCGTCGGAGGGTATGCCCGCGAGCGTCTGGACCGGGAACGATGCGAGGGCGGCGAGTAGCGCCGACACGAGCCCGTATCGCTGGGTCGCGTTGTTCATCGTCTGGGCCGCGTTTCTGCTCAGCTATGTGGTCCGCGTCGCGTGGAGTACGGTGGCCGCGCCGGTCGGCGGGTCGCTCGGCATCGGCGTGTCGATGCTCGGTGCGTTCGTGACCGCGTTTTACGCGGGCTATGTGATCGCGAACGTGGTTGGCGGCATGCTGACCGATCTGCTCGGCGGTCGCGCGATGCTCACGCTTGCGCTGCTGCCGCTCGGCGTGCTCACGTTCACGTTCGGCTATACGCATTCGCTCGCATTCGGCATCGTGATTCAGGCCGCGATGGGTTTCGCGGCGGGCGCCGACTACTCGGCCGGCATGAAGATCATTCCCGCATGGTTCACGCGCGACCGTGGCCGCGCAATGGGCCTCTACACGACCGCGACGTCGCTCGCCGTCGTGATCGCGAATGCGGTCGTGCCGTCGTTCTCCGCGCGGCACGGCTGGTCGAACGCATTCCATATGCTCGGCATCGTCACGTTCGCGTGGGGCATCGTCACGTTGCTGCTGCTGAAGAACCGGCCTTCGAACGAAGCGAAGCCCGCGCGCAACAGCCTCCAGGAAATGCTCGGCCTGTTGCGCAACCGTAACCTGATCGCGCTGTCGATCGCGGGCTGCGGCGGGTTGTGGGCGACCGTCGGCTTCGGTGCATGGGGCAACGCACTGATGACGCGCCAATACGGCATTGCGCCGATCGTCGCCGGATCGATCGTCGCCTCGTTCGGCATCGGCGCGGTGATCGCGAAGCCGACGCTCGGCTGGATCTCCGACCTGCCTGGTGTGTCGCGGCGGATGATGTCGATCGGCTGCCTGATCGCCTTCGCGATCGCGCTGCTGGTGTTCGGCTACTGCTCGACGGTGGATCAGTTCTATCTGGTCGCGCCGGTTCTCGGTGCGTTCTCGTTCGGCTATCTGCCGGTGCTGATGGCTCAGGTCAGCGACGCATCGGGCAAGCGTCTCGCGGGCGCGAGCGCCGGCTGGACCAATGCTATCTGGCAGTCCGGCAGCGCGGTGTCGCCGATGGTGGTCGGCTCGCTGTATGGCGCGAGCCATTCGTTCATGCTCGCGCTCCTCACACTCGCGATCGGACCCGCTATCGCGGTCATCGCGATGTTCTTCGTCAACCCGCACATCGCACGCGAATGACCGATTCTCCGGTAGCCGACTCGGCCCCGCGCCGGCTACCGCGACGACAGAGGTCGGACGATAACTAATCCGCATCACAAAACAACTCACTTTCCAGCAGGAGACACATGGTGAAGCACAACCCTCTCGCCAGGCCGTCGAAGGTCCTTTTTGCATGTGGTATTGGTATCGGCATCAGCGGCGCGGCGCATGCGCAGTCGTCGGTCACGCTCTATGGCATCGTCGACTCGGGGGTGACCTACGTGACTCACGCTGTCACGCCGCAGGGATCGTCGGGCACGCAGGTCGCTCTCGGCACCGGCAACCGGCTGAATTCGCGTTGGGGTTTCACGGGCAAGGAAGATCTCGGCGGCGGACTGCGGGCGATTTTCACGCTCGAATCGGGCATGTCGATGAATACCGGTGCCCTGCAGCAAGGAGGGCGGCTGTTCGGCCGGCAGGCGTTCGTCGGACTCGAATCGGACCGCTACGGCGCGATGATGCTCGGCCGGCAGATGACGCCGATGTATCGCTACTTCCTCGCGCTCGACCCGCTCGGTTATTCGAGTTACGGCCTTTCCGCGCAGGACGCGCAGTTCGTCGGTCGCGCGGATAACGCGGTGTCGTATCTCGGCCATGTGGGACCATTCGAGCTGAATGCGCTCTACAGCCTCGGCTACGACGCAGTCACCTACAACGTGCCGGTGGCGGGCTCGTTCCGCGTCGGCAAGCAGTACGACATCGGCGGACGCTATGTGCAGGGGCCGCTGAATCTGACGTTCGTGTACGAGCAGCGGCAAGGCTCGGCCATTGCGTCATCGGGCGACAGCGAGCGCCGCTACGTGGCCGGCGGTTCGTATCAGATCGGCAAGGCGACGCTGTACGGCGGCTACGAATTGCTGCTGAACGACGTCCGGTCGACGCTCGCGGCATCGCCGCCGCAGTCGATGGCGTTCGCGGGCGTGCGCTACAGGGTGACGCCGGCGCTGGACCTCGCAGCCGCGACTTACTACCACGCGTATCGCCAGGTCGACGCGCACGCATTGAGCACCGGTGTCAACGCGGACTACTGGCTGTCGAAGCGCACGGCGCTGTACACCGACATCACGTATGTGATCAACAGCTCGAAGGCCGCGCTGAGTGCGACGGGGTGGGCGACTTCGGTCGCGACGACGACCGTGAAGACCGGCGCGAACCAGCTCGCTGTTGCGGTCGGCGTGCTGCACAAGTTCTGACTTCACGCTGCAAAGAGGGCGACCGAGGCCGCCCTCTCAATCGCTCAGTGCGTCGCGATGATCGCGCCGGCCTTTCGCCGACGCGTAATACCGCTGCAAGGCGTCGGTCGAGCGCGCGCTCAACGCGCGGATCTGGGCGTGCCAGTCGGTTTCCACTGGCCACTCACCGGCGATCACGCTTGGATAGATCTGCCGCGCGTAGCGATGCAGTGCCTTCGCGCCGATGTTGCCGCTGACGCCAAGCAACGCATGCAAGCTCGCGTGCGTTGCCTTGATATCGACGGCCGCGCTGTTGCCTGCGAGGCGCACGACGAGCGAGCGAATCTGTTCGATGCCGTTCAGGAACGATTCGTCAAGCAGATCGAGCGAGACCAGTTCCTTGAGGTGCGCTTCGTCGAGCAGGCTTTCTTCAGCGATGGTGGCGGCCGCGGGCGCGTTCGCAGTGGGGGGCAATGCCACCGGCGTCGCCGCAAAATCCGTTTGCGCGGCTCCGCCCGCGGTTTCCGTGATTCGTTGCGGAGCGTCCGCAACCAGTGCGCCGCGTGTGCCGAACTGCCGCGCGAGACATGCGTACAGCGAGCCGGCCTGCACCGGCTTGATCAACACCTCGTTCATCCCGGCGGCAACGCAGGCCTGCACCGCTTCGGCATCGGTGTGACTGGTCAGCGCAATGATAGGCAGCGTCGCGTAGGCATCGGTGCGCGCGCGAATCGACTTCGTCGTCTCGATGCCGTTCATGCCCGGCATGTTCACGTCCATCAGGATCGCGTCGATGAAGCCGTCTTCGTGCAGTTTGGTCAGCACCGCCTGACCGTGGTCGGCCTCGACGACGCTCGCGCCGCAGCGCTCCAGATACGCCTTCGCGACAAGCCGGCCGTAGGTGTCGTCGTCGGCGATCACAAAGGTTCTGCCGGCGAAGACATCGGGCAGTTCGCCCGGCTGACGATGCGCACCGTTGTCGAAGAGGGTCTGCAACGCGGTGAGCAGCTCCTGCACACTCGACGTCTTGCTGATGATCTCGTCCATGCCGGCGCGCCGCGCGCGCAGTCGCACCGCGATGCCCGGTTCGGCGGTATAGGCGGCGATCAGCACGTTGCGGTTCGAGCAGTCTCTGTCGGCGCGGAGGCGCTCGGTCGTCGTGTAGCCGTCCATCGCGGGCATGCTGATGTCCATCAACACGAGATCGTAGAGCGGCGCGCGCCGCAACGTGGCGAGCGCAAGCTCGCCGCCCGACGCCTCGCTGACATAGGCGCCGGCCTTCGTCAGCACGCGGTGGGTGCGGGCGCGCAGCGTGTCGTCGTCGTCGACGACGAGCACGCGCTTGCCCTTGAACGCCGGCATCGCCCGTTCGAACAGGCGCCGCTCGTGCTCCTCGACCTCGTCGGCCGCTACCGGTGGAAAGCGCAGCGTGAACGCGGTGAACTTGCCGAGTCCCGATTCGCAGTCGATGCTGCCGCCGAACGCGCGCATCGCGCGCTGGCAGTACGCGAGCCCGAGCCCGGTGCCGCCCGCGTTGCCGGCCGTGCGAAACGGCTCGAACAGATGCTGCAGGATCTCGGGCGCGATGCCGGGGCCGGTGTCGCGTACGATCACCGAGTCGCGGTCGACGGTCAATGTGAGCGTCGCCTGCGGATACGCGACGATGTGATGCAGCGCGTTCTTGATCAGGTTGAACAACGTGAACAGATAGACCGTCTCGTCGACCTTGAACACGAAGTCGCGCCTGACGACGACGCTCACCTTCGCGCGTTCCTTGTCGTTGTCGAAGCCGTATTCGGCGAGCGCCTTGCGCGTGGTCGCGCCAGCATGGAGGTAGCTGAGACTATCCGGGCGGATCGATTTCGCGGCGACTTCGTCAAGCGTCATCGCGATGATGCGCAGGCCGCGCTCGATCGACAATTGCCCCTGCGCGAGGTGGTTGTACATCAGCGAGGCCGTGCCGTCGGTCAGCGTCGGCGCCGCGCCCGCTTCGGTCGCCGCGGGCAGCGCTTCCTCGACGCGGTCGAGCACGTGCCGCAACTGGCTCAGCGGATTGCGCATCTCGTGCGCGATGGACCCCGCGAGCGCCTGCAACGCGCGGTTCTTTTCGACAAAGATGCGTCCCTTGCTGATCGCATGACTGAACGCCATGCTGCACAGCACGACCACCGGCAGCAACGCGAGATTGGACTTGTCCTGCGCGCTGAGAACGACCGGCGTCGGCGCGCTCAACACGCCGGCGAGCCCGCCGGAAAACACGCCAATACCGATGCACGTTATCAGCAGCAGGGGGTTGTCGATACACAGCGCCAGAATGAAGATCATCATGACCTCGGTCATCATCCACATCGTGGAGAAACCGTTTCTGACGGTCAGGAACGTGCAGACGAACGGCAGCACGTAAATCAGACAGCAATGCCAGTAGATCAGCAGCGCGGGGTTGTAGCGCCTCGGCCAGCGCGCCTGGAACAGCAGGGGAACGCAGACGGCCGCCGCGCTGAGCCGCAGCAGCAGGTTGTCGTAAGGCTGCGGAAGGATGTAGGTCCAGACGACGTAATAGATGGGGTGACACAGGAGGCCGAGTGCGCCTCCCCATCGAATTGCGAACCTGCTTCGTTCCAGCATATCCCGCATGCTTTCGCGCGGTATCGCCATCAGGCCTCCGAGTTCATTAGGAACCCATCATTTCATGCGTATTGAATTGCTGTGATTCGACGCCTTCGGCGAGCGAATCGCCGTTCTTGCCGTGAAACGGTCCGACCGAAAAGCCATACTTCTTCAGGAGACCATGAGTATAAGAGACCGACCACACGGGCGGGCTGCCAATGATGAAATCGGAGGCGATACCTTCCTGCCATGCCGAATAGCCTTCGGCGAAGCAGGTATAGCAGTCGCGGGTGGATGGCAGCCTGAACGGGAACGCGGTGTCGAGTCCGGCGGGCCCGCGCGCGAAGCATTCAATATAGAGCGTATGACCGCGAGAAGCGAGTTCCGCTTCGACGCTTGCCGCGCGCGGATGCGAGTCGTCGATCCAGAATTGCGCGCGTTTGAGATCGGCCGCGCTCAGGTAAGGCACGCTCGTGCTGCTCGCGAGAATCGCGCCGTCGAAGTCCGGCAGCGGCGTGTCCGGACTGAAGGTATGCACCGATACTTTCGATTTTCCGAGCAGGTCCGACGCGAGCAGCTCGTTCGCCTGATCGATCAGCAGGTTGATCTTGTCGGGCAGATCGATCAGCACCAGCTCCTTCGGCGCATCCTTGTAGAGCAGATACTTCGCGACCGTCGTGCCGAGCCGGCCGGCCGCGCCGAACAGCGCGAGCTTCGTGTTGCCGAGCTCGAGGTCGAGCTGTTCGCAGCAATGGATCGCCCAGTCCTTCAGCATCGCCGCGGTCGCCGCGTGACCCGTCGTGATGTGAGGCGGCTTGACCGGCCGGGGCAGCGCGCCGTAGTTGCACGCGTAGGGCGTCGACGCGCCCATCGCGACCATGTTCAAGCCCGCCTTTCGGGCGAGCTCGAGCGCCGGAAAGAATTGCGTCTCGCGAAAGCGCTTGATGCCGCGCGGGCTGCCGAGCCACATTTCGAGCGGCACCGGGCAGGCGATATTCGCGCCGATCACCTGCGCGCCCGAATAGATCGGCGACGCGATGAAAGGCCTGGTTTTCCACAACTCCTCTTCGAACGATTCGCTTCGTTCGCGAACGTTGTGAAAAGAAAATGAAAGGGTTTCCCAATCGGTCGCGTGGAACAGAAAGCCGACTCCCCCCTGACGGGCCGGCAGGCTATCCCGGATCTGTTCCGGGTGAATTTCGTGCTTGAGCGCAAGCGGTGCACTATTCCTATGCAAAAGAAGTCCGGTTGGCTCGTTTGAAACAGGCGACACGTCTTTAAGGAGAGCGGTTTTCATTGGTTTTTCCGTGGTTTTGATTAGACGCTGGAAAAGTCAGCGCGCGGCGTGGCCAGCCGGTTGGACCGGTGACCCTTCAACTCTAGAGAAATCCACACCGATATGCCCGTCTGTTCGTGCACACAGCATTCACGAGCGGTCCATGACGGGTTGCCCGCCGGGTGGGGGTCGGCTTTGGGCAAACTTCTGAAAGGATTACGGCAGAACTTTCGATGTATTACGGCGCGTCGTGGGCCGTCATCGAATGGAAAAGGGCCGCTCGGCGGCCCTTTGCTTGCATGCAAGGCGAATTCCGGATTAGCGTGTGATGCTATAGCCGATTCGCGCAATCCAGCGATGCTGGTTGTAGTCGAGAATGTCCTCGCCATAACCGCTGAAGAAGCCGAGCCACAGATAACCGCCCCAGCGGCTATTGATCAGCTTCGCCAATGGATAGGTGAACTGCGTATCGACGCTGCCTTTGCCACCTTGCGTTCCTTTGCGCAGCGTCGTGTCCAATTGCGCTCCGTCGGGGCTGCCGTAGATGAACCGCAGGTCCACATAGCCGCGGTAGTCGGCGATGTCATGGTTCTCGCCGGCGATGTGCGTATAGTAATAAATCTTCGGCTGGATGGTCAGATGGTAGCTGTGGATGTCGCCGAAATCCCAGATCGGCTTGAGGAACACATAGTCGACGCCGCGCGATTCCGGACCGTCGCGTCCATTCGATTCGTGTTCGTAGCCGGCCATCACGCCCATTCTGCTCCACCACGTGCTCTTCCAGCCGGTGTCTTCGAGGTAATAAAAGAGTGCCGGCATATAGCTGGTGTCGCGGAACGGCGCCGAGTACTTCTTGAGATCCCACAGCGAGGTTTGCGTATAGGCAAAGTACAGGTTGTCCGCGAAACCACGCGAGCGCGGGTCGTCCGGAACGACGAGGCGGAACTTGAAGCTGAGCTGGAATTTCGCGAGGGACTCGCTACCGCCGCCATCGGCGAAATACATCGGTTCGAAGGCGGAGAAGCGGCTCAGGAAAGTGTTGATTTGCGGCACGGGCGCATCCGGTCGTGATGGCGCGGGCGACGACGCGATCAGGCTCGTCGACGACGGTGCGCCGCTCGCGGTGGCCGCCGCCGTTGCTCCATTGGCGCTCCCGGCCGACGCGAGCGCCGCGTCCTTGCCGGAGCGCGGCGGACGCGTCAGCAGCACGTACGATGGCGACACGTCGAGATCCGGCACGTCGATCTGCATCGCGCCGCGCGTCCATTCGGGCCACGTGCCGGTATAGCGCACTGCCTTCAGTTCGCCGGCGGCGAGCTTCAGATGCTCGGGTGCGCCGCTTTCGCGCGTGAGCGCGAGCCGATGCGGTACCACGTCGGTATTGCTGATCGCGATATTCAATTGCGCCGGCACGTCGACTTCGGTGCCACCGGGTTGATCGCCGGCATAGACGATTGTCACTTCGAGTGGACTGCTCGATAGCGCTTCGCGCGGCGGACGCAATACGGAAACGCCGGCGACGCTATACGCGGAGTAACTGCCGAGCACCAGCGCAGTCATGCAAAGCGATAAGCGGGGGAGAAGCCTGGAAAGCGAGCTGGAAACCGAGCCGGAAAGCGGACTCGAAGATAATCGGGAGACACGCGAGCGGTGGCTGCGAACGGCGGACTGGCGGTTTTTCTTCACGCGAGACATCGATCGATTCCGCACACGAAGCTCCTGGTGGTCTACGAGAGTTCAGGTCGCAAAGAGACGATAGCGTTAATGCGTGCAATTGGGTAGAAAATCGCGGCCGCCGTGTTTCATTGCGGAAATGGCGACGCATGCCGGTTCCCGCTATCTGGCATTCTGCTCATTCTGCCAGTGCGATTACGGATTGCGTGAGTGGAAAAATGAATTAGGAGCGCTATCGGTGCAAATAGCGGAGGGAAGTGGGGATAATGCCGGTGTGTCGTTGCATTTGCGCAACGAAGGCTTAAATGTCAAATCGATTGTCATTCGCGACCGGGTGTATCCCCGCGTTCGCCTCAGTCATTTCCGTTATGGCAATTGCGCGTCAATTGGCGATTCGCTTTCGTGACAATTCGTTGCGCGGCCAATGCGGCGACTGAATGCTTTCTTCAATAGGCGAATTCCCGGTATTGCTCCGGCGCGCTTGCACTGTCGAGTTCGCTCACGCGCGGCATATGGCGCAGCAGGCGTTTCGCCCGTGGCGCCAATTGCTGATAGACGGCGCCGGGTACGTCGATGTGGACTTCCGAAGCGGCCCACGGTTGTCTCCTTTATCGAATCGTCGAGTTGGGGATGCCTGAGATGCCTGAAGTTGCCTGGATGTGCCTGGATGTGCAGCTCATTGCCTCGGCGAGACCAGCAGCGACACCGGCACGCCGTGACAATCGACCTCCGCGAGAACCGTCGCGCCGAGCTCGGCGCCCGACCTGGCGGGCGCGTCGAACGGGCTCGCGTCGTGATCGATGCGCAGAATGTTCAGCGGCCAGGACGGCCGCGTCAGCCGCTCGTGCGCGAACGCGCCGACCCAAAGCGGCGCCGCGGAGGTGCCGTTGTCGACCGCGTAGCCGCTCGGCCAGAAGCGAAGCACGTAGCGTTCCTCGCGCGAATTGCCCGGTCGCATGAAGACCAGCGACGACGGCACGCCATTGTTCAGCTTCGGCAGCACCGGCAGCGACACCGCCGCGACGTCGGGCGAAGCGAGCGACAGCAGGCTGTGCGCGGACACGTCGGTGCCCTCGACCCAGCCCTGCGCGCGCAACTGCTCGCGTATCGAAGCGGGCTCGGAGACCCATTGCAGCGTCAGCGGCTCCTTGCGATCGCCGCCCATGTCGGAGCGAAAGCACGGCAGCCGCTTCCACCCGGAGAGCTTCCACTGCGTCTGCGTGAACTGCACGGGGGGTGGTTGCGGCGCGCCGTCCGGCGGCGTCGGCATTGCGACGCCGAGCTGCAGGCCGACACTGAGCGCGACGACCGCGAGCACCACGAGCGGCATGAAACGGCGCGGCGGCGGCGGCCGCGGATGCCGCCAGATCGCCGTCAGCGCAATCAGCGCGACCCACACAGACGCGAGCGCCGCGCCGCCGATCGCGTCGGACACCCAGTAGCGGCCGAAGTAGACGCCCGCGAGCGCGACCACGATCACGACGATGATGCTGGCGGCGGCAACCAGCACGCCTCCGAGCTTGCCGATCCGGCGCGCGAGCAGAAACGCGAGAAAGCCGTAGATGATCACCGTCGCGGCGACGTGATTGCTCGGAAACACGAAGTGGCCACTCATGAGTTCGTTGGGTGGGGCGCGGCGCATCGCGAGTTGCAGGCCGAGAATCAGCAGCTGCGAAAACACGACCGCCGCGAGCCAGTAGACGATCGAGCGCCAGCGCCGCTCCCACACCATCCACAGGGCAACCGTGACAACCAGCGCGAACAGTGTGATGCCGCTGCCGAGCGTCGCGAGCGCCGCGAGCACCGTGTCGCCCCACGGCGTGCGTATCGATTGCAGAAAGTGATAAACGGACAGGTCGATGGTCGTCAGCGGATCGCCGCTGACGACGTCGTCGAGGACCCCGAAGAAAAGCGCGCCGGCCACCAGCACGATCAGCGACGTCGCGAGCAGGTGGGTCGCATCGGGCGTGTCGGGGTCGAGCATGCGGCGCGCGATGCGGCCGAGCGGACCCGGATGGCGGCATGCCCAGCTGCCGAGATGACGGCCTGCCGTGCTCGACCACGCATTCGCGTGCGACACCAGAAACCCCGCGCCGCGAAAGCTGAGCCACACGATGCACGCCAGCATCGCGATGATCACGACGAGCCGGAACGACACCGCCCCCGCGAGCAGCACCGACGCGCCGAACACGACGCCGGGCAGGATGTGCGCGGGCGCCCACAGCAGCGCGGAGAGCACGTTGATCGAGAGGAAGCGCAGCGGCCGCATGCCCATCATGCCCGCGACGACCGGCACGATCGCCCGCAGCGGGCCGATGAAGCGGGCGAGCACGACGCTCTTCGCGCCATGCTTCAGAAAGAAGCGCTGGCCCGCGTCGAGTACGCCGGGGTGTGCGCGGAACGGCCACAGCGTGACGATGCGCTCCCTGTAGCGATCGCCGAGCCAGAAGCTGGCGCCGTCGCCGGCGACCGCGCCGACGATCGCCCACACGAAGACCCAGGCAAGGCTCAGCGAGCCGGTGCCCGTCAGCGCGCCGGCGAGGAACATCGCGGTGCTGCCGGGGACGAAGGTGCCGATGACCGCGATCGCTTCGAAAAAAGCGGCGAGGAAAACGACCGCGAGCATCCACGTCGAGTGGCCGGCGAGCAGATGCAAAAGGTGGATGTAGGCGTGCTCCATCGTGCGCGATCGGCCGTTCGGGCGTAACGATCGATCATAACGCGCACGGACACGCCGTGGGCGCGGGCGGGAGCGGCGCCGCTGCATCGGTCGCGCGATCGGCTCAGAATAGATATCGTGCTCGGCGGATCGATGCGGTTGGAGGGTAGCTATGAAGACAGCAACAGGTGGGATCGTGTGGTCGGCGTTGCTTGCGGCGCTGTTGACGGCGGGGGC
The DNA here is from genome assembly GCF_014397655.1 of Paraburkholderia sp. UCT31. Lineage (NCBI taxonomy): Bacteria > Pseudomonadati > Pseudomonadota > Betaproteobacteria > Burkholderiales > Burkholderiaceae > Paraburkholderia > Paraburkholderia sp. UCT31. The sequence continues at coordinate 46,325 of NZ_VZQP01000045.1, forward strand.
CGCTGCAACGGTAGAGGCCCAGCAACCGGGCAATCCTGGCGGCAGCCAGAACGGCACTCGTGCGGGCACGAACGCGGGCACCAGCGGGGGCAGCGGCAATGCGGCTGTCGGCGGCGCGACGGGCATCGGTACCGGCGTCAGTCCGAGTGCCATGCCGGGGCCCGGCATGTCGGCGGGCGGCTCGTATGGGCTCGGCTCGGGTGGCGCGACCGGCTCAGGCGCCGCGCTCAACAACATGCGCGCGAACGGCACGGCGCTCTATATGAATCCCGACCCACGCGCGCCGAACGTGACCGGCCGCGCGGCGCCGCCGCGCTAGTGTGGCGTGGATAGAATGCAGGTCCGATCCGACCAAAGGGGAAGCGAATGGCGCACGGCGAGCACAAGTACCACGTATCGGTGAAATGGACCGGCAACCGCGGCAGCGGCACCTCCGGCTACCGCGACTACGACCGCGATCACGTGATTTCTTCCGGCGGCAAGCCCGACATTGCGGGCTCGTCGGATCCGGCGTTTCTCGGCGACGCGACGCGCTGGAATCCCGAGGACCTGGTGGTCGCGTCGGCGAGCGCGTGTCACAAGCTGTGGTATCTGCATCTGTGCTCGGAGGCGGGCATCGTCGTGCTCGACTATCGCGACGACGCCGAAGGCACGATGCTCGATACCGCGCAGGAAGGCCGCTTTTCGCAGATCGTGCTGCACCCGCGCGTGACGATCCGCGTGAGCGGCGATGTCGAGCTGGCCACGCATCTGCATCACGTCGCGCATCAGAAGTGCTACGTCGCGAACTCCGTCAATTTTCCGATTCTCTGCGAGCCGGTGGTGGAGACGGACGCGCGTTAAGGCGTATGCGGCGGCTGGCGAGCGGGGCGCCGGCCAGACGCTCGCTAGCGCTCAACGATTGCCGTCGAGCAGATCGCCGAGCAGTTCGTCGAACGCGGCTTGTGCGTCTTCGAGTTCCTGCAGCGCGGCGTCGAAAGTCTGCAACGCAAATTGCGAGGGTTTGCCGCTGCCTGCCGGCGGGAATTGCGATTGCAGCGACGCGAACGCGGTCTGCACCCGCTTGGTGGCGGTCAACACGCGTTCCATTGCGGCGGTTTCTTCGGCTCGCGCCTTGTCGTGATCCATGAGAACTCCGGGGTCGTCGGGTTGCGTCGGAACGGCTCGTGCCGCTTCAAAAGGGGACTAACGGGGGGGACTATGCCACGTTCGGGCTCACGACAGCGGCAGACCGCCAAACGCTTTCACTTCGCGCAACGATAACGCCGATTCCACCGACGTCACGCCCGGCAGGCCGCGCAGTTCGTCGCGCATGAACGTGCCGTAGTCGTCGAGGTCGCGCGCGACGATCTGCAGGATGTAGTCCGCGCTGCCCGACACGTTGTGGCACGACAGGATCCGCGGGATCGCCTGCACCTCGCGCTCGAAGCGCGTGGCCACCACGCGGTCGTGCACCGCGAAGCGCACGAGTACGAACGCGATCACGCCCAGACCGAGCCCGGCGCGCGACAGCACCGCGCGGTAGCAGTCGATGTAACCATCGTTCTCCAGACGTTTCAGACGCCGCGCGCAAGGCGTCTCGCTGAGGCCGACCATCTCGGCGAGACGCGCATTCGACATGCGGCCGTCGTTTTGCAGCGCGGCGAGAATCGCGCGATCGGTTTTGTCGAGATCGTCCGTGGACATGGTTGGGAGGGGGGCTGCAGGGTGGTGGAAGGCGTCGCCAGATGTTGAAATATTAGCGCATTCCGCTATTTTTTGAATGCAGAGGACTGAAAGTCGCCAGCAAACGCTCCGCATCCGATAGCAACATGGAGCCTCGAACAACAAGGAGGCTCCGATGAATTCCGCTCACCTGCTGGCCGTCTACGTGGCGGCATTGATTGTCGTTTATGCGATGCCTGGGCCGGACATGGCGCTGATCCTGCAAACCAGCATCGCGCGCGGCGTGCGCAGCGGCTTCGCGGCCGCGGTGGGGCTCGGCGTATCGCGCGCGACGCACGTGACGCTGTCGGCGTGCGGCATGGCGGCGCTGCTGCGCAACGCGCCGTGGCTGTACGACGCGGTGCGCTATGCCGGCGCCGTCTATCTCGCGTGGGTGGGGATTCAAATCTTCCGCTCGCCCGGGTTCGCATTGCCGGCCGGGTCGCGCGACAGGCAAGCGGCCGGCGCGCCGCGAGTGGAATCCACTGCTTCGAGCGATGCGGGCAATGCGGTGCGGCCCTTGCGGACCGCGTTCGTCAAAGGTCTGCTGACGAACCTGCTCAACCCGAAGGCGCTACTGTTCTGCTCGGTGCTGTTGCCGCAATTCGTGCGGCCGGAAGCGGGGCCGGTAGCGTGGCAGATGATCGAGCTTGGTGTCGTGCTGCTCGTGATCGGCGCATGCTTCGACGCGTTGTATGCGATCGGCGCTGCGCGCATCGCCAACTGGATGCGCGTCCATCCTTTGGCGCAGACCGTACAACGGTGGACCTTCTCGGCTGCGTTGATCGGCTTCGCGCTGCGGCTTTCGCTGGATTGAAACTCGGAGCTGGCTTTTGCATTCGTCGCGCGTGCGCATACAGCCGATGCAAAGGCCGCGGTGCCAGGTGATTGTGTTAATAAAGCCGATAGCGCAGCCGGCCGCGCGCACGCGCGGCGACACAACCACCTTCTCACGCTCATCGATGCAAACCTTCCTGCTGTATGTCGTGACCGCTGTCGCCGAGATTCCCGGCCGTTACCTGCCGTGGCGCTGGCTTGCGTGGCTGTGGGTCGTGGACGAGGTGCGGCCCACGCTGTGAGACGCGGCAGGCGTCGCGCTGACGCTGGCCGGCATGGCGGTGATCGCATTCCAGCCGCGCCTGCACACGTGAGGGCGGCCGCGCGATCGACGACCCGCCTGCTCCGTTTACTGCGGCATCCCGCCCAGATAGTCGAGCTTACCGAGCTCGACACCGTTATGACGCAGGATGTCATACGCGGTCGTCACGTGGAAATAGAAGTTCGGCAGCACGAAACCGAACAGATATGACGCTCCGGTGAACTCGATCGGACCCGTCCGCATTTTCAGCGTGATGGTGCGGCTTTCCGAACCGTCGATCTGCGCCGCGTTGAATTCCTTCAGGTAATCGATCGTTTTCTGGATACGGGCCTGCAGTTCATCGAAAGTCTGCTCGACGTCGTCGAACTTCGGCGGCTCGACGCCGGCGAGGCGCGCCGCGCAACCCTTCGCGGTATCGCTCGCGATATACACCTGGCGCATGAACGGCAGCATGTCCGGCGCGAGCCGGGCATTCGTGAACACCGACGGTTCGATCTGCTTTGCGGCCGCGTGCGCTCCGGCCTTGCCCAGGATGGCCTGCAGGTTCGTGAGGCCGCGAATCAGCACAGGCAGTGATGCTTGATACATCGAAATTGACATGGGTTCCTCTGATTTCTCGATCGTGCGCGCAGGCGGCGCGCGCGGCAATGAAACGGCGGGAATGCCGCTCCAGCATCATAGCGTGTCGCATCCACGCCGCGCATTAGACCCTGGCCATGCGGACGACTGTCGCGCTGGCCGGAACTGTGTTCGAATGCTTTGGTCGGACGCGTGGACGAAGTTCTTGAACAACCCTGCCGCGTATCGCCACGATGCGCTTCATGCAGGCGCGTGGTGTGCCTGGCCGCCGCCGGGCCGCGCGGTCGTCCATGACCGCGTGCGAAGCCACGCTAACAGGAGAGTCGATACCATGGTCACCAAGCATCCATTGCCGGGCAGCGAGCGAAAGGTCGCGCAGGGCACGACGGTCATCGGGCAATGCGATCCCGCCGAGCGGATCGAGGTCTTCGTGATGCTGCGCCGCCAGCAGCAGGCGCAGTTCGACGCCTTGATGAAACGCATCGAAGCCGGCGACGCGAGCGTGAAGCCGCTGTCGCGCGAGGCGCTCGCCCAGGACTACGGCGCCGCGCCCGATGACATCGCGAAGGTCCGCGCGTTCGCGGCCGCGCATGGGCTCACCGTCGCGCGCGAGGATCCGGCGGCGCGCTCGGTGCTGCTGAGCGGCACGATCGCGCAATTCCAGAGCGCGTTCGAGGTCAAGCTCGAGCTCTACCGGCGTCACGCGTCCGGCCAGTTCCGTGGCCGCACCGGCACGATCAGCGTGCCGGACGATCTGCATGGCGTCGTGGAGGCGGTGCTCGGACTCGACAACCGGCCGCAGGCGCGTCCGCACTTTCGCATCCGGCCGACGTTCGTGCCGGCGCGCGCCGGGCAGACGTCGTACTCGCCGCCGCAGCTCGCCTCGCTCTACCAGTTTCCGCAAGGCGACGGCGGCGGTCAGTGCGTCGGCATCATCGAGCTCGGCGGCGGCTACAACACGTCGGACCTCAAGACCTATTTCTCGAGCCTCGGTGTAAGCGAGCCGACCGTGACCCCGGTCGGCGTCGATCAGGCTGGCAACAAGCCGAGCGGCGATCCGAACGGGCCGGACGGCGAGGTCACGCTCGACATCGAGATCGTCGGCGCAATCGTGCCGGGCGCGGCCATCGCCGTGTACTTCACGCAGAACAGCGACGCCGGCTTCATCGACGCGGTGAGCCGCGCGGTGCACGACACAACTAACAAGCCGTCGGTGATCTCGATCAGTTGGGGGGCGCCGGAATCAGTGTGGACCAGCCAGTCGATGCAGGCGCTCAACAGCGTACTGCAATCGGCGGCGGCGCTCGGCGTGACCATCTGCGCGGCCTCGGGCGACAGCGGGTCGAGCGACGGCTCGGGCGGCGGCGACGCGGTCGACTTCCCGGCGTCGAGCCCGTACGTGCTCGCCTGCGGCGGCACGCACCTGAGCTCGTCCGGTTCGGCGATCACGCGCGAGGTCGTGTGGAACGACGGCGAGCAGGGCGGGGCCAGCGGCGGCGGCGTGAGCAGCGCGTTTCCGGTGCCGGCGTGGCAGCAGGGTTTGTCGGCCACGGCGACGGGCGGCGGCAGCCAGCCGCTCGGCGGGCGCGGCGTGCCGGATGTCGCGGGCGATGCCTCGCCGTTGACTGGCTACGACGTGCTGGTCGACGGAATGCAAACGGTGGTGGGGGGCACCAGCGCGGTCGCGCCGCTGTGGGCGGCGCTGATCGCGCGCATCAACGCGGCGAAGGGACAGCCGGCCGGCTTCGTCAACCCTAAGCTGTACAAGGCGCCGGGCGTCTGCAACGACATCACGCAGGGCAACAACGGCAGCTTCGCGGCGTCGAAGGGGTGGGATGCCTGCACGGGACTGGGCAGCCCCAATGGCGGGAAGGTGGCGGGCGCACTATAGTCTGCAACACAGCGCATAACACAACAACGAGACGTAAGAACGAGGACGCATGGCAAGTAAAACGAACCCTTGGAGCGATCATGACGAATACAGAATCAGCTTCCGGTAGCCAGCATTCGCCGCACAACACGCATGCCACCGCCTCGGCAGGCGCGTCCACCGCCACGAGCGCGCCGCACAAGGCCGGCGACCAGCCGCTCTTCGACCCGGTCGCCTATGGCAACGGCCCGGACGATTCGGTTACCGATACAGTCGAGACGGCCGCGATCACGCATCATTCGGTGACGATCGGCGGCCACAAGATCGACTACACGGCGACCGCGGGCCATCTGGTGATCGTCGATCCGAGCAGCTCGCAATCGTCGGCGAGGATGTTCTACGTCGCGTTCACGCAGGACAATCAGAAGGAAGAAACGCGGCCGGTCACGTTTTTCTATAACGGCGGGCCGGGGTCGTCGTCGGTATTCGTGCTGCTCGGCTCGTTCGCGCCGCGCCGCATCAAGACGTCGATGCCGGGGTTCACGCCGCCTGCGCCTTATTCACTCGAAGACAATCCGGACAGTCTGCTCGACAAGAGCGACCTGGTGTTCATCAATCCGGTCGGCACCGGCTATTCGGCGGCGATCGCGCCGAAGAAGAATCGCGACTTCTGGGGCGTCGATCAGGACGCGGATTCGATCAAGCAGTTCATCAAGCGTTTCCTGACGAAGAACAACCGCTGGAATTCGCCGAAGTATCTATTCGGCGAGTCCTACGGCACGGCGCGTAGCTGCGTGCTCGCGTACCGGCTGCACGAGGATGGGGTCGATCTGAACGGCATTACGCTGCAATCGTCGATTCTCGATTACACGCAATCGGGCAATCCGGTCGGCGCGCTGCCCACAGCGGCCGCTGACGCGTGGTATCACAAGAAGCTCGGCGTCGCGCCGCGGCCGACCGATCTCGGCGCGTTCGCCGAGGAGGTCGCGCAGTTCGCGCGCACCGACTACCTGGCCGCGCTGCGCAAGTTCCCGACCACAGATTCCGCGACCACCGAAAAGCTCAGCGAATACACCGGCATCGACAAAACGACGCTGCTCGCGTGGAGCCTCGACATCGCGGGCTACGACAGCCGCGGCAATTCGCTGTTCCTGACCACGTTGCTGAAGTCGCAAGGCCTCGCGCTCGGCGCCTACGACGGCCGCGTAACGGCGATCGACACCGGCATCGCGGGCAAGATCGACCCGAACTCCGGCGGCAACGATCCGACGATGACCGCGGTCACCGGCGTCTACACGACGATGTGGAACGTCTATCTGAACGAGCAGTTGAAGTACACGTCGAACTCGTCGTTCACCGACCTCAACGATCAGGCGTTCAAGTACTGGGATTTCAGCCATATCGATCCAACCGGCGCGCAGAAGGGTCTCGACTCGACAGGCAACATCATTCTGTACACGGCCGGCGACCTTGCCGCCGTGATGGCGCTCAATCCCGACCTCAAGGTGCTGTCGGCGAATGGCTTTTTCGATTTCGTCACGCCGTTCTATCAGACCGTGCTCGATCTGCAGCAGATGCCGCTGGTCAGTCAGCAGGTGCGGCAGAACCTGTCGGCACGGTTCTATCCATCGGGGCATATGGTGTATCTCGATGGCGGTTCGCGCACCGCGCTGAAAGCCGACCTCGCAAAGATGTACGAAGAGACGGTGTCGAACGCGCAGGCGCTCGGGCGGATCCGCGCGTTGCAGGCGCGGGTGGCGAAGTAGAGGCGGCGGGGCGCCCCACTCATCGCGACGTCGCGCTGGGTTGGTCTGCGCTGGCTCGCGGCGGCTGCCGCGAGCCAGCAAACGCCGCGCCCTCATGTCCGGCTTTTGTACTCATCCATAGTGAATGTGTTTTAATTGCCTTGCGAATTGAACTACCGCGTGCCGCCGCCGGCGCGCCGACGAATGAACGCAGGCATCGCAGACACCCATCGGCGCGGTCTTTCCCGCGATACGACCAGCAGCAATGACGTGGCCAACGCGCCGCGGCTCGGACGCACGCGCGTTCTTCGTCCGCGCGTGCGCATCACGCACCGTGCGCTGCTCGTCACCGTTGGCGCACTGCTCGCGCTGCGCATCGGAGATGCCGCCGCGCAACCGAGCGCCGTGCTCGACGAACGCGTGACCCAGCAGTCGATCGGCCAGACGATTTGCCGCCCCGGTTATGCGGAAACCGTCGCGCCGCCGTTCGACGAACTGATGGCGCACAAGGATCGCATGCTTGCCGCACGCGGCATCGATGCGGATGACGTCGCCGCGTTCGCGCTCGACCGGCGTGTGCCGATCATGCTCGGCGGATCGCCCGATGCGCCGGCCAATCTCGATCTGTTGCCGTGGTCCGGCCCGCAGGGCGAGCGCCGCAAGGCACGCGCGGCGGCGCTGCTCAAGCGTTGCGTCTGCGAAGGCAAGCTGAGTCTCGCGCAGGCGCAAGCGGTGATCGTCGGCAACTGGTCGGCGGTGTATGCGGGCTTTGGCCAGGCGTCCTGCGACGTGAGCCGGCTCGAGTTCGCGACTCGCGACGACGATGGCGTCGACAGCGAAGACAGCCGACGCGGCGACGCGCATGCCCGCCAGCGTTGAGCGCGCCGCGCGTCCGCACGCTTGCGCATGCCTCGCGGAACCACGGTTCGCTACCCTCACTTTTTTCGGAGAAACACAATGACCCATTCCCGTCTCGCCGCCGTCGCGCTGACGATCGGCTGCCTGAGCGGCAGCACCGCCGCGGTTGCCGTCGCGCCCGCGCATTGCGCGCGCGCCAATGAGCTCGAGATTCGCGGCGACGTGCCCGCGGCGCTCAGCTTCGACGTGTATCGGCAACTGCGCCCGCTGGATGCGCAGCGAATCGCGCTGTTCGAGGCCGCTGGCGAAGTGAAGCGTCTGCCCGACGGCCTGCCGGTATGCCAGATCGCCGATGACGGCGTCGAGGATCCTTCCGCGGTGCTGGTCCGTCTGCCGCAGGGTAAGAATGCGTGGTGGGTGAGCGCGGCGAACGTGCAAGCGGCGGACTGATCGGCGCGATCAGTCCGCCTTTGCCCACGTCCCCCGCACGCTGCCTTCGACGATAGGTCTGCGTACCGGGCCGGGGCTGGCCAAGCATGCAAGGTGCCGAGGCAGCCGATGTTTCCCCAAAATTGGCGCGACCGATTCAGGTACAGTGCATCGACGGGGACGTTTCGCCATTGCCTACGACACTGCGTCACAGTGTGTTCGCTGTCGAAGCGGGCTATCCTGACAACACGATGCAATTCGCACAGGAGATTTGAACGATGGCCTTCTACTTGTCATGGCTCGCTATGGGGTTGGCCGGCGCGACCGGCGTGGTCGCACTTCGCGCACTCGGCGCGACTCAGACGAAGCAGCGTGCCGTGCTGCGAGCGGTGCGTATCGCAAGCGCTGACCGACGGACGGACCGCCTGGCGCGGCGAGGGTAGGCCGCATGAACCTGACCGTGCGCAATATCGCCGAATCGTGCAGCGAGCAGGACGTGCGGGAATTTCTGAAGCGCGAACTCGGCCGTTACGCGAAACACGTCGAGGTGGTGGACGCCGGCAAGCCCGGCGCCTACGCGACGGTCGAACTCGACGCGAGCGTGCCGTATGTCGGCGACGTGATCGCGCGGCAGATTCACGGCAAGCAACTGGGTGGCCAACCGCTCGAAGCGAGCGCCGATCTGTTCAGCGACGAACCGCCGCCCGAGCAGTAGGCGCCGCGGGTGGTGCAGTAAGCTCTATTGTTTTCGAAGGCGGTGGACAGGCGCGACGACGCGCGCATGTCCACCGCCTTTATTCGTTTGAGAGCGCCGTTCGCGGGCGCGTCATTGCCCATCCGGCGACGCCGGCCAATCGAACGGCGTATACGGCAGCGCCCGCTTGTGACGCGTCGCGTTGTAAAACTGCAGGACCACGTCACGCACGGTATCGCTGACCGGCTTGCCTTCGAGAAAATCGTCGATCGCGTCGTATGGGATGCCATACGCGTCTTCGTCGGGACGAAGCGGCCGCAGCATCTCGAGGTCGGCGGTCGGCACCTTGTGTGCCAACGCGTCGGGCGCGCCGAGCGTATTCGCGACCGCACGCACGCGGCGCTTGCTGAGCCCGGCGAGCGGCAGCACGTCGGCGCCGCCGTCGCCGAACTTCGTGAAAAAGCCCATCACCGATTCGGCCGCGTGATCCGTTCCGATCACGACGCCCGAGCGCGCGCCAGCCACCGCGTATTGCGCGATCATCCGCTGGCGCGCCTTGATATTGCCGTGCACGAAATCCCGCTGGGATTCGTCCTTGAACGACACGCCGCTTTTATCGAGCGACTCGAGCATCGCATCGGCTGCGGGTTTGATATCGATAGTCAGATTTTCGTCGGCGCGAATGAAGCGTAATGCCTCGAGCGCATCCGCTTCATCGCGTTGTTTGCCGTAAGGCAGACGGACGGCGACGAAACGCGCGTCGTAATGGTTCGCCCGCAAACGCTCGACCGCGAGTTGCGCGAGACGCCCGGCCGTAGTCGAATCGACGCCGCCGCTAATGCCGAGCACATAAGTTCTCAGGTGGCTGTTGCGCAGATAGTTCGCCAGAAAATCGACCCGGCGCTCGATTTCGCGGCTTGCGTCGAATTCGGCGGCGACGTGCATTTCGGTCGCGATGCGGGCCTGGCGCGCGGCTGGATCGGATTGAGCCATGATCGTTGTTGTCCTCGCGAGAGAAAAAGCGATTGAAGTGGCTTGAAACAGATTGCAAGCAGGTTGAAAAACGGCGTGAGTATCGGCACGTGCCGCCGTCTTCGGTCTACCTTTCGTCGAACGAAATCGTATATCGCCTGTTGGGGTTTGATTTTCCGATGACCGATTTAATTGCGTATTAATTGCGTTTTCGCCGGCATGTCGATTGTCGAAAAATAGCCGATCATTTTTGAAGAGTTCGCAGGTTAGAAGGTATTTTCATCGACACGCCTCGCTTCGCTGAGTAACATCGGTCGTGCCGAACGCCGCAGGGACCCGGCGTGCGATCAATAATAATCATGTTTGCTCCAAGACGCGATGAGATACCCAGATCGGCCTGGCCAGCCTGGATTGAACCGCCTGAGGATTTGCGCGTGGGTTTGCGCAGCCGTCGTCTCGAGTGCCGGTGCGATGGCGGCGCCGGTTCATGCGGCGGCGCCCGGTAGCGCTCAGTCACCTGCATCCGCGACATCAGCGGCGCATACGGTGAGTCTGGCCAATCCGGCCAACGCACGGAATGGCGCGAGCCGAACGTTGCCCACGATCGACGCCGCCACCATCGCCGCGCCCGACGCGGCTGGCGTCGTCGATCCGCGCCGCGCGTTCCTGCTGCGCGACGTATTCGCGCGGGACGTGACGCGCCGGCTCAGACTGCCCGTCGCGGAGCAGCGTGCATACGCCAACCGTCTGGAGACGGCGCTCAATGAGAACGAGCTTGGCAATCTGTCGGGCGAGTACGTGGTGCTCGTCGATCGCAATGCGAACGTGCAGGCGCTCCTGATTTACTTCCGCCCGGCGCCCGCCGACAACTGGCAGATGATCGGCGCATCGCCGGTATCCACGGGACGGCCCGGCGAGTACGACCACTTCATCACGCCGCTCGGCGTGTTCGAACATACGCCCGACAACATGGATTTCCGCTCCGAGGGCACGCAGAACGAAAACCATATTCGCGGCTACGGACGGCGCGATATGCGCATCTTCGACCTCGGCTGGGCGCAGGGTGAACGCGGTTGGGGCAAGGGCGGCATGTCGCAGATGCGCTTCCAGATGCACGCGACCGACCCCGAGCGGCTCGAACCGCTGCTCGGCATTCGTCATTCGAAGGGCTGCGTGCGGATTCCCGCATCGCTGAACACGTTTCTCGATCACTACGGGATTCTCGACGCAGCATATGCGCAGCTCGTCGATTCCGGCCAATCGCTGTGGGTGCTGAAAAGCGACCGGCAGATCATGCCGTGGGCGGGGCGTTTTATCGTCGTGGTCGATTCGCAGCGCAAGAGTCGGCCGGCGTGGTCGCCAGCACCGGGCGCGGTTGCGCGAGCGAAAATGCCCGCGCGCGCGGATACGGCCGACTGACGGGCGCTTGGTGGCAATACTGGCGCGCGGCGCCCCTCACGACCTCGCCAACAACACGCCGGCCAGCGCGACCGCAAATCCGGCGATCTGCACTGGCAGCAGCGTTTCGCCGAACCCCAGATACCCTTCGAGCGCGGCAAGCGGCGGCGCAAGAAACAGCAGAGCAGTCGCGCGCGCCGCATCGCCGCGCCGGACCATCCAGACGAGCAACGTGACGCTGATGCCGGACAGCATCACGATGCCCCACGCGAGCGATGCCCACAGCGTCGGCGACGCGATCCAGCGATGCTCACCGAGCGCCAGCGCCAGCACCCCCGCGACGATCGCCGCGCCGACGTTCTGCACGGCGCTCGCGCCGCGAATATCGGCCTTTGCGAGCGAGGTCTTCTGAAACAGCGTGCCCGCCGTGATCGCCCCCACCGCGACGATCGATATCAGCACGACCAGCCACGCGGGTGCGTTGCCGTGCGTGGGCGGCGTCGCGGCAGCGAGCTTCGGCGCGAGCACCAGCACGACGCCGGCGAGGCCGAGCGCCATGCCGCTCCAGCCGCGCCGCGACAAGCGCTCGCCGAACAGCGGCGCGGCGACGGCGGCCGTCGCGAGCGGCTGCAGCGCGCCGAGCAGCGCCATCACGCCGGCGCTCAGACCTTGCGCGACGGCCCAGTAGCCGGCGCCGAGATAGACGCCTTGCAGCAGCGCGCCCGCGGCCAGGTGCTTGCCGAAGTCGCGTCCGGTCGGCCAGGCTGCGCGCGCGACCAGCGTGGCCGGCGCGAAGACCAGCGCGGTGCCGCCGAAGCGGGCAAGCAGAAACAGATTGGGATCGGCATAAGGCGTGATCGCGCGGGCGACCACGAAACCGGTCGACCACAGCACGACGAAGACGGCGGCAAGAAAGGAAGCGAGCATCGAGGCGGGAGGCGTGAAAAAGCCGCCATGTTGGCGGCACGGGCGGCGCGCGTCTTGTTCAAAGCTGCAAGGCGCGCGCGGGACCGTCACCACGCGAGCAGCGTCATCCCCGCTCCGAGCACGCCGCCACAGACGACGCATGCCCACAGCAGCCAGCGCGTGCGCCGGTATTCGCGCGCGAGATCCGCGAGCAGTTGCGCGTTCTGCTGCGGGGTGCCGCTGCGATCGTGCTGCTGCAGATAGCGCACCGCCAGTTGCGGCACGCGCGGCAGCATATGCGCGAGATGCGGCAGCTCGTGTGACAGTCGCTTGAGCCAGCCCCGATGATCGAGATCGCGTCGCGCGATATCGGCGAGCACGCCGCGCGCGATGTTCCATGTATCGATGCCCGGATGCAGCGCCCGCGCGAGCATCTCCGCCTGCTGGAACGAGCGCTGCGCGGTCGCGAGCGCGCCCGGCACGTGGCCGTCGAACGGTTGCACGTCGTGCAGCAGATGGTGAAACAGCGAACCCGCCGAGCGATCCTCGGGCGCCGCCGCGAAGTGCGCTTCGGCGCGCGTGCGCAACTCGGCTTCGAGCAGCTCGGCGCGCGTGTCGTCCGGCACGTGGCCGGCCTCGCGATGCATGTCGGCGAGCCGCCCGTAGTCCTGGTCGAACAACGCGGTCGCGCCGTGCACGAAAAATTCGCGCTCGTCGCTCGACAGCGTCGCCATGATCGAGAACTCCGCGAGCACGAGGCGCCCGAGCGTGTCCGGCTCGATGCTGACGCGCACGCGGCGCGCATCGAGCGTCGCGTGGAAGAAGCCATGCTCGAATGCCTGCTCGGTGACGACCTCGACGATATGCGCGGCGAGCGGCGCCAGCTTGATGCCGTGCGCGTGCAGGCCGGGCAGGTCGCTCGCGGGCAGCGTGTTGATGCGCTGCATCGTCAGCGTGTGGTCGGTGCACAGCTCCCAGATCACGTCCGGCACGACGATGCGCTTGTCGCCGTCGAAATGGTGGCCGGTCTGGCTCAGATTCGCGGCTTCGGCGCGCAGGTCGAAGCGGCGCAGGATGTCGTCGGTGAAGGTTTGCGCGAGCGCGCGCAACTGCAGCCGGCGCGCGACGCGCGACAGCTTTTCGAGCCAGCGCGCGACCCAGCGCAACAGGCCGAGTTCATCGCCGATCTGCTGCAACTGCTGCGCGCGCACGAGCTTGACGGCGACTTCGTGATGACCTTTGAGCGGCATCGCGAGCCGCGCGAAATGGGTCTGCTCGGCGAAGCCGCTGCGCACCGGCACGAGGTCGACTGCGCTGAACAGCTCGCCGAACGGCCGGCCGAACGCGCGAGTCAAAGCCAGCGCGGAGTCGTCCGGCGACAGCGGCACTTCCATGTGATCGATGGCGTCCAGCGCGTCATGCAGCGTGCCGCTCGCGAGCTCGGGGCGCCCGGCGAGCGTCTGCGCGAAGCGGCTCGCGAGCGGACCGAGCGCCGGCAGCAGACCATGCAACTGCGCGCCGCTGCGCTCCGACGCATGCACGCGGCCGATCAGTTCGATCATCCAGTGCAGCTTGTGGTCGGGCGGGGCGGCGAGCCAGATCAGGCGCGCGCCGTAACGCAGCGCATGGAACAGCAGCAGTAGACGGCGAAACAGTGGCGGCATCGGCGGTTCGGTTGACGGGCGAGGCGTTGTGCGCGGGACTCGGCCGGGCGGCGGCGTTGCGTTCGTCGCATGGCCGGCGAGTCCAGCCGTCAAGGTTAGCAGGTCGGCGCGATGGCTGGCGTGTTCGCGCGCAAGGGCGGCTCGATGCAAGCCGAGCGCGCCATGAACGCGCCCCCACGCCACCCTGAGCGCCACCTGCACGCCAGCACCAACAACGCGCAATACGCGTAATACAATACGGCGGCCTTCCTCAACCACGGCGAAACCCAAGCGTGCCGGCTTCCGGCCTTCTCAGATGCTCGCAGAACAACGTCATCAATACATCCTCGCGCAAGTCGCAAAGAACGGCGCGCTGTCGGTCGCCGAACTGGTGCGCGAACTGAACGTATCGCGCGAAACGATCCGTCGCGACCTCAACGCGCTGGCCGGCCGCGGCCTGCTCGTGACGACACACGGCGGCGCGTTGTCGAGCGATCGGCGCGAGCCCGATCTCGATACGCGCGAAGCCGAGAACGCCGGCGCGAAGCGCGCGATCGGCGAGCGCGCGGCCGAGTTCGTGCCGGACGGCGCGTCGCTGATCATCGATTCGGGCAGTACCACGCAGTCGGTCGCGCGGGCGCTGCTCGACCGGCATCGGCTGACGGTCTACACCAACGACTGGCGCATCGCGCTGCTGCTCGGCCGACGCAACGACAATCGCGTGACGCTGCTCGGCGGCGAACTGTCCGATATCGAAGACGCTACGTTCGGCCTCGACACGGTTCAGCAGCTCACGCAGTACCACGCCGATTTCGCGTTCATTGGCGCGGGCGGAATTTCGCCGGACGGCTATCTCACCGACTACAGCCGCATGGCGGCCGAAGTACGCAGCCGCATGATCGCCGCGGCCGACATGGTGGTCGTCGTCGCCGATCATTCGAAATTCGGACGCGTGACGCCGGTGCGCATCAACGGGATCGAGTCGGCGCGGTATCTGGTCACCGAACTGGCGCCCGAGCGCGCGCTTGGCACGGCGATCACCGCGCATGGTCCGGAGATTCTGATCGCCTGAGACGAGCGACATTCCGCGCCCGCCAAAATCTAAATAAGAAAAGCCACCCGCCCCCTCCGCATTTTCCCGACGCACCGTGCATACATCGTCATTTTCGCCATGTACGATCCACACGGGATCGGCGCGCGGGGCTCCGCCTTTGGGTGGCGCGACGAATTCCATCGGTTGGCCCGAGTTGGCAATTTGTGTCTTTTTTTGGAATTCAGCACAATCGTCATGGCCTTGTCATCGAAACCTGTGATTCTTGCCGTGCCCGCTCAGGCGCGGCAGGCAGCGCGGGTGTGGTAGGGGGCTGTCAGTCAGGCTGGGCGAGAAGCGGCACAGTTGTCGGCAATCTGCAATCCACGACAGACCGGCGCGGCAACCGCAGCGGGCAACACGCAAGCGGCGCGTGCCGCCGTTCAATCACTACAGGTATGGGTTATCCCGACCGTCTGGTTTTTAGCTTCGGAGAGAGCGACATGAAAAAGACGAATTCCCTTCACGCCGCGGCCGGCCTCGCGCGCAAACTGCTGCCGGCGCTGGTCGCCGCGGCCGCGTTCGGCGGTGCCGCGATGCAGGCTCATGCGGCCGACGCCGTCGTGCTGTACACGGCCGACGGCCTCGAAAATCTGTACAAGGATGTGCTGCCGGCCTTCGAAAAGAAGGAGGGCGTGAAGGTCAATATCGTCACGGCGGGTAGCGGCGAAGTCGTGAACCGCGCGACCATCGAGAAGGATCAGCCGAAGGCCGACGTGCTCGTCACCCTGCCGCCGTTCATTCAGCAGGCCGACCAGAGCGGCCTGCTGCAGGCGTACCAGAGCGCCAACTACAAGAACGTGCCGGCCATCGCGAAGGCGCCGAACGGCGCGTGGGCGACCTTCGTGAACAACTACTTCTCGTTCGCGATCAACCCCGAAGTCACGAAAACCGAGCCGAAGACGTTCGCGGACCTGCTGCACCCGGACTTCACCGGCAAGGTCGCGTATTCGAATCCGGCGACCGCCGGCGACGGCATGGCGGTGATCATCCTGACCTCGTCGCTGATGGGCGAAGACCAGGCGTTCGACTATCTGAAGAAGCTCGAGCAGAGCGCCAAGTTCCACACCAAGGGCACGGGCTATCTCGACGTGCTGCTGTCGCGCAACGAGATCGCGGTCGCCAACGGCGATCTGCAGATGGATCTCGACGACGCGGCCAACGGCGGCCTGTCGCTGAAACCGGTGTTCCTCGCCGCCAAGCCAGGCGGTCAGCCGACCACGTTCCAGCTGCCGTACGCGATCGCGCTGATCAAGAACGGTCCGAACCAGGCCGCGGGCAAGAAGCTGATCGACTATCTGATGTCGACGCAAGTGCAGTCGAAGGTGCCGGACATCTTCGGCATTCCGGGTCGCAGCGACGTGCCGCTCGCCGGCAAGAACGGCGAAGCGGTCAAGCAGGCGATCAGCGGCGTCAAGCTGATTCCGGTCGACTGGAACCACGTGATGGCGAAGAAGGCCGACTGGACCGCGCGCTGGAAGAGCGACGTGATCGGTTCGTCGGGCAAAGAGACCGAAGTGGTCAAGCCGAAGTAAGTCGATTCAGGCGGCGCTTCGCGCGTAATGCGCGGCGCCGCATCAGCATTGATCCTGTTGGAGGACGACTCCGGTGAATACGGTCAGTCTCGCTCACCCCACTGCGCCCGGTGCTCCGCTGGATGCGCTCGACGCCGCGCGTTCGGACACGCCGGGCGGCGTGCAGATCGATCACCTGACGGTGCGCTTCGGCGCGCGCACGGTGCTCGACGATCTGTCGTTGACCATCCGGCGCGGCGAGTTGCTCACCGTGCTCGGCCGCAGCGGCTGCGGCAAGACGACCTTGCTGCGCTTCATCGCGGGCTTCATCGAGGCCGACGGTCTGGCCGGCACGCTGACGGTGGCCGGCCGCGATCTGACGCACATGCCGCCGCACAAGCGCAACCTCGGACTGCTGTTCCAGAGCTACGCGCTGTTTCCGCATCTGACGGTATTCGAGAACGTCGCGTTCGGGTTGCGCGCGCGGCGTATTCCGGCGCGCGACGTCGCGCGCCGCGTCGCCGAGGTGCTGAAGCTCGTGCAGCTCGGCGATGCCGGTCACGTGATGCCCGCGCAACTGTCGGGCGGCATGCAGCAGCGCGTGGCGCTCGCCCGCGCGCTCGTGATCGAGCCCGACGTGCTGCTGCTCGACGAACCGCTGTCGGCGCTCGATGCCAATCTGCGCGCGTCGGTGCGCTCCGAACTGAAGGCGCTGCATGAACGTCTGCCGAATCTGACGATCGTCTGCGTGACGCACGATCAGGACGACGCGCTCGTGCTGTCCGACCGCACGCTGCTGATGCGCGATGGCCATGTCGCGCAGCTCGGCACGCCGCAGCAGCTGTACGACTCGCCGGCCGACGGCTTCGTCGCGCGCTACCTCGGCGCGGCCAATCTGCTGCCGCCGCAGGTCGCGTTCGGCATGGACGACGCGCGCTACAACGAGCGCGAACGTGTCGCGTGTCTGCGTCCGGAGGCGCTGCGCATCGTGCCGCTCGGAGAGGGGCAGTTGCACGGCGCGATCGCGTCGGTCGAGTGGTACGGCGCGGCCTTGTCGGTATCGGTCGTGCTCGATGCGCTGCCGAACGACCCCGTGCTCGTCACGCTGCAGCGTGGTCTCGGCATGACGCCGGAGAAGGGCGCGCGTGTTTCCCTGCGTTACGAGGCTGGCGATGTCGTCCTTATCAAGCCCTGATACGTCCAACCCACTCGACCTTGCCGCGCAAGCCGAGGCCGAAGCAGCCGCCGCGCGCCGTCTCGCGAGCGCGGCGGCGCACGCAGCCGCCGTCAAGCGGCGCGAGCGCCTCGCGCAATGGCATCTGCTGTTCATTGCAGTCGTGGTGCTCGGACCGCTCGTCATCTATCCGCTGGTGCGGCTCGTGATGCTGAGTCTGACCGGCGCGCATGGCCTGTCTGGCCACGCGTACGTAACGTTCTTCGGTAACCCCGAAACGCGCGGCGTGATCGGCACCACGCTCGGCATCCTGTTCGCGAGCGCGAGCCTGGCGTCGCTGCTCGGCGTGGCGCTCGCGTCGCTGCTGTTCTTCAAGCCGTTTCCGGGCGCGCGCATGGTCACGCGCTTTCTCGAACTGTTCGTCGCGTTCCCGTCGTTTCTGGTCGCGTTCACGCTGATCTTTCTGTACGGCTCGCAAGGCTCGGTCAGCATCGGGCTGCAGCGGCTGTTCAATCTGCAGGCGCCGCCGCTCGATTTTCTGTTCGGCATCGGCGGCGTGATTCTCGCGGAAGTCGTGTTCTATACGCCGTTCGTCGTGCGTCCGACGTTGGCATCGTTCGCGCTGCTCGACCAGCGACTGATCGAAGCCGCGCGCAGCCTCGGCGCGAACGGCCTGATGGTCGCGTTCAAGGTGATCCTGCCGCTCGCGTGGCCGGGCATCGCGGCCGGCACGATCCTGTGTTTTCTGCTGACGCTCAACGAGTTCGGCATTCTGCTGGTGCTCGGCAGCGCCCATCTGATCACGCTGCCGGTCGCGATCTACAGCGCCGCCACCGTCGATCTCGACCTGCCGACCGCCGCCGCCGGCGCGGTCGTGATGCTGCTGATGTCGTTGTCGTTGTACGCGTTGTACCGGCGCGTCAATCGTCGCAAGGTGAAAGGAGCCGGTCATGGCGGTTGAACTCGATCCGACCGTGCTGCCGGTCATGCACAAGAAGGGCCGGCCGGTGCGGCACAGCCTCGCGGTGCGACTGCTCGGCGGTCTGTTTCTCGGCTTTGCCGCGCTGCTGTGCTTCTGGCTGTTCGTGCTGCCGGTGTTGGTCGTCGCGCTATCGAGCGTCGCGTCGCACTGGTCCGGCACGATCCTGCCCGACGGCTTCAGCATGCGCTGGTTCGAGCGCCTCGGTTCGAGCGACTTCGACGCGCTGACCACCAGCCTCGAAGTCGGCATGGGCGTCGCGGTGCTCGGCACGACCCTCGGTTTGTGGCTCGCGCTCGCGCTCGAAGGACGCGACCGGCGCGGCCTCGGCGCCGTCATCGACACGATCGCGATGATGCCCAACGGCGTGCCGAGCGTCGTGCTCGGCCTCGCGGTGCTGATCGCGTATCACAAACGGCCGCTCGATCTGTCGAGCTCGGCGGCGATCGTGGTGTTCGTGCAGCTCGCGCTGGTACTGCCGTTCTGCTACCGCTGCGCGGCCGCCGCGCTGCGCCCGGAGCTGACCGTGTTGCGCGAAGCGGCCGCGAGCCTCGGAGCGCCGCCGTCGATGGTGCTGCGCCGCGTCGTGTTGCCGCAACTGGTGCCGGCGATACGCGCGAGTCTCGCGCTCGGCTTTGCACTATCGCTCGGCGAACTCGGCGCGACGCTGACCGTATATCCGCCAGGCTTCGCGACGGTGCCGATCGTCGTCGTCGGGCAGGTGGAACGCGGCTATTACCTGCCGGCTTCCGCGCTGTCGCTGATTCTGCTGCTGGTCTCGCTGGTCGCTCTGCTGCTGATCGCGGCGCGCGCTCCGCGGCGCCGGATCGACTGACCCGAGTGAGCCGACTGACCCGACTGATCCGAGTGATCGGCGAGCGATTTCGTTGATCTGAAGCACGCGCGCGAACCGGTCAGCATCGATGTAGATGTGGCAAAAGTTGTCCAAATGACCGAATATATGCACTCTGCTTCCGTCGATCCGATCGAGGTCCTGCGCCGCCATTCGCTGACGACGCTGGTGCGCGACGAGATCGAGCGGCATATCGTCGGCGGCATGCTGGCGCCGGGCGACAAGCTCAACGAAGCCGACTGGGCGGCGCGATTGCAGGTGTCGCGCGGGCCGGTGCGGGAGGCGTTTCGCGCGCTAGAGCAGGCGGGTCTGGTGCGCACCGAGAAGAATCGCGGCGTGTTCGTGCGGACGGTGTCGCTCGCGGAGGCGGACGAGATTTACGCGGTGCGCGCGGTGCTCGAAGAGGGGGCGTGCCGGATGCTCGCGTCGAGCATCGATGCGGGCAAACTCGCGGTGCTGCGCGACTGGGTCGACGCGATGCGCGCGGCGCTCGCGTCGCACGATCACGATGCGTATGCGCGCGCGAACGTCGCGTTTCACGGTGCGCTGGTCGCGGCGGCGGGCAACACGAAGTTGTACGACACGTATCGCAGGCTCGTCAGCGAGCTGAGCCTGTTTCGGCGTGCGGCGCTAGTCGTGCAGGCCGACGCGATGGCGCGCTCGCTCGCCGAGCATCGCGCGATTCTGACAGCGCTCGCGTCGCGCGATGCGGAGCAGGCCGCGCAGTTGATGCGCGCGCATGTGCAGGGCGGGTTGCAGCGCGCGCATGCGGCCTGCGAGGCGGCGGGCGATGCGGCGCACGAGCAGCGCCTCCCGGCAGGCGCGGGTGCGGCTGGCTCGCGCGGGCGATGACGGCGCGGCGATGAAGCCGAGGCAAGCGTACCGGCAAACGCCGCGGCAGCTTCGCCCCACGAACAGACAACCCGGCGATCAAGACTTTGCAATGACAACCCCGGCAATGGAAAACCACGCGATGACACACCCCGAGCAACGCACGATCGAAGTCAACGGCCGGAGCTACCGGCTGCCTTCGCAGCCGACGGTCGTCGTCTGTGTCGACGGCTGCGAGTTTGCGTACCTGGAAGCGGCGGTCGCGGCCGGCGTCGCGCCGTTCATCGGTTCGATGCTCGAGGGCGGCGCGGCGTTTCGCGGCGACTGCGTGATCCCGTCGTTCACGAACCCGAACAACCTGTCGATCGTGACCGGCGTATTGCCGTCCGTGCACGGCATCTGCGGCAACTACTTCTGGGACACCCACGCGAACGACGGCGCGGGCGCGGCGGTGATGATGAACGATCCCGCCTACCTACGCGCGCCCACGCTGCTCGCGGCCGCCGCCGACGCGGGCGCCGCGGTCGCCGTCGTCACCGCGAAGGACAAACTGCGCGGGCTGCTCGGCTCGCAGTTGAAGGGCATCTGCTTTTCGGCGGAGAAAGCCGACGAGGTGACGCGCGAGGAAAACGGCATCGACGACGTGCTCGATCTGGTTGGCCTGCCATTGCCCGACGTGTATAGCGCGGGGTTGTCGGAATTCGTGTTCGCGGCCGGCGTGCGGCTCGCGCAGACACGCAAGCTCGACCTCATGTATCTGTCGACGACCGACTATATCCAGCACAAATGGGCCCCCGGCACCGAAGGCGCGAACGCGTTCTACTCGATGATGGACGGCTATCTCGCGAAGCTCGACGCGCTCGGCTGGGTGATCGGCCTCACCGCCGATCACGGCATGAACGCGAAGCACGATCCGCAGACCGGCGAGCCGAACGTGATCTATCTGCAGGACTTGCTCGACGACTGGCTCGACGCGTCGACGGCGCGCGTGATTCTGCCGATCACCGATCCGTACGTCGTGCATCATGGCGCGCTGGGTTCGTTCGCGACGGTCTATTTGCCGCGCGAGGTCGACGCTGCGTCCGTGATTGCGCGGATCGGCCGCCTGCCGGGAATCGAAGTCGTGCTCGATCGACGCGCCGCGTGTGCGCGCTTCGGGCTGCCTGAGGATCGCATCGGCGATCTGGTCGTGATCGGCACGAAGCATGTGGTGCTCGGCACGCGGCGCGACGAGCACGACCTGTCCGGGCTCACCGTGCCGTTGCGCTCGCACGGCGGGATTTCCGAGCAGGAAGTGCCACTGCTGTTCAACCGGCGCGTTCAGCCATCAGCCACCGGCAGCGAAGGCAAACGGCTGCGCAATTTCGATATCTTCGACGTCGCGCTCAATCGCGTGTCGACATCGTGAACACGGCGCCGCGGGACCATCCTGAGTTCCGCGCCGAAGCGCTGCGGCTGAGCGGCGAGCGCGCGACGCGCGCCCGGACGCTCGACGTGTTCGATCCTTATACAGGCATGCGCGTCGGCACGGTGCACTTCGCCAGCATCGACGATGTGCGCGCCGCGTTCGACTACGCGCTCGCGTATCGGCCGACGCTGTCGCGCTACGAGCGTTCGCAGATTCTCGAGCGCGCGGCGGTGCTGCTGCGTGAGCGGATCGAACCGGCGTCGGATCTGATTTCGCTCGAGTCAGGTCTGTCGAAGCAGGACTCGGGCTACGAGATCGGCCGCGTCGCCGACGTGTTCCGCTTTGCCTCGTTCGAGGCGTTGCGCGACGACGGTCAGAGTTTTTCGTGCGATCTGACGCCGCATGGCAAAAGGCGTCGCGTGTTCTCGCAGCGCGAGCCGCTCGCGGGCGTGATCGTCGCGATCACGCCGTTCAATCATCCGATGAACCAGGTCCCGCTAATGAGGCGGTGGCCGCGGGGGCGCGCCTGCGCCGCGGCAACTAGCGCCGCGGCGCGTTGTATGCGCCGACCGTGCTCGACAACGTCGATCCGTCGATGACGCTCGTGCGCGAGGAAACCTTCGGGCCGGTATCGCCGGTCATCGCGTTCGACACGCTCGACGATGCGATTCGCATCAGCAACGGAACACCGTTCGGGCTGTCGTCGGGCGTGTGTACGAACCGGCAGGACGCGATCACGCGTTTCATTAATGAGCTGCGCGTGGGCACCGTCAACGTGTGGGAAGTGCCAGGCTATCGGATCGAGCTGACGCCGTTCGGCGGCATCAAGGATTCGGGGCTAGGCTACAAGGAAGGCGTTCAGGAAGCGATGAAGAGCTTTACCAATCTGAAGACGTTTTCATTACCTTGGGAGTAACAGGTGGCATTGAGTCTCGACGATATCCGTGTGCTCTTCGAGCGACACGGCAGCCTCGCGTATAGCGGCGAGCCGGTGACGCAGCTCGAGCACGCGTTGCAGAGCGGCGCGCTCGCCGAGGCGGAAGGCGCGAGCGACGAACTGGTCGCCGCGGCGTTCTTGCACGACCTCGGCCATCTGCTGAACCTGCAAGGGGAGACGCCGACGGAACGGGGTGTCGACGATCTGCATCAGTATTTCGCCTTGCCGTTTTTGCGGCCGGTGTTGTCGGATGCGGTGCTGGAGCCGATTCGTCTGCACGTCGACGCGAAGCGCTGCCTGTGCGCGATCGACGCCACCTATTTGGGCCAGCTGTCCGCCGACTCGGTGCGCAGCTTGCAATTGCAGGGCGGGGTCTTCAGCAGGGAAGAGGCGCAGGCGTTTATGCAGAAACCGTACGCCGAAGACGCGATGCGTTTGCGCCGATGGGACGATCGCGCGAAAGAGAAGGATCGCGCGACGCCGGGGATTGACCATTATCTGGCCGTGGTCGAACGGGCGATGCGCGCGCATGCGACTGCGTGAGTCGAGGTGTTTTGGGTCGCGGCAGGTTGCGCGCCGAGCGGTCAAAATATCGCTTGCAAGTCCCGATGTCGGCGACTAGAATTCCGCTCTTTCGCGCTCCGGACGCCGGGGTGCGGAGAAGCGGGAAGCCTTTGATGGCGTGGGCTTCAGCGGCGTGGGCAGGTTAAGCGAGTGATAAAAACCTGTTGACGATCCG